>JANOGB010000282.1:0-11814 GCA_031413955.1 Planctomycetota bacterium | reverse complement strand
CCTGGTCCGCAAACTACAGGAACTCGGCCTGCGCGCGGCCGAGGCCGTTACCGGAGCTTCCTGACGCGCCAAACCCTGCCTGAGCTGGTCCGGTCGGGGCCAACCGCCGCGTCGGCCGATTCTTGCTCAGGCTCTGAGCGCGCGCGCGACTCGCAAGCCCTGACCAGGCCAGGACATCCTGGCGGCCAAGCGCAAAGCGCCTCCGTGGCGCGTTCTCCCGGAGCGGGAAGTTCTCTGGACTTCGAGTTGCGCGCGCTATCCTGCCGCGCATGGCAGAAGAGCGCGTCCCGCGGACTCCTCCGCGCAACGAAGAGGCCGAGCGGGCGCTCCTCGGGGCCCTGCTGCTGGACGACGAGCGCGTGGCGGAGGTGGCGGATTTCCTGCGCGCGGAGGACTTCTACGAACGGCGCCACACCCTGGTGTTCGAGGGCATCCTGCGCCTGGCGGAGCGCAACACGCCGGTCAATTTCATCTCCCTCGGTGAGACCCTGCGGGCCGCCGGGACCTTCACCGAGGTCGGTGGCGCCGCGTACCTGGTCCAGCTCGCCCAGGAGGTCACGTCCTCGGCTCACGCCCTGCACCACGCGCACATCGTGGCCGACACGGCTGCTCTGCGCGGCCTGATCCGCGAGGCGACCGAGATCATCACCCAGGCCTTCGAGACGCGTCCCGACGGGGAGGCCGTGAAGCAGGTCCTGGACGAGAGCGAGCAGCGCATCTTCCAGCTCGCGCGGCGCGAGGCGGGCAAGGGCGCCGAGCCCATCGCCAGCGCCATCAAGGAGACCTTCCGGCGCATCGAGGCCTCGGCTCACCGCGAAGGCCTGACCGGGATCACCTCGGGCTACGTCGACCTGGACCAGCTCCTGTGCGGCCTGAACGCGGGCGACCTGATCGTGCTGGCGGCGCGGCCCTCGATGGGCAAGACGGCTCTGGCGCTCAACATGATCGAGCATGCCGCCCTGTCCCAGCCCGAGTGGCTGCAGAGGAAGCCCGTCGTCCTGCACTTCACGCTCGAGATGGGCCGGCAGTCGATCGTCTCGCGCATGCTGTGCTCGATCGCGCGGGTCGAGGCGCATCGCATCCGCTCGGGCAAGATCCCCTCTGACGACCTGCACCTGCTCACGGCAGCCTGCGACAAGCTGTCGCGCACGAGCATCTTCATCGACGACACCTCGGCGCTCTCGATGATGTCTCTGCGTAGCCGCGCGCGGCGTCAGAAGGCCAGGACCGGGCTCGACCTGATCGTGGTCGACTACCTCCAGCTGCTCTCCTTCCCGAAGGCGGAGAGCCGCCAGCAGGAGATCAGCGACATCTCGCGCTCGCTGAAGTCGCTGGCGCGCGAGCTCGAGGTGCCGGTCGTCGCCTTGGCCCAGCTCTCGCGCCAGGTCGAGCTGCGCGACGACAAGCGTCCGCAGCTCTCCGACCTGCGCGAGTCCGGCTCGATCGAGCAGGATGCGGACGTGGTGTTGTTGCTCTACCGGCCGGAGTACTACCCGGCGCTGCGCGACGAGGAGAACAAGGGCCTGGCCGAGGTGATCATCGCCAAGCAGCGCAACGGGCCGACTGGCGCCGTACGGCTACAGTTCTTCGAATCGACCATGCGCTTCGAGAACCGCGCCCCCACGGCGACCGAAGTCTTGGCATAGACGGGGCCAAGCCCACCGCATGGGAGGATTCCGCCGGACGCGCTGGGGGAGCGGGTTGCGCGTGGCTTGCGCGGCCTGTGTCCTGGTGCTCACGCCGCGGGGCCAGGAGACGGCCGCCCCGCCCGTGAGCCAGGAGAGTACGCAACGACCCAGCGTGCGTGCCGTGCGCGTGGAGGGCAACGTGCGTTACACGGCCGAACAGATCGCGGCCGCCTTCGGGCAGCGGCTGGGAGAGCCGCTGATGGGCGAGGCCGAGGTGCGCCGCGGGATCCAGGTGCTGTTCGACACCTTCCGCGTGCGCGCCCTGGTCGAGCTCCTTGCGTCGAGCGGCGACGAGCGCGAAGTGGAACTCCTGTTGCGCGTCGAAGAGCTTCCGCTCGACCTCGAACTGCGCATCGTCGGCAACGTCGAGATCGACGACGAGAAAGTACGCGAGTGGGCCGGGATCGGGGAACGCGAGGAACTCTACCTCTACCAGGCCCCGCGTATCCGCGCGCGCCTCCTGCAGCACTACCGCGACGAGGGCTTCTACTTCGTGGAGGTGAAGGAGGTCCCGCGCCCGGCGGGCACGGATCCCGTCACGGGCGAGCCCTCGGCGCCCGACGTGATCTTCGAGATCAACGAGGGGCCCGAGGTGAAGGTGCGCGCGGTGGAGCAGAACGGCAACCACACGCTGCCGGACAAGGGCTTCCTGTTCCTGAAGCGCGGTCTCTCCAAGCTGTCCAAGGCCGAGCTGCGCGCTCCGCGCCTGTGGCGCTGGTTCGCCAAGGACTTCGTGCCCGAGACGCTCGACGCGGACATCGTCGCCATGCGCGGTGTCTACCGGGACCTGGGATACCTGGACGCCGTGGTCGAGCTCGATCGGCTCGAGTTCAGCGACGATCGAGCGTGGGTCACCATCCACCTGGCCATCGAGGAGGGCCAGCCCTTCGTCGTGGAAGCGGTCGAGTTCCGCGCACTGCAGCACATCCGGGACGAGCAGAGCCCCCTGGGCTACCGCGAGGAACCGTCCGAGCTCCTGATCGCCGAGGAAGAGCTGCGCCCGTCGCTCGCGCTGCAGCCGGGCCAGGTATTCCTGCGCCGGCGCGTGGACGAGGACCACCGCACGCTGCGCGATCTCTATGGCAAGCGCGGGCACGTCGAACATCCTTCACTGGCCACCTGGGAGGGCTTCCACTTCCTCGAGCCCGAACTCGTGTTCGACGCCGAGCGGCCCGCGGTACGGGTGACCTATCGCCTGGTGCAGGGCGAGCCGATCACCTTGCGCGAGATCCAGGTGAAGGGCAACTTGCACACCCAGGACCGCGTGATCCGGCGTCTCGTGACCGTCAAGCCCGGGCAGCGTGCCGATCCCAAGGAGATCGAGCGCTCACGCACGCGCATCGAGGCCACCGGCTTCTTCTCGCCGGACGGGTTCCACCAGGACATCCTCCCACCCCAGGTGCGTTACCTCGATACCGGAGACCCGAGCCAGAAGGACCTCGAGTTCTCGGTCCAGGAGAGCGGTGTACTGGGCTTCGAGCTGAGCGGCGGGATCTCGACCTCCAACGGCGCCTTCGGAGGCATCAAGCTGCGCAAGGGCAACTTCGACCTCACCAACCTGCCGAGCTCCTTCGGCAGCTCGATCGAGGAGGTCGCGCGTCTGGACGCCTTCCACGGCGCGGGCCAGAGGCTGCTCTTCGAGGCCCTGCCGGGCACCGAGGTCACACGCTACAACGTGTCCTTCCTCGATCCCGACGTCTTTCTCATGCACGAGGACTACATCGGTCTCGAGCTGGCCGCACGCAGCCTGAACCGGCAATTCGAATCGCACGACGAAGAGCGGCGCGACTACAGCCTGCGCCTGGTGCGCCAGCTCTCGCCGGATTCCAGCGCCTGGGGCCGCTACGGGATTGGCAGCGTGGAGGTCGACGACATCGACTCGGGCGGCGAGCCGGGGCTCACGACCCCGCTCGCCGTGCCCGAGGATCTGAAGGCCCAGGAAGGCAAGAGCGATCTCGGCCACCTGGATTTCGGGTATGCCTTCAATACGGTCGACAACCGCATCATCCCGCGCAACGGCGTGGACATCGACCTCCAGGCCTTTGTCTACGACCACATCCTGGGCAGCGACTTCGATTTCGTGCGCACCCTGGCGGGACTCGACTTCTACGACGAGTTCGACGAGGACCCCGACCTCGTCTCCGACTACGTGCACCTCGGCTTCCAGCTCGGGGTGGGCGCGGCCTACGGTGAGTCGGACGAGATCCCCTACACGGAGCGCACGTTCTTCGGCGGCCAGCAGGTGCGCGGGTTCGACTACCGCGGGATCGGCCCGAACGAGAACGGCTTCCCGGTCGGGGGCACGACCTCTCTCTACGGAACGCTGGAGTACCGTCGCCCGCTGGTGAAGAACGTCCAGCCCGGCTCCTACCGCGAGATCGAGGCCATCCAGGCCGGAGTGTTCCTGGACTTCGGAGTGCTCGATCCCGACGAGTTCTCCCTCGACCTGGACGAGCTGCGAGTCTCGACCGGCTTCCTGTTCGGGATCTCGTTTCCGGTGCCGCTCACCTTCAGCTTCGGCTTCCCGTTGCGCGAAGGCGATGGCGACGACACGCAGGTGTTCGAGTTCGAGATCGGGTTCTGATCGCCACCTACGCGCTCCGGCACCTGAGAGGCCAGGTCAGCTCGGAAGAGGACGGAGATCCAGCTCATCGGCGTTGACAGTGGGGGGGCGGTACGCAAGCATGCCAGCCGTCGTCCCGGGCCAGTTTCCGCACCGTAGGAACCCCGCAGGGCTCGCTCGAGCCCTTTGCCCGACCATGATCCAGCGCACCGCGTCCGAGCTCGCCGAGCTCTGCGAGGCCGTACTCGAGGGAGACGGCGAGCGCGTCCTCGTCGGCCCGGCGGCACTCGACGAGGCCCGGTCCGATCAGGTCAGCTTCGTGCGCAGCGCCCGCCATGCCGGCGAGTTCGAGACCACCCGAGCCGGCGCGGTGATCGTACCCTTCGACCTGCGGGCCCGGCGTGTGGACGTGGCGCTCTTGCGCTGTCAGGACCCGAGCCGGGCTTTCTCCCTGGTGGTCGAGGCCTTCCGTCGCCCGCTGCCGCCGCCACCCGCCGGGATCCACCCGACGGCCGTGGTGGAGCCGGGGGCGCGCCTCGAGCCGGGCGTGAGCATCGGACCGCTGTGCTTCGTGGGTGCGGGCGCGGAGCTCGGCGAGCGCGTCGTGCTCCACCCCGGGGTGATGCTTGGACCCGGGGTCAAGGTCGGAGCGGGGTGCGTCCTGCACTCTGGCGTGGTGCTCTACGACGGCGTCGAGCTCGGCCAGCGTTGCCTGATCCATGCGGGCACGGTGATCGGCTCGGACGGCTTCGGCTTCGAACCCACCCAAGAGGGTTGGGAGAAGGTGCCGCAGTGCGGGACGGTGGTGGTCGGCGACGACGTCGAGATGGGCGCGAACTGCGCCATCGATCGGGGGCGCTTCGAGGCCACGCGCATCGGCAATGGCGTGAAGCTCGACAACCTCGTCCACGTGGCCCACAACGTGATCGTCGAGGACGGAGCCTTGCTCGTCGCCCAGGTCGGGGTGGCCGGCTCGTCGCGCATCGGCGCGCGCGCCATCCTGGCCGGGCAGGCGGGCGTCGCCGGCCACATGCACATCGGGCCCGGGGCGCGCATCGCGGCCCAGTCGGGCGTCGGCAAGGACGTGCCGGCCGGAGAAGACCAGTTCGGCAGCCCCGCGCGGGAGAAGGGCGAGGCCTTCCGGCTGCTCGCGCTGTACGGCAAGCTGCCCGAGCTCCTGCAGCGCGTGCGCGCGCTGGAGCATCGGCTCGACGCCGGGAAGGTCGAGGAATGATGCGCGCGCAACGCACGCTTTCCACGGCCATCGAGTTCTCGGGCCGCGGGCTGCACTCGGGAGAGGAAGTTCGCGTGCGCGTCTTGCCGGCCGGCGAGGATGCGGGCGTCGAGTTCGTGCGTACCGACCTGCCAGATGCCCCGCCGATCCCGGCCCACATCCGCTACTACTCGAATCGGGACCGGCGTACGCACCTCGAGCGCGGGGGCAGCAGCGTCGACACGATCGAGCACTTGCTGGCGGTTTGCGCCGGACTGCGGGTCGACAACCTGCGCGTGGAGATGTCCGGCTCCGAGATGCCGGGCCTGGACGGCAGCGCCAAGACCCTGGTGGAGCTCTTCACCCAGGCCGGGATCGTCGAGCAAGGGGCTGCCGTCAAGAGCTTTCGCCTCGAGGAGCCGATCTTCGTGCGCGACGGCGCGGCCACCCTGGTGGCGCTACCGGGCGAGCGACCGGGACTGACGGTCCAGTACATCGCCTCCTTCAGCGATCCGGAGGTCGAGGGCGGCTCCTTCCACGTCGAGGTGACGCCCGAGAGCTTCGCGCGCGAGATCGCGCCTGCGCGTACCTTCTGCCTGGCCTCGGAAGTGGAGCGCCTGCAGGCCGCGGGTCTGGGGCGTGGCGCCACGCGCGAGAACACGGTCGTGCTCGGCGACCCGCTCACTGTGCTGCGCATGCCTGGCGAGCCCGTGCGGCACAAGCTGCTCGATCTCCTGGGCGACCTCCATCTCCTCGGAGCCGAGCTGCACGCGCATTTGATCGCCACGCGCACCGGTCACAAGACCAATGCCGAGCTGGTGCGGCGCCTGTACGACCTGCTCGAGGCCCAGGAGACGGGCGGCGTGATCCGGCGCGAGACCGGGCTCGACGTGCGCGAGGTCATGAGCATGCTCCCGCACCGCTACCCGTTCCTCTTGATCGATCGCGTGATCGAGGTGGACGGCTTCCAGCGCGCCGTGGGCATCAAGAACGTCTCGATCAACGAGCCCTTCTTCCCTGGTCACTTTCCGGGCAAGCCCCTGATGCCCGGGGTTCTGCAGCTCGAGGCAATGGCGCAGCTCTCGGGCGTGCTGCTGCTGCGCAAGCTCGAGCACACGGGCAAGCTCGCGGTCCTGTGGTCGATCGACAAGGTCAAGCTGCGCGCACCGGTGGAGCCCGGTGACCAGCTGCGCATCGAGGTCGAGACCCTGAGGATGAAGGGTGAGACCGCCCAGGTTCGAGGGCAGGGGACCGTAGCGGGCAAGCTCGTGTGCGAGGCCTTGCTCACCTTCACGATGGTCGATCCCTGATCCTCGCGAGCCACCAGATGACGACCAAGATACACACCACGGCAGTGATAGCGGACGGAGCCGAGCTCGGCCTCGACGTGACCATTGGGCCCTATTCGGTGATTGGCGCGCACGTGCGCATCGGTGACGGCACCCTGGTCGGTCCACAGGTCGTGATCGACGGCGTCACGACCATCGGCCGCGAGAATCGTTTCTTGGGTCAGGCCAACATCGGAGGCGCGCCCCAGGATCTCTCGTACGAAGACGAGCCCACGCAGCTCTGTCTCGGTGATCGCAACACGGTGCGCGAGTTCGTCACCATCAACCGCGGCACGATCAAGGGCGGCGGCGTGACGCGCGTGGGCAGCGGCTGTCTCTTCATGGCCTGCTCGCATGTGGCCCACGATTGCGAGATCGGCGACGGCGTGCAGCTCGGCAACAACGTGCTCTTGGCCGGCCATGTGGCGGTGGGCCGGAACGCGATCGTGAACGGCGCGGCGGCCGCGCACCAGTTCGTGACCATCGGACGCAACGCCTACGTCGGCGGCCTCACGCGCGTGATCCAGGACGTGCCGCCCTTCGTGATCCTGGAGGGGCATCCGGCGCGCGTGCGGAAGCTCAACGTGATCGGGCTGGAGCGGGCCGGCCTGCAAGCGGAGGAGATCCTCGAGCTTCGCCTGGCATTCCGGCGCCTGTTCCGTGGCGAGGAGACGCGCAGCCGTGTCCTCGCCAAGGTCGAGCAGGAGTTCAAGGGCACCGTCGTGAGCGAGCTCATCCAGTCGCTGCGCAACACCGAGCTGGGGCTCAAGGGACGCTATCGCGAGACGTTGCGCGATGCGTTCCGTCGCGCGGGAGAAGAGCTGCTCCAGCGCGCGTCGGGTGCCTCGTGAGCGCGGGCCGGATGCGGGTGGCGGTGGTCGGGGTTGGCCATCTGGGGCGGATCCACGCGCGTATCCTGGCCCGCAGCCCGCGCGCGGAGCTCGTCTGCGTGGTCGATGCCGAGGAGAATCGTGCCAGGGAGGTTGCCGCGGAACTCGGCTGCGGCGCCCTGGGCGGGATCGACGACCTGCCGCGCGACCTCGATGCTGCCATCGTGGCCGTGCCGACCTCGGCTCACGAAGCCGTTGCCGTACCACTGCTCCGCCGCGGGATCGCCTGCCTGGTCGAGAAGCCCCTGGCCCCGGACCTGGCCGCCGCGGACCGCATCCTCGCGAGCGCTGAGCAGAGCGGCTCGTGCCTTGCGGTGGGGCACGTCGAACGCTTCGAGCCGGGGGTGCGCAAGCTGGCCGAGCTGGCGGTCGAGCCACGCTTCATCGAATGCCATCGCCTGTCGACCTTCCGCTTCCGCGGACTGGACGTGGGCGTCGTGCACGACCTGATGATCCACGATCTCGATCTTGTGCTGCACTTCGTCGACTCGGAGGTGCAGAGTCTGGACGCCTCGGGTGGCTCGATCCTGACCGACAGCATCGATCTCGCCTCGGTGCACCTCGTCTTCGAGAACGGCGCCCGCGCCAACGTGACGGCAAGTCGCGTGTCGCTCACCCCCATGCGGCGCTTCCGGCTGTTCTCCGCCTCGAGCTACGTGAGCCTGGACTTCACAAAGAACTACGGTCTGGTCGTCAAGAAGGGGCCGGGCTGGGAGAAGGGGCGCGAGGAGCTGCGCAGCATGGATCCGGCCGAACTTGCCAGGCGCGAGAACTTCGTGAACGGCGAGCTCCTGGACGTGTCCGAGCTCGAGCTCGAGGGGCTCGAGCAGCCGCTGCAAGCCGAGCTCGACTCCTTCTTGCGCTGTGTCGAGTCCGGTTCAGAGCCAGAGGTCACGGGGCTCGACGGACGAAGGGCGCTCGCTCTGGCGGAGAAGATCGCCTCCGCCATCCGCGTCCAGAGCTGGTAGCCCCCGATAGCGGTTGGTAGCCTGCGCGCGGAAGTCACCTGGCGGCGCAGGTGCACCCGGCTCCAACCCCTGAGCCTTACAAACGTCAATATCGGGCCCTCCTCATCCGCGTCGGCAGGACCGAGCGGTGACGGGCCCACCTGAACCGTCTGGTTCAGGGTCGGCCGGGCACGGCGTCGCTGGGGACTTCCGTTCCGGCCCCCACCTCAGCCAGCTCGAACCCCCACCCTCTCCATGCGTGCCCTGTTCCTGCTCCTGGTCGTCGTGGTCGCCTTCCTCGCCATCCGCTGGTTCCGCCCTGGCGCTGCGGTCGCTGCCGAGGAAGGCGTGGCACCTACCGAGGCGGGCGTGCGCTTCCTACCGCCGTCCCCCGCGGCCAAACCAGCCTTCGATCTACTGCCTGACGCGTCAGCTGAACCCGCAGGAGTCGCAACTCAGGAGGCGGCAGGCGTCAAGCCATGGCCGACGAACCTGGTCCCCACCCCGGACGGAGCGGACGAAGAGGTCTTGGTCGCCAACGCGCTCGTGCACGGAACGCCGGCGGAAGTTCAGGCCGCGGCCGCCTCGTTTCCCCGGGATCGGGCCCTGCTGCTCGAATCGTTCTCCTGGGCCGCGGCTGGTGAGAAAAAGCTCGCCCTCTCGCTCTCGGAGAAGATCGACCGGGAGGCCGTGGATGGCAGAGAACGGGTTCTGTTCGAGGCGGCCTTGACCGGTCGAACTCCGGCGCCCGCGGCTGCCTCGGGCGGACCGGTGTCACTCGCCATGGAGATGTCGTTGTGGGACCGTGCGGCAAAGCAGGCCGTTTCGGCCAGGAAGTTTCCCGAGGCGAGCGCCGCATTCTCGAGCCTCCTGGTCAGCGAGCTGGCGGCCCCGTGGCCTCCCGATCGGCGCCACCTCGCGGTGTGGACGCAAGGGCTCGACGAAGCGCAACGCGAGCATCGCTGGAACCCGCGCGGCCTTTGGCCGGCCGCCGAGATGAAGGTGGAGAGCGGCGACAGCCTGATCGGGATCCGCCTGCGCTACCTGTCCGCGCATCCCGAGGCGAGGATGTGTACGGGCCTCATCGAGCGTGCCAACCGGCTCAAGGGCTTTCTGCAACCGAACCAGGTCCTGAGAATCCCGACGGAACCGGTTCGCGTCCTGGTCGATCTCGATGCCCGCTGGGCCCTCTTTCTGATCGGGGGCGAGGTGGCCGCGGCATGGCCGGTCGGGATCGGCCGCCCTGGGGAAGAGACCCCGGCCGGGAGCTACACGGTCAGGAACAAGCTCGAGAACCCCCCCTGGATGAAGGAGGGGCAGGAGCCCATCCCCTACGGCGATCCCCGGAACCCCCTGGGAACGCGCTGGATCGGGTGGTCCAGGGACGGAGCCAAGACCTCCTACGGGTTCCATGGGACCTGGGCCCCGGAGAGCGTAGGCCAGGCCTCCTCGGATGGATGCGTGCGCTTGCTCAACGAGGATGTGGAGGAGCTGTTCCAGATCCTTCCCGAAGGCGGTCCGATCGAAGTCCGAGGCTGAAGGCCGGAAGGAGGCGGCCCCGGAGGGCCCTAAGCAGCTGGAAACGAAGGGGGTTCCGGCGCAGCGGCAGAAAAGTCGCCCACGGGCTTGACCGGCACCCAGGAAGCCATATCATCCTCGCCCCACATGGATCCGCCCTCTGGGGTTGGCCTGTGTGGAACCCAGCTCAGCCGCGCGACCCGTCGTCCCATGGATGGCCGTTGCGCGTGGCTCTTTGACAATCAGGGTGACCCTTGAGAATCGTGCGAGCGTAGGGACCGTGCATCCGTACGGTCTCCAACCAAGAGAAAGCGATCAACGCCATTTCAAAACACTTTGAAGGGTTTGATCCTGGCTCAGAACGAACGTTGGCGGTGTGGATTAGGCATGCAAGTCGCGCGCGAAAGTCTTCGGACAAGTAAAGCGGCGGACGGGCGAGTAACGCGTAATCAACCTACCCCTGAGACTGGAATAGCCACTGGAAACGGTGGGTAATGCCAGATTGCCCCCCGGGTCGGCATCGGCCTGTGGGTAAACGGTGGCGCAAGCTGCTGCTCGGGGAGGGGATTGCGTCCTATCAGCTAGTTGGTGGGGTAATGGCTCACCAAGGCGATGACGGGTAGCTGGTCTGAGAGGACGACCAGCCGCACTGGGACTGAGACACTGCCCAGACTCCTACGGGAGGCTGCAGTCGAGAATCTTCCGCAATGGGCGAAAGCCTGACGGAGCGACACCGCGTGCAGGACGAAGGCCCTCGGGTTGTAAACTGCTGTCACGCTCTAGGAAATCCATGTCGTTAATAGCGGCATGGTTGACCAAGGCGAAAGGAAGTGGCGGCTAACTCTGTGCCAGCAGCCGCGGTAAGACAGAGGCCACGAACGTTGTTCGGAATTACTGGGCATAAAGCGCACGTAGGCGGCTAGGTCCGTCCGATGTGAAAGCCCCCGGCTCAACCGGGGAATAGCATCGGATACAGCCTGGCTTGAGGACGGTTGGGGTGAGTGGAACTCCTGGTGGAGCGGTGAAATGCGTAGATATCAGGAGGAACACCGGTGGCGAAAGCGGCTCACTGGACCGTTACTGACGCTGAGGTGCGAAAGCTAGGGGAGCAAACGGGATTAGATACCCCGGTAGTCCTAGCCGTAAACGATGGGCACTGGGTAGGGGGGACGCCTATGCTCTTCCCTGCCGAAGCAAATGTATTAAGTGCCCCGCCTGGGGAGTACGCTCGCAAGGGTAAAACTCAAAGGAATTGACGGGGGCTCACACAAGCGGTGGAGCATGTGGTTCAATTCGAAGCAACGCGAAGAACCTTACCTGGCCTTGACATCCATGGATTAATCCCCTGAAAGGGGGAGTACTGCTCTTCGGAGCCGGAACATGGACAGGTGTTGCATGGCTGTCGTCAGCTCGTGTCGTGAGATGTTGGGTTAAGTCCCGTAACGAGCGAAACCCTTATTGCTAGTTGCCAACGGGTAATGCCGGGAACTCTAGCGAGACTGCCGTTGTCAAAACGGAGGAAGGTGGGGACGACGTCAAGTCATCATGGCCCTTATGGCCAGGGCTACACACGTGCTACAATGGCCGGTACAAAGGGTTGCCAACCCGCAAGGGGGAGCCAATCCCAGAAAGCCGGTCGTAGTCCGGATTGGAGTCTGCAACTCGAC
>JANOGB010000281.1:0-2353 GCA_031413955.1 Planctomycetota bacterium | reverse complement strand
CAAACCCTGCCTGAGCTGGTCCGGTCGGGGCCAACCGCCGCGTCGGCCGATTCTTGCTCAGGCTCTGAGTCCTCTGCGCCTCTGTGGTCTTGCTGGATTCTTGCTCGGCCAGCAAGCCGTTGCGGAATAGAAGATCAGCGCTGGACCGGGAGGCGAATCGCTTCGAGTGCGCCGTACAGGTCGCGCATCGACTGCGCGTGCAGTGACGAGCCAAAGCTGATGCGGTGAACGCCCGAGGCCACGAGCGCCGGGAGCGAGGCCGCGCCGCCCATGGCCAGCACGTTCACCGGACAGCGCACAGTGCGGACGAAGTGGGCGATCGCCACGGGGTCGCGGATCAGGATCGGGTACACGCAGTCCGCGCCGGCGTCACGGTAGAGCTCGGCACGCCGGATCCCCTCTTCGAGCCGCGCCGCCTCGCTCGGGAAGTCGTGCAGGAACACGCCCACGCGCGCGTTCAGCACGAACGGCACGCCCGCGCGCGAGGCGGCCTGGCGAAGAGCGGCGATGCGCTCGGCCTGCGCGGCTGGAGGAAAGAGTCCGCCGGCAGCGTGGTCGGTGTCCTCGAGGTTGCAGCCGGCGGCCCCGCTTCGAGCAGCCGCTCGATCACCGTGGCGGACGCGAGCCCGTAGTCCGCCTCGAAGTCGACGGTGACTGGCAAGGAGACTGCGCGCGCGATGCGCGCCGCGGCCGCGAGCATCTCCTCCACCGGCGCGGCCTGGTGGTCTTCGAACCCGAGGCTCCTGGCAACGCCGGCGCTGGTGGTCGCCACGACGGGGAAGCCCGCCTTCTCGACGGCGCGCGCCGAGCTCGCGTCCCAGGCGTTCGGCAGCACGAGCGGCTGCCCTGCTCGGTGCAACGCGAGCAGCGCCTTCGCCTGCTCGACAAGCTGGCTGCGCGTGCGGGGCGGAGGGGAACGGCTCATGGCGTCCAGGCGATCCTATCCGACAAGCTCGGCGCCCAGACTCGATCCCGTTCGCCGGCTTCGGGCCCCCATGCCGCCCGCGGGAACGAAGACCGTGACAGGCGCGTGGCAGGGCGTTCGCTATTCTCCTGGGTCGCATCGGAGCCAAACCAGGAGTGCGCCACGACATCCTCATCGTCGGAAGTGGGATCGCCGGGTCCTCGGCCGCGCTGGCCCTGCGGCAAGCGGGGCTCTCGGTGTGCGTGGTCGAGCGCGAGAGCCACCCGCGCTTCGCGATTGGCGAGTCGACCGTGCCGTCGACCACGCTCGGCTTCGACTACCTGGCGCGCAAGTTCGGTATCCGCGAGTTCCATGACATCTGCCACTACACCGGGCTCAAGAAGCTCGGACTGACGGGCTTCCCGAAGCAGCACTTCTACTTCGCGCATCACGTCGAGGGGCGACCGCTGCGGCTGAACGAGGAGCTCATGTTCGAGACGCTCGAGCTGCCCCACGGACCGGACGTGCACATGCTGCGCGCGGACGTCGACAGCTATCTCGTGTCGCGTTTTCCTGCCTACGGTGTCGATTACATGGAGCGCACGGAGGTCAAGGACTTTCGCAGCGGTCCCGAGGGTGTGGTGCTCGCGGTCGAGGGACCCGGGGGCCGGCAGGAGCTGCAGGGGCGGCTCGTGGTCGATGCCTCCGGGCACGCGTCTTTCTTCGCCCACCGCTATGGGTTGCGTGATCCGGAACCCCGGCTCCACACGAACACGCGCACCATCTTCGGCCACTTCAAGGGCATTCCGACCCTCGATGACGTGCTCGGGAAACCCAACCCGGCCTTCCGCTTCCGACGCCACGGCGGAACGCAACATCACTGCTTCGAAGGCGGATGGATCTGGGTCATTCCCTTCGACACGGGCGTGGTGAGCGTCGGGCTCGTGCTCGATCCGCGGCACCACCCGCTGGACGAGTCCGTCGCGCCAGAGGAGGAGCTGCGGCGCTTCATCACGCGCTTTCCGACCGTCCAGGCGCACCTCGGCCGGATGGAGCCCGTGCGCAAGGTGATCCGGACTGGGCGCGTCCAGTTCACCTCGAAGACGATCCTCGGCGACGGCTTCGTCCTGACGCCGCACGCAGCCGCGTTCATCGATCCCCTCTTCAGCACCGGCATCACGCTGACGCAGTCCTTCGTCTCGCGCTTCGTCCCGGCGGCCGTGCGCGCGCTCCGGCGGCCGCGGCTCGACATGGAGGCCTTCCGACCGGTCGAGCGCGCGCTCCAGATCGAGGTCGAGACCATCGATCGCGTGGTGAGCGGCACGATGCGTTCCTGGAGCCACTTCGACACCTTCAAGCAGTACTGGCGCTTGTTCGGATACGCCACGGTCCTCCAGTACACCGCGCGCATGGTCGGCGACCACGCCCGACCCGACGGCTGCACGCTCA
>JANOGB010000280.1:0-6971 GCA_031413955.1 Planctomycetota bacterium | reverse complement strand
CAGCCCGGCTCTTCTTCTTGGCTTGTTCCTCTCTCCGCAGGGGAAGGGAAGAAGAACAGAAACGGAGCCGGGCTGGAGCCCGGCGCTCCCAGGTGAAAAGGCTAACCCCAGAAGGCGAAGAAGTTCCCCCACTGGTGAGGGTGCGCTCGCAGCACGGTCTCCAGGCGCCGCGCGAACTCCCCGGCCCAGCGCGCGAGGTCCGGCTCCTTGTCACGCCGATCGGTGTAGGCGAAGGTGCCCGTGGTCGAGGCGCTGAGGCCGTACCGGCGGCGGCCCGTGCGCAGCGCGAAGACGTGCAGGAGCGGGGCACCGCTCGTGACCGCCAGTACGTACGGCGCGACCGGAAAGCGCGCTCGGCCGCCGCAGAAGTCGACCTCGACGCTGCGCCCGGAGAGGACGCGGTCGCCCATCATCCCGACGATCTCGCCGCGCCGCAGGGCCGCGAGGATCCCGGCCGCGGAGGTCGGCGAGCCGTCGGTGTAGAGCACCTGGAACGAGCGGCCTTCCGAGAGTCGCTCCAGCGTCCGGCGCATCGCCGGAGGGGCGCCGTCGTACATGACCAGCGTCACGGGAGTCTGCAGGCGCTGGAGCAGATGACCCATGACCTCCCAGCTCCCGATGTGCGCCGTGACGAGGATCACGCCCTGCTTCTGCCCGAGGGCCGCGACGATGGCCTCTTCCTGCTCGAAGCGGAACTCGAAGCGCTGCGCGAAGCCGTTCAGGATGGCGACGCGTTCGAGGAGCAGCGTGCCGAAGGTGTAGAAGTGGCGGCGAGCGAAGCGCCAGCGCTGCCAGGTTGTGTTCCCGAGTCCGAGGCGCCGGGCGAGCTCGAAGGAGTGTCCGCGACCTCTGGGATCGGCGAAAAGGAAGTGGAGGCTCGTCCAGAACAGGAAGAAGGGCGCGAGCGCCAGGCCCCCGCAGCGGATCAACTGCACGAAGAACAGGTTCCCGAGGCGCCCGCCGCGGGTTTTCCCGGTCCACTGGCGCGCGTTCACCGAGCGGCGTTCTCCTGCGACGCGAGCAGCGCTTCCAGGACGAGCGGGGTCGGATCCTTCAGATCGAAGTACGGCCCCGGGATCAGGACGTCGCGCTTCTTTTCGTGGAAGACCATGGTCGTCTTGTCGCCGCCCTTCTCGTGGACGACCACGCGACTCACGGCATCGAGCGTCGCGCTGAGCGAGACCTCGATCGCGGAGAGGCCCTTGCGCAGCCCTTCCTCCATCGGCTCCAGGACGATGAGCGGCGCAGGCTCCATCGCCACACGCAGGCGATACGTCTTCTCGCGTCGATCGAACTTCCCGAGGAACCAGCCGCGGATCTGGCTCATCACCAGGAGCAGCGGATCCTTCCCACGCCCGAGCTGCAGAGCGCGCTTCTCGCCGCGCACGAACTCGAACTTGGCCACGTCCTCGCCCGCGACCACCAGGATCGACTGGAAAGGCGCCTGGATCTCCCAGCGCAGCTTGTCGGGCGCCTGGAACAGGATCGCCCCGCGGCTCTCCAGCTTGTCGTCGAACAGCGACAGCACCTTCTCCTGCTCGAACTCGGCCGCCACTGTCTTGCGCACGGACATGCGCGCCTCGAGCTCGTCCAGGAAGCGCTCGCGCTCGGCGCCTTCGAGGAAGCGGGGCGGGTTCTCCTGTGCGGTCTCGGGCACAGTGCTGGAAGGCGCAAACGGCAGGGCGACGAGCAGGAGAGCGAGCAGTTGCTTCATGGGACGGACGCCCAAGCTACCGCACGGATCGAAGAATCGTCGCGCCAGGGGAGCACTTACGGGACTAGGCTCTGCGCCCCATGCGGCTCAACTGGATCGATTGGGGGGTGATCCTCGTCTTCATCGCCTATTCGTTGTGGATCGGCCTGCGGTACACGCGCAGAGCGAGCCAGAGCGTCGAGCAGTACTTTCTCAGTGGCCGCACGCTCGGCTGGTGGCTCGCGGGCACCTCGATGGTGGCCACGAGCTTCAGCGCCGACACGCCGCTGGTGGTGACCGGCTGGGTGCGCGATGGCGGCGTGTGGAAGAACTGGGTGTGGTGGTGCTTCGCCGTGGGCGGCGTGTTGCACGTGTTTTTCTTCGCGCGCTGGTGGCGGCGCGGCGAGGTCATGACCAAGGCCGAGCTGGTCGAGCTGCGCTACGGCGGAGCGGGCGCGCGCTTCCTGCGCGGGTCGCTGGGCGCGATCCACGCCTTCGTCACCAACACGATCACGCTGTGCTGGGTGCTGCTCGCCTCGGCCAAGATCCTGGACGTGATGTTCGGGCTGCCGAAGGGCACGGCCCTGGTGGCGGCCAGCGTGCTGACGCTGCTCTACACCGCGGCCTCGGGTTTCTGGGGCGTGATCCTGACCGATCAGTTCCAGTTCATCGTGGCGATGCTCGGGATGATCGTGCTCGGCGTGATCTCGTGGCAGGTCGTGGACGGCATGGAGGGCCTGACCGCGGCCCAGGCCTCAGGCGTGCTCGGGCCAGACGTGCTGCACTTCTTCCCGCCACCCGGTCCCGGTAGCTGGCTGGACGCGTCCTTCTGGACGGCGCCGGTCACCGCCATCCTCGTGTACCTCGGCGTCGCCTGGTGGGCGCACGAGAGCGTCGACGGCACGGCCACGGCCGTGCAGCGCATCTCGGCCGCGCGCGACGAGCGCCAAGGCATGCTGGCCATGCTGTGGTTCAACGTCGCCCACTACGCCCTGCGGCCCTGGGGCTGGATCGCGACCGCCCTGGCCTCGCTGGTGCTGTTGCCGACGATCGAGGTGCGCGCCACCGCTGCCGGCACGGTGCGCACGATCGAGGAGCATGCCGTCGTGCTCGCCCCGGCCTCGGGCCAGTCCGATGTGAGCCTCTCGCTGCGACCGGCGGAGAGCGCCGACGACTGGCAACCGGTGCCGCTGGTCAAGGTGGGCGAGGTCGTCGAAGAGGGCGCGCTCGTGGCCCGCACCGATTCGGAAGCCGCCTACGTGACCATGATGGGCCGCTACCTGCCCGTCGGACTCCTCGGCCTGATGGTGGCCTCGCTGCTGGCCGCGTTCATGTCGACCGTGACCACGCACATCAACCTGGCGGCTTCCTACTTCGTCAACGACGTCTATCGCCGCTTCGTGGCGCGCACGGCCGACGACCGGCACTACATCGGCGTGGCGCGCCTCGCCAGCGTGGCCGTGCTGGGCATCTCCGGCACTCTGGCCTACTTCGCCACCTCGATCAGCGAACTGTTCTTGTTCCTGCTGGCGTTCCTGGCGGGCGTCGGCCCGGTGTACGTGCTGCGCTGGTTGTGGTGGCGCGTGCGCGCCTCGACCGAGATCACGGCCATGCTGGCTTCGTGCGCGACGTCGAGCGCGCTCACTATCTTCAAGCAGGGCTGGCATCTTGGGCCGCTCTCACCCGGCGGCGAACTCTCGAACGAAGGTCGCTTGATCCTCACCGTGGTCGTCTCGACCCTGTGCGCGCTCGGCTCGCTGCTCGTGACGCGCACGCCAGATCCGGCCACGCTGGTCCCCTTCTACCGCCGCGTGCGCCCGATGGGAGCGTGGGGCCCGGTGCGCCGCCTGACGGGACTGTCGGCGCCGCGCGGCGAGCTCGCCCAGGCCCTGCTCGGCTCGGTCGGATCGCTTGCGGCCATTCTCGGATCCACGCTGAGTCTGGGGTTCTGGCTGCTCGACCGAGACGGGGCTCTTCTGCTCTCCTGCGTCGTGGCCGGCGCGGGAACGCTGGTCATGGTGTTCACCCTGCGACGCCTGCGCGCGGGAGGAACCTGACGGGGAGCTGCTTCAGGCGTCCGCTTTGGAGCAGACGAGGACGAGGTTGGACAGGAGCCCGAGCTCGGGATGCGCGGACTGGACGTGGAAGCCGCACTCGCCGAGGAGCTGGCGCCACTTCTCCTCGGGGTGGAAGAGCATTTTGCCGGGCATGCGCGTGAAGCCCGTGACGCGCGCCAGGGCCTCGGCCCCGTGCACGAGCCAGTTGCCGGTGCTCGGCCCCGCGCAGCCGTCGCGGAAGAGGAGGCGCGAGCTCGGGCCCATGCGCGTGCGCAGCGCGCGCAAGATCTCGCGCTGCGCCGGCTCGTCCCAGTAGTGCAGGACGTCCACGAGCGACAACCACTCACAGGTCGAGGTGTCCGCGTAGGAGCGGATGTCGTCGCGTAGGAAGCGCACCGCGCAGCGCTCGCCCAGCACGCTCTTCGCCACCGCGAGCTTTCGCTCGTCGGGGTCGAGCGCGACGATCTCGCGCGCGGGAAAGGCGCTCGCCAGACGCGCGGTCATGATCCCGTAGCCGCAGCCCACGATCAGGATCCTGCCGGTTCCCGGGCACAGGTCGGGCAGGGGGAAGACCAGCGGATCGCGCTTGGCCTTGGAGGCCGCGTAGTGCTTCACGAACGGCCCCTGGTAGCGATACATCCCCGCGATGAGCTTGTGCCAGCGCGCGCCGCGCAGGCTCTCCGGCGTCGGCCGGATCGGAGCGCGCACGAGGAGCGCCTGGCAGCAGACCGGGACGAAGAGCTGCGCCGCCAGCGTCGCGCAGGCGATGCCCACGCCCGCGATCATGCCGATCGAGTGCAGCACCGGATGGCCCGCCAGGGCCATGGTCCCGAAGCCCGCGCAGGTCGTCAGCGCGCACAGCAGCACGGAGGCGCGCATCTCCGCCGTGCGCTCGAGGCCGGTGCGAAAGCGCTGCAGGTAGCCGGTAGCGATGAAGATCGAGTAGTCGATGCCCACGCCGAACAGGAACACGATGAACACCGCGTTGACGAGGTTCAGCTTCTCGCCCGCCCAGCCGAGGATCCCGAGCGTCCACAGCAGCCCGAGCGCGAGCGGCAGCAGGATCACGCCCGTCAGGAGCGGCTCTCCGAGCCAGACGAAGACCATCCCCGCGACCACGAGGAAGGCCAGGATTCCGAGGCCACTCATCTCGCCGCTCACCAGTCCCGCGACCTGACGCATGACCGCCTTGCGGTTGACGAGCACGGCGGCAGGCTGCTCCGCGCCCAGTCGTTCGCCAAGGCGCGTGAGCTGCTCCCAGCCGCTCGTGAAGACCGGCGTCAGGACGCGCCAGCTCTCGCCGTCCTGCACGAGGCGATCGCCGACGAGCTCCCCTGGGAGCGCCGGGCTCCAGCCCGGCTCCGCCTCCGATTCCGATTCCGTTTCCGTTTCCGTTTCCGCCAGCTCGATCCGCTCCGGCAACCTCCCCAACCCCTCCACGAACGGCTCGAACGCCTCCGCACGAAAGTGCGTGCGCTCCGCCGCCGCCCGCAAGCTCGCCGCGAGCTCCGCGCGCCGCTCCGCACTCCAGAACTCACTCCACCGCCGCGCACGCTCGTCCTGCGTCCGCAGCGAGGGCAAGAGCCCGGCGATCGAGGCGTGCCCGACGAGCAGCCCGTCCTCCCGCGCTCGGTCGAGCCAGCGCGCGAGCTCGTCGTTCGCCTCCAGGGCCGCCTGCAGGCTCGGCGCCTCGATCATCAGGGTCGAGACGTCCGCGCCGCCCCAGACGCGCTGCACCGCTTCCTCGTCGGCGTCGGCGGCGGGGCTCAGGCAGCTCAGGTTCTTCACCTCGCCGTCGAACTCGAGGCGCCACGCTCCCAGCGCCAGAAGCGGAGTAGCGAGCAGCGCGATCCACACCGCCCGCCGCGGCCTGGGCACACGCTCCATGAGCCGCTCGAGATCGATCAGCGGCCGCCCCGGTTTTCCGAGCAGAGGCCTCAGGCTCGGCAGGACCAGGAGCGCGAAGCCCGCGGCCACCATCACGCCGATGGCCGCGAACAGGCCGAGCTCGCGGATCCCGGGCAACGCGGAGCCACGCAACAGCAGGCAAGTCACGCTGGTCGTGAGCGCGCCGAGGAACATGGCGAACTCCGGAAGCCCGACGGGATGGTCCTTCCTCATCCCCGTCAAGACGTGCACGGCGTAGTCGATCGTCAGCCCGATCAGCACCGTGCCGAACCCGAGGATCGGCGCGGCGATGGTGCCCTGGAACAGGGAGAAGATGCCGAGCGTGATCACGCCTCCGACCAGCGCGGGCGTCTGCGCCAGGAGCACGAGCCGCAGGCGCCCGAAGCAGAGGTACGTGATGACCAGGATCAGCCCCGCGCCCAGCAGCATCGTGAGCTTCAGGTCGCGGCGGATCTGCAGCTCGTTGTCCTTCGACGAGCGATGCGCTCCCACCTGCCGCAACGCGATGCCGTGGAAGGCCGGCTCCCGCAGGAGATTCGTCCGGATGCGCTCGAGCGTCGCCAGGAACTCCTCGGTGCGCGTGAGCTCGCTGGCGGGAAACCCCGGCTCGATCACCACGAGGACGTGCTTCTCGTCGGCGCTCAGGAGCCGGCCGTCGACCAGCTTGGCGCCCGGCGGAGCGGCGGCGATGGAGCCGAGGGACGCCAGCGCGAAGCCCGCGAAGCCCAGCGGATCGCTGGCCGCCTGCTGCGCGAGAACCGCCCCGTCGGGCTCCTGGATCCGTCGCTCGAGCGTCTCGATCGCCGCCAGCACGGCCGCGGGCTCGATCCGTGCCGTGATCTCCTGCCACGCGGACTCGGGCAGGAAGAGCGGCGCCCGCGCGCAGACCAGGTCCACCAGCTCGAGCGCGTCCCCCATCGAGAGCCCGGCGCGCGCACGCAGCACCGTCCCGGATGCGACCAGCTCCGCCACGAGCCGATCGGCGACCTCGCCCAGCACTTCGACCGAGTGCGAGCCATCCTCGGAACCGACGTCGACGACCGTGCGCTCCAGCAGACTGCGCAGCGCCTTCGCGCTCTGCACCAAGCCCGCGTCGGAATCCGGCAGGAGGTGCCCGATGTCGTGGTCGATGCGGATGCGCGCCGCCGCCCAGGCCGACGCCGCCACGACCACGACCGTCGCCACCGCCGGCAAGAACCGCCCGCCCCTCACCACCCCGCCTTCCCGCCCCAGCTCTTCACCCTGGGAGCGCCGGGCTCCAGCCCGGCTCCGTTTCTTCTCTTCTCTTCTTCTTCCTTCTTTCCCCTTCTTCC
>JANOGB010000279.1:0-4363 GCA_031413955.1 Planctomycetota bacterium | reverse complement strand
GCGTGACGGACTTCGTGCGCTCGGTGGACCTGGCGCCGACGCTGTACGAGCTGTTCGGGCTCGAGCGTGATCCGGAGGGCGAAGGCGTGAGTCTGGTGCCGCTGCTCGAGGGCAAGGCGCAACCCGCGCGGCCGCAGCTCGCCCTCGAGCTCGGCGACCAGCGCGGGGTTCTGCGCGGCGAGGTCGTGCTGCTCGCGCGGATCCTGCTCGAGGTCGTAGAGCTCGAGACGCGCGCCCGAGACGTGCTCGTACAGCTTGTAGCGACCGCGCACGAGCGCGTTGGCGTGGAAGCTCGGCTTCAGGCGGATCTCCGCGAGTTGCGGGCGCGGCGCGCGAGCTCCGCCGGTGAAGAGCGGCACCAGGCTCACGCCCTCGCCGCGCGCTTCGGGCGCAAGTCCGAAGAGCTCGAGCAACGTCGGCCCGAGGTCGACCGAGCGCACGAAGTCCGTCACGCGCTGGTGAGGCACGCCGGGAACGCGCAGGAAGAGCGGCACGCGCAGCTCCTCCTCGTACAGTCCGTAGGAATGCTTCTCGATCCCGGGATGCTCGCCGAAGGACTCGCCGTGGTCGGAGAAGAACAGCACCACCGTGTCGTCCGCGAAGGGCGAGCGCGCCAGCGCAGCCAGCAGGGCCCCGACGTGCTGGTCGGTGAAGGCGATCTCGCTCTGGTAGCGCGCGCGCTCGGGGCGGACAAAATCGTCGGGCCTCGCGGCCTGGTGATCGAGATAGTCGACGTGCGGGTCGAAGTAG
The DNA here is from genome assembly GCA_031413955.1 of Planctomycetota bacterium. Classification (GTDB taxonomy): domain Bacteria; phylum Planctomycetota; class UBA1135; order UBA1135; genus JABFRZ01. The sequence continues at coordinate 3,613 of JANOGB010000279.1, read as the reverse complement.
TGCGCGAACAGCAGCCAGGGCTCGCGCGCCTGGCTCGCCGCGCGCTCCTCGAGCCAGCGCGCCGCCCTGGCGCTCACCTCGGGCGAGGTGATCGGCTTCCAGCCGGCCTCGCCCTTGCGGTGGCACAGCTCGTCGTCGAAGGAATCGAAGCCCTGCACGAGTCCGTACTTCGCCTGGAAGAAGACGTGGCTGGCGATCCCGTGCGTGGCGAAGCCAGCCGCCTGGAAACGCTCGGGCAGGGTCGAGAACGAGTCGCCGAGGCGGCTCTCGAAGGTCCACAGGCCCGTGGTCGAGGGGAAGAACGAGGTGAACACGGAACCGATCGAGGGCAGCGTCCAGGACGCGGCCGAGTGCGCGCGCTCGAAGACCACGCTCTCCTCGGCCAGCCCGTCGAGGGCCGGTGTGATCGAAGGCTGCCGCCCGTAGGTGCCGAGCTCGTCCGCCCGCAGCGTGTCGACGCACACGACCAGCAGGTTTTTCGGGTGCGCAGCGCGCGCATCGCAGGCCGCTACCCACAGCGCGAACGCGGCCAGGAGGAGAGATCGGGCCATGCAGCGTGTTCACACTAGCAGCTCGCCTTCGAGCCCCGTAAGGTCTGCCTACGACGCGCGTGCAGTCCCGTTGGATCTCAGCCCTGTTCGGTCTGGCGGCGCTCGCGCTGTTCTTCCTGGGCCTCGCGCGCACGGTGCAGCAGCTCGCGCGTCACCCCGAGCTCAACTGGGACATGCTGCCGGCCATGGCGCTGGCACTCGAATGGGAGGTGAAGGACCCGGTCGAGCTGCACCAGCGCACGTATGCTCTCGCGAAGACCGAGCTCGCGCCCGAGACCTACGCCCAGCTCACCGCGCCCGGCGTGCGCGAAGTCCGGGCCCAGGACCCGGCCGCGTTCCACGAGCACCTGGCCTTCTACCGCGCGCGCGTCCTGTACTCGATCGCCGTGCGCTTCCTGCACCGCCAGGGCGTACCGCTCGCGGACGCGACCTGGTGGATCCCGCTCGGCTGTTACGTGCTGGTGAGCCTGCTCGCCCTGGCCTGGGCTGTGAATCACCTGCCGCTCGCCCTGGCCGCGCTCTTCGCGCTCGGGCTCGCACACACGCCGGCGCTCCTGAACCAGGCCAACACCTCGAGCGCCGACGGCCTGGCCGCGCTGTTCGTGTGCCTCGGCGCCTGGGTGCTGATCGAGCGACGCCTGTTCGTCGTCGCGGCCGGACTGTTCACGCTGGCGGTCGCGGCTCGGCCCGACACCGTGATCCTGATCGGGTTCCTCGCGGGCGCGCTGTTCTTCGTGCTGCCGCGCGCCGAGCGCCCGAGCGTCCCGGCGCTCCTCCTGTGGGTCGGCGCGAGCGGCGCGGCCGTCTACTGGTTGTCGCACTTCGCGGGCGAGTACGGCTGGTGGCCGCTGATGCAGATCTCGTTCGTCGAGAAGGCCGCGCATCCCGCCACGCTGGCGACGCTGCCCGACTGGAACGAGTACCTCGCTATTCTGAAACATCAGGTCGAGGCGCTCCCCGGCGACGGCTACGTGACCACGCCGGCCGGCGAGGTCACGGGCAGCACCGCCGTCTTCGCCTATGCCGCGCTGAGCCTCGTCGCGCTCGCCCTGGCCTGGAAGATCGAGGTGCGCGTGGCGGCGCTCGTCCTGGCTTTGCTGCTGACGTTCGTGGTGCGGTTCCTCTTGTTCCCGCAGCTCTGGGACCGCTTCTTCGCGCTGCTCTACACGCTCGTGCCGCTCGCGCTGGTCAGCCTGGTCGCGCCCACGGGCCCGATCGCGCCACAGGGAACGTACTCGCGGCCGCGCGGGCGCGCGAGCACGGGCGGAGCGCAGGCGTAGCCCAGCGCGGGCTGCCGCCCGGAACCCAAGAGAACCACAGAGGCGCAGAGGACGCAGAGCCGCACAGAGCCGATCCGGCTTTCTCCGTGAGGCTCCGTGTCCTCTGCGCCTCTGTGGTCTTGCTGAAGATCAGCGCCGGCGGAACAGGACACAGGGCGGAGCGAGCTCCTGCGCCGCGACGCGCTCGAAATCGCGCTCGAGGTGCTGCCACACCAGCGGATGGGTGCTCGCGAAGCGCCGCTCCTCGATGCCGTCGATCGAGCGATCGACGACCAGCACCCAGTCCACGCCCTCGCTCGCGAGCTCGTCGATCAGCTCGCGCTGCTCGGCGTCGGTCGCGACCCAGAAGAAGTAGATCCACCACGTCGGCGCGACCTTTCCGAGCACCGCGTAGAAAGCCGGACGTCCGGGCGCGATGAAGACCTGCTCCTCGGGCCGCACGCGCGCGCGGAAGACGGCCTGCAGGTTCTCGAGCTGTCGCGCCTTGGAGGAGGGCAGACGCAGCGTCTCGCCGTCCACCTCGCAGGCGACGAGCTCCTGCGGCTCGCCCGGCTTGAAGCGCGCGAACAAGGAGTGGACCTCGAAGAAGGCGAGCGACGAGAAGAGCGCGATGCCGCCCCACACCGCGGGGCGGAGCCAGCGCCAGGTGGATTTCGCGGCCAGGGCCAGCGCGAGCAGGAGGGTTGGCGACAGGCACTCGGCGAGGTGCGACCAGTGCGAGCGCACGGACATGTGGTGCACGTAGAAGAGACCGACCGCGAATGCGGCCGCGAGCACGGCGTTCGCTCCGATCTGATCCTTGCGCATCCCCAGCGTGCGGACGAGCCCGATCGGCAGAGCCAGGCAAGGCAGCAGGAACGCGGCCGAGAGCCCGGCCTGACACGCGAGGTCCCAGCCGCCGAGCGCGCTCCAGTCCGTCAGCCAGGGCCACGGATACGGGCTGGGCAGGTTCGAGCCGTGCTCGAGGACAAGCACGTTCGAGTACCAGAAGCCGTCGAAGAAGCCCGGCACGAAGAGGAACATGGCCCACATCGGCGAGTAGCCCAGGACGAGCCCGAGGGCCCACGCGCCGATGCGCTGCCACTCGCCCCCGGCGCGGTCCTTCCACGCGAGCCACACGATCAGGAACGCGCTCGCGGCGACCGCGTACAGGGCGTGGTTGCGGCCCAGGAATCCGGCCAGGCCCGCGTACAACCCGGCCGCGAGATGGCGCGCCGCCCTGGGTTGCTCGACCAGGCGCACCGCGAACCACACCGCCATCGAGGCCAGGGCGGGCTCGAAGAGCTTGTGGCGCGGAAACATCCACAGCCCGATGAGCAGGCCGCAGAAGGCGAGCTCCGCCCGGTTGCGCGTGAAGCGCGCCGCGACCAGCAGCGCGAAGGTGAGCCCGAGCGCCTGGAAAGCCGCCATCGCCAGGCGCAGGCCGAGGACCCCGTCGCCGACCAGCGGCGCGAAGGCCGCGCACCAGTAGTAGCGGCCCGGATCGTAGGCCTGGAAGTCGCGCAGCGGGACCTCGCCCGCGACCGTGCGCTGCACGCCATACCAGAGGTAGCCCTCGTCGGCGAGGCCGAGGTCGTAGTCCCCGAAGAGGAGGTAGGAGAGGCCGCACAACAGGACCGCGAATCCCGCCGCGAACCAGGTTGTGCTCCGGCGCTCCGCCACCGTCCGTCATGCTAGCTGGATCGTGAAGTACGGAGTCGGAGCAAATGATCAACGATCCGCCGAAAGCGCTGGAAAACGCCTGGCCGCGGGGCGGATCGTTGATAATTTGCTCCGACTCCG
>JANOGB010000278.1:0-7250 GCA_031413955.1 Planctomycetota bacterium | reverse complement strand
CCGCTCTTGCTGTGGCTCGCACCCGGGCGGATCGAACCCAACGCATTCTCGTCGCGTGACGCGCACTCCGTCGCCTCGCCTTCGCTCGATCGAGGCGCCCCATGAAGCCGGGCGACGCTCCATTTCGGCCTTCTCGCGTCTGCGGCGCCGCCGTGCGCGAGCCCGCGCCCGCAGCGAGGATCCGCGCTTGCGGCATGCGAGAATCGAGGTCGTGACGCCATGACCGGACTCGTGCTCCTGACCGGCGCAACAGGCTACGTGGGCGGGCGCCTGCTGGCCGAGCTCGAGGCCCAGGGCTGCGCCGTGCGCTGTCTGGCGCGCCGGCCGGAGTACCTGGCCGGACGCACCGCAGCGCGCACCGAGGTCGTGAGCGGCGACGTGCTCGACGAGGCCTCGCTCGAGCGCGCGCTGCGCGGCGTCGACGCGGCCTACTACCTGGTGCACTCGATGGGCTCGAGCGGGGACTTCGAGGCCGAGGATCGGCGCGGCGCGGAGAGCTTCGGCCGTGTCGCCAAGCAGTGCGGCGTGCGGCGCATCGTGTACCTGGGCGGGCTGGGCGAGGGCGAGGCCGAGCTCTCGCCGCACCTGCGCAGCCGGCACGAGGTCGGCGAGGTGCTGCGCGCCAGCGGCGTGCCGGTGGTCGAGTTGCGCGCCTCGATCGTGATCGGCTCGGGCAGCCTCTCCTTCGAGATGGTGCGCGCCCTGGTCGAGCGCCTGCCGGTGATGATCACGCCGCGCTGGGTGGACACACCCGCTCAGCCGATCGCCATCCGCGATCTTCTGGCCTACCTCGTGGCGGCACTCGAGGTTCCGCTCGCGGCGAGTCGCGTGTTCGAGATCGGCGGCGCGGACCGCGTGTCCTACGGCGGGATCATGCACGAGTACGCGCGCCAGCGCGGGCTGCGGCGCTGGATGATCCGCGTGCCGGTCCTGACGCCGCGGCTCTCGAGTCTGTTGCTGGGCCTCGTCACCCCGCTCTACGCGCGCGTCGGGCGCAAGCTCGTCGACAGCATGCGCCATCCGACGGTGGTGACGGACGACGCGGCCCGGAGCGCCTTCGAGATCCGGCCGCTGGGCCTGGCGGGCGCCGTGGCGAGCGCCCTGGCGAACGAGGAGAGCGAGCTCGCGGCCACGCGCTGGTCCGACGCGCTCTCCGCCGCGGGGCCGGTGGCGAACTGGGGCGGCGTGCGCTTCGGGAACCGGCTGGTGGACTCGCGCGAGCGGCGCGTCGAGGCCGCGCCGGCCGCGGCCTTCGCTCCCATCCGCCGCATCGGCGGCCGGCAGGGCTGGTACTACGGCAACGGGCTCTGGCGCCTGCGCGGCTGGCTCGACCTCCTCCTGGGTGGCGTGGGCCTGCGCCGTGGGCGCGTGGATCCAGAGCAACTGCGCGTCGGCGACGTCCTGGATTGCTGGCGCGTCGAGGCCTTCGAACCCGACCATCGCCTGCGCCTTTCGGCCGAGATGCGCTTGCCGGGGCGCGCCTGGCTCGAGTTCGAGGTGCGGCCCGACGGGACCGGCAGCCGCGTGCACCAGACGGCGAGCTTTGATCCGGTGGGGCTCCTCGGTCTTGCCTACTGGTACGGCATCTGGCCCCTGCACCAGCTCGTGTTCGTGGGCATGCTGCGCAACCTCGCCGCCGCGGGAGAAGCGGAGCAAGCCCGGACTCCGCGGACGTGAGCGCGTCGCCCGGGCGCCGCGGCCTGGAGTCGAGAAGCTGCATCCGAGCCTACTGCGCCCGCGAAGAACTGCCAGCCGACGAACCCTTCGACCAGCACCCATCGGTGCCCAGCCCACGAGACCAACGATGCCGACGATGACGGAGAAGAACGAGATCGAGACCTGGCCTGATCTGGCGCTCGGTCTGTACGACAAGCTGACCGGCCGCGGAGCCGAGATCACCTACGAGTTCGAGAACCTGCGTCTCGGTGTTCCGCGCAGCGCCTCTCCGGACGCGCCGATGGCGAACTGGACCGTGAGCGGCACCCTGCGGGTGCGCACGCGGGATCGCAAGGACGCCTGAGCGTGCGTTCGGCCCTGGCCATCGAGGGCGAGCTCACCTTTCGAGGCGCGTCCGCGCCCGATGTGCGGGTCCTTGCTCAGGGGCGGATGCTCGTGGTGGAGTTCGATGGTCTGCGCCACGCGTTCGAGCTCCGTCGCTCGCTGGACTTCGTCCTGCCGCGCGAAGCCCGAGCTCGACTTGCCCATGGGCTGCGGATCGCCGATCTCCTCCTGGAGCTCCGGATCCGCGGCCGGAAGGTGGCCTCGCTGGGTGCTCCAGGCCAGTCTTGGCTCGCGGCCCGCCTCGGATTCCCGGGTGTGAGGCTCGCCTGGTCAGGCCTTGCACTCACGCTCTTATGGCCGGGCCGAGCTGCGCCCAGCATCCGCTCGGACCGTCGTCCGGGTTGAACAGCCACGATGGCGCGCGCCCGTTCCGGGACCGGCCCGCCGCGCGTGGCCGTGATCGGCGCAGGCATCGCGGGCTTGGCTGCTGCGCAGGTGCTGGTGCTCCGAGCGCGGCTCCACCGCTCGCTACCTGGGCTTGCCGCGTATGAGCGCGCTGGCCCGTCACCTCGAGATAGGCCTGGACATCGTGCGCGAGACCCGCGTCACCTCGCTCGAACATCTCGGCGATGCCTGGCGGCTGGTGGACGGTCGCTACGCGCCTCAGTGGTAGGAAGGGGAGGTGTGACCCAACCCCAAAAACCACGAGGAGGCCGGCCGTGAAGCAATCTACTACGCAGAGCGCTGTTCCGACCACTGACCGAGCGCTGAAGGCGAGCACGACCCAGGAGACCTCGAAGAACGTGGCTTCGACGCCGCTGCCGACGGCGGCGGCGGCACCGATCCCGATCACAGTCGGGCGTGCGCGCGCCGGCACCGCACAGCGTCACGACCGACCCCTGAGCGTCCTGTTCGAAGCCCACGAGCAAGATCGCGGGCGGCCCACGGAGATCGTCGGGCAGGCGCATCGGCCGGTCGTCGAGCGCTTTGCCTTCGAAATGCGGCAACGCCTCGCCCGTCGGGTCGCGACTGGAAAGGGCGGAGGTACACGCTCCGAGGACCGTGCAGAACGCGAGCAGCGAGAGCGAGCGGTGCATGACGCACAAAAGCACAAGCCCGCATGTCGTCATCTTCGCACCATACCCGCTGCGCATGCGGCTGCATCCACACGAACCCGGCGCGCGAATCGCTCCATGGATGAATTCCTCCCGTTGCATCGAGCGTTCACTGGGCGTAGCCGCTGTCTTCGCTGTGATCGGGTTGCTGCCCGCGTGCCGTTCGATGCCCAAGTCGCAGGTCGAGGCGAAGCTATTCGCGCTCGCGGAGAACGAACCCCTGCGCGGTCGAGTCCGAACTCTCGACCGCACGATCACGCTCGATGGCGAGAAGATCGAGGCGGAGTTCCGCTACATCGCCGTGGGCGAACGCGCGGCCGGCCGGCCTTTGGTCGTGCTGGTGCACCCCACGCCCGGTTCGCTCGTGAGCTGGACGCCGGTGGTGTTCGGACCCGATGGCCTCGCGCAGAGCTGCGAAGTGTACGCACTCGAGATGATCGGTCACGGCACGACGCGTACGGAGCTCGACACCTACTCGTTCGAGCGCTGCGCAGAGTGGGTCAACGCGTTCCTCGAGGCGCTCGACCTCTCGGACGTGACCCTGGTGGGCAACAGCTACGGCGGTGAGTTCGTGTGGCGCGCAGCGTTGAACGATCCGGAGCGCATCGTGCGCATCGTGCTGATGAGCAGCTCCGGCTTCGCGCGAAACGACGACGAGTGGCTGCCCGAAGAGGTCCAGATGCGCGAGATGAGCTTGGCGAAGGTAGGTTGGATACTGAATTCGCGCGACCGCGTGCGCACAGCGCTCCAGCCGCACTTCCAGACTCCCGTGCCCGACAGTTCCGTTGAAGAAGCGTTCCTCGTGTGCTCGAACCGCGACAACTGGCACGCGATGATCGACCTCGCACGCGACGAGAACGGCGCGCGCTCCGCGGAGCTGGCCGGTCTGCGGCAGCCCGCACTGCTTCTGTGGGGGGAAAAGGACATCGCCTACCGGCCCGAGCGTTTTGCGGCGCTGTTCGCCAGCACCATTCCGCTCGCGCGCCTCGAGCTCGTGCCGGATGCGGGGCACTACCCTCACGAAGAGCAGCCCTCCGTCGTCGCACGCGCCATCGCCGACTTCGCGCGCGGAGATTGACGTGCTGGCAATGCTCGCATTCGTGCTGCAAGAGGCGGCGATCGAGCCGCGGCAAGCGAGCTGGGACGAGCTCTCCCGCGAAGTCTTCGACCCGGCCTGGATCCTGCCGTCGGGCCTGCCGCTGGCGGAAGACGAGTCCGGACTTGCTTGGGAGCTCGAGACCGATCTCGCGCGTCGCGTCGCGTTCGCGGTCCCACCGAGCGCGCGCGATCCCCAGGCTCCGCGCTGTTTCGGCGATCTCGTGGCGCTGGCGCGTGGCCTGGATCGGAAAGGCATCGATGCGCTCTTCGCGCGTGTCCAGCGCGCGCAGCCCGAGTTGTGGGGCGAGCTCGCGCCGTTCGCACCCGAGCTGCTGTTCGCCGATGCCCTGTTCCGCGACGGCTGGAACCCGAACCGCGACTCGCAGCGCGACGGGATCTTCCTAGCGCGGCCGCTGACCCTCGCGCGCCAACGCTCGGCGCCCTGGAACACGGTCGGTGGATCGCGCCTCGTGCAACAGGGAGCCGCGCTCGTGCGCGCCGACGTCGCGACGATCAAGGCGGTCGAGAACGACTTCACGCGCTACTCGGGACGTCCCGGGACGAGCTACGAGCGAATCGAGGCCGTTCCGGGATCCTACCTGCGAGGACTCGATCCACGGGGGAGTCCGTTCGCTGCGCTGCGTGTGCGATTCAAGAGCGACCTTCCGTTCCCTTTCTCGAGCTACCGATGTGACCTGCGCATCCTGAATCGCGTGCGCGGGGACGGACGAATCGTGTGCGACATTGCTTCGCCGAGTCGCGACTTCTACTGGATGGCCGGACGCGACCTTTTCGTTCCGGTCGCTGCGAGCGACGACACGTGGCAAGGAGAGCTCGTCGTGCGGCTCTTCGGTTTCGACTTGCGCGGGGTGCCGGATGGCGACGATGTGCGTCGAGCGGGTTTGAGGTCGTCGCTCGGCAGCCTGAAGCGCGAGGCCGAGGCGCTGTTCCGCGAGCGTGCGGTCACGCCGGTGATCACGGATGGCAAGATACCCGAGTTCAGAGTCGTATCCGCCCGCTGAGCTACTGCTTGGGAGAGTGTTCGCGCCACGCGACGATTCCCGGAGGAACCGCGGAGGCGCAGAGGGCACGGAGGTGCACAGAGTCCGGAACCGGATCCGTGCGAAACGCATGCTCCGCTTCTGCGCTCCTCCGTGCCCTCTGTGCCTCCGTGGTCGGCTTGGGTTGCGGGCGAGAGCCCGCGCTAGGACGGACCGAGCGAGCTGCATCCGACGGCCGCGCGCGTGCGAACTGAACCAAGGAGATCGACTCCCCGGTCCGCGCTATCCCGCACACCATGCCTGTCAAGCTGTACTTGGCCTTCAACGCTCTGATGTACGCGGTGTTCGCCGCGTGGTGCACGTTCGCGCCACGGCAGACGGGGGAGTACGTCGGGCTGACGCACACGACGCCCGGCGGAGAGTCGGAGTATCTTGCGATCTACGGCGGTTTGCAGGCGGGCCTCGCGCTGTTCTACGCCTTTGCGCTGTTCTCGCAGGAGCACCAGCGAGCCGCGCTGTGGATGTCGGCATTCCTGTACGGCGGGATCGCGGTCTTCAGGACGTTCGCCGTCGTGCGACTAGGTTTCGAGCCACTCGGCAACGCGCGCTTCTTCTACTGCGCGGAGATCGCGCTGTTCGTCGCGGCACTGTTCCTGATCGCGCGCCGCGCGAGTTGATCCCCGTGCCAGCGTGCATCCCGGAGCCGACGACGCACGGGTCGACACGACAGTGGCTTGGCGGCCTCGGCAAAGCAGCGAACTCGAGCATCCGCGCGGCCGCAGAGCGCGAAGCGCTCAACCGACCCCCCACACTCTCCCTCAGTTGGCTGTGCGCGAGCGGCACAAGACGCCCCATGCGCGCAGCCACCGCAAGTTCGCCGAGTTCTACGAGCACGGCAAGCTCGCTTGTGCCCTGTGCCACGGTGTGGCGGTGCTCCGCTACGCGCGCCTGGCAAACGGCGAGCTCCTGGCGCGTGGCAAGACCGTGACCGGCTTCGCCAACGTCGAAGAAGACTTTGCCGACGAGGCCGTGTCGAGCCTTGGCCTCCTGCCGCGCGGGAAGTCCATCATGCCCCGGCGCATCGAGGACGAACTGCGTCGCAGCGGGGCGAACTTCGTGCAGGCTGGTCGGTGGCGCGGTTTTGCGGTTCGCGACGGCAATCTGATCACCGGCCAACAGAACTTTTCCGGCGAGGAAACGGCCAAGCTGGTCTTGGAGACGCTGGGACGATGAAGCCCGAATCACGCGGGAGCACGAACATGAGCACGAGAACGATCGCTGTCCTGGGCTCGGGCAACGTGGGCGCCGCGCTGGGCATGCGTCTGGGCGCTACCGGTCATCGCGTGTGCTTCGGCGTGCGCGATCCAGGCAAGGCGGCCGAGGCGGTGCACGCGAGCGGCAAGCATGCGCGCGCCCTCCTACCAGAAAGTGCTCTGCGCGAGAGCGAGCTTGCCTTCTTGACCGTGCCGGCCGAGGCAGCGGTCGAGGCGGCGCGCGCCTGCGGCGACTGGTCCGCCAAGGTGCTCATCGACTGCACGAATCCCATTCGCTGGGCTCCCGACGGCCCGATCTGGGCTCCGCCCCGCGAGGGTTCGGTGGCACAGGCGCTGGCGGCGGCGCTGCCGAAGGCCAAGGTCTTGAAGGGCTTCAATCACTTCGGAGCCGAGATCCACGCCGACCCCCGCCTGGCCGGCGGGGCGGCCGATGCCTTGTTCGCCGGCGATGACCCACTGGCCAAGACGACAGTGATGGAACTCGCCAACCAGCTCGGATTTCGAGCCCTCGACGCGGGGCCCCTGCGCAACGCGGCCTTGCTGGAGAACCTCGCGGTCTTGTGGATCCACATGGCCCTGAAAGGTGGTCTCGGGCGCTCCTTCGCGTTTCAGAGCGGGGGGCGCTGATCTTCTATTCCGCAACGGCTTGCTGGCCGAGCAAGAATCCAGCAAGACCACAGAGGCGCAGAGGACTCAGAGCCTGAGCAAGAATCGGCCGACGCGGCGGTTGGCCCCGACCGGACCAGCTCAGGCAGGGTTTG
>JANOGB010000277.1:0-5019 GCA_031413955.1 Planctomycetota bacterium | reverse complement strand
CGCGCCAGGTCGTCGGCGACGTTCGCGCCGGTGCCGAAGTACTTCTCGTCAGGCGTCTGGCCGTCGAAGGCGGCGGGTGGGATCTGGGAGTTGTGCTCGGCGACGTAGAAGGCGACGAGGGTGTGGAGCTTCCTCACCGAGTCGAGCTCGTTCAAGAAGAGCCAGTTGTGCTTGAGCTGGCGCCACCAGGCTTCGATCATGGAGTTGCTGAACTGGACCTCGCTCTGCGCCAGCACGCGCTGGAGCACGCCGCGCTCGACCAGTGCATCGACCTGGGCGTTGAGGTTCTCGACCCCGTCATCGACCATCAGGGTGGGCGGCTGCGACCCAGCCTCGACGCTGCGCTGGGCATGCACGAGCACCGCGACCGAGTTGCCGGCGCAGAAGGTGGTCGAGACCTTCCAGGCCAGGATGCGTCGGGACCAGTTGTCGATGACCGCGTGGAGGTAGACGCGCGTGCGATCCTGGAGCCGAAGTAGGGTCGTATCGATGTGCCAGAGCTGGTTGGGGCGCTCGGCGCGGATCCCTTCCGTGGGCTTGGGCGGGTAGACCCGAAGCCGGGGCCGGCGCCAGCCTCGGATACGCACGAGCCGATACCAGGTGGAGGTCGAGGCATAGACGCGCCCCATGCGCTGGGCGAGGAGGGCCAGGCGTCCGGTTGGCACATGGCACAGCGACGTCGAGGTGGCCATCTCCCGCATGGCCATGACCTCGGTGGCCGTGAGCCGCTGGGGCGTCGAGACGGGACAGGAGGGCTGGTCATCGAGCTGGCAGCCGAGTCCCAGCCGTGCCCAGGCGTGGAAGCGGGACAGCGACAGTCCGAGGAGCGACAGGGCGCGTCGCAGTCCGAGCACGCCACGGGTACGATCGACCGCTCGCAGCAGCCGGGCCTTGTCCAGGCCGACGAATCGTACGTGCGACATGTCGGGCTTGAGGACGCGGAACAGGACCAAGAGGAGTCGGAGCACGGACTGGAGCCGCTCACACCGCCGCTCCAGCTTGGCCAGGCGCCGGTGCAGCTCGAGGTAGGCCCGATCGTCGGTGGCCACGGCTACGGCGCGTGGTCCCTGCTTGAGCCATCCGGCGGCCGTGGACCTCGGGACGCCGGCCCGTGTGGCGATCGAGAGATCGCGGGTTTGCTGGACGACACGGACCAGCCTGTGGTCGTAGAATCGGGTGCGGCGCCTGTTCTCCATCCCGCCATGGTGGCGGAAGCCGGGCGCCGGTTCCAGGGGCTAGTGCGTGCCGCGTGTCGAGCGCTCGACAGAAAAGTGCAGAATGTCCTGGCAGGCAGCACGGCAGTACGTCACCTACACGGGCAGGTGGCACGATGAGGAAACGGGCCTCTACCACTACCGGGCGAGGGCGTACGATCCGGTGAGGGGGAGGTTCATGCAGAGGGACTCCCTGGGGCTCTCTGTTGGGCCCAACTTGTATGAATACGTTCACTCCACTCCGACCGTGCTTATCGATCCAACAGGGCTTGAGGCCCATCCCCACCCAGCTTGGCTCCTACCACCGCAACCACCGCCTCTGCCTGAACAAAGGCCGAATGACGGACCGTATTTGATTCCGAACCCAAATTACCAACCTGCAGGCAACGGTGGGTGAAGGAGCTGCCCGCCGCTCCGTAGGAGCGAACCTGATCATCGCTGCTCTCCGACAATTGTGAATCCGAATTTCGGGAAGAGATTGTGGGATGTGCCGCAGCTGCAGAAGTGGCGTGGCACTGCCGGGTGCTGCCAGTGCACAGTAAAGCGCGACTGTACGCAGAACGGAGCCGACACGAATCACACGGATCCGAGTTTCTTCAGCGGAAAGGCAGTCATCGATCTGCGTACCCCATGCTTCGCAGACGTGCAATGTCGTGCAACGTGTAAGCTCTTGCTAGAAAACATGTCCACCTACGTGACCGCAAACACAAGGGGGTCGATAGATAGAGCGATTGATGCGGATGCGGTAAGGAAGAATCCGCAGTTTGGGTGGCTGCGCGGCGGCGTCGCCAATAACCCCAGCGCGGTGTGCACGTACAGCGTTTCTAGCAAGTGTGACGCTTGCAAGTAGGCGCTGTTAGGCTCCAATGGATCAAGGGAGCGCGCTTGTGGCGGGCAGCCCATGCGCGTGGCGAGTGCCGGTGGCGAGCGTCTTTGTCGCCCCTCGCGTTCGGCCTCTTGCTCGGGATGCACGCAGCCCTCGCATCGGCGTGTGGGCAGGAAGGCCCAACGCGGGCCCCTACGGCGAAGCGCGAGAGGCCCGAGGACGAGGGCGACGTCGAGGAGCGCGAGCGGGTGCTCGAGGCCGTGCGCTCCGGGCGGATGACCGGCAGGCAGGTGGTGGCCGAGCTGGGGATCAGCTCGGGGACGCTGGGCGGGTGGGTCCGGGCGTCGAAGTTGCGGGCCCAGGCAAGGCAGCGTGGTCGTGTCGCGCGCTTCGTCCCGGTGCGGGTCGAGGCCGTGGCGGCCGGTGGGTGCGTCGCCGTCGTGGAGCTCGGCGAGGGGTTGCGGGTGCGCGTGGAGGCGGGCTTTGACGGCGGGGAGGTGGCGCGGCTCGTGCGCGCTCTTCGGGCCGGCGCGTGCTGACACTGCCTGCGAGCGTGCGCATCTACCTGGCGCGCGGAGCGACGGACCTGCGCAAGGGCTTCGATGGCCTGTACGCCGCGGCGCGCGACGTGGTGGGCGAGGATCCGTTCACGGGGCACCTGTTCTGCTTCGCCAACCGGCGCATGGACACGGTGAAGATCCTGGTGTGGGACCGCTCCGGGTTCGTGCTCTACGCCAAGCGCCTGGAGCGCGGGACGTTCGACTGGCCGCGCGCGGAGGGCAAAGAGCAGAGCGTGGAGCTCAAGCGTCGCGATCTCTTCGGGCTCATGGAGGGGCTCGACCTCGCGAGTGCGAGGTGGCGGCGGCGGCTCGACGGGCTTCCGATGCTGGATTGAGAACAAATGATTTTGCGGTGTCGGGTCGGATTGGTAGAGTCCCGCCCCGTGACGAACGCGCAGCTCATGGAGGAGCTCGAGACGACGCGCGCGCGGCTGCGCGAGGAGGAGTCGTCGCTGCGGGCGGCCCGCGAGCAGGTGGCGCTGCGCGAGGCCGAGCTGGTGATCAAGGACGCGGAGATCCGGCGTCTGGTGGCCGAGAACGGGCTGCTGCAGGTGCGCCTGGAGCGGATGTGCCGGCGGATGTTCGGCAGGAGCGCGGACCGGGTGAGCCCGGACCAGCTGGCGCTGGCCTTCCAGGAGCTCGAGGCCGAGCAGCAGGCCGAGGGCCTCTGCGAGACCGCGTCGGGGGAAGAGACCCCGCAGACGCCCAAGCCCCCGCGCCCGGCGCGGAAGGGCGGGCGCAAGGTGACCGCGCAGGGCCTGCCCCGCCTGCGGGTGGAGATCGACCCTCCGGAGTGCGAGCGCGTGTGCGGCTGCTGTGGCAGGCCGCTGGTGAGGATCGGCGAGGAGACCTCGGTGCAGGTGGAGTACGTGCCGGCGACGTTCCACGAGGTGCTGACGGCGCGGGGGACGTGGGCATGCGGGGCGTGCAAGGAGCACAAGCCCGTGACGGCGCCGTGCCCGCCGACCGGGCTGAGGAAGAGCGTGGCCGCGCCCAGCCTCGTGGCGCATGTGGTGGCGATGAAGCACGCGGCGCACATCCCGCTCTACCGCCAGGAGATGCTCCTGGCTTCGCAGGGCGTGTTCCTGTCGCGGGGCACGATGAAGGGCCTGGTGGGCGCAGCGGCCCGACGGCTTGCGCCGGTGGCCCGGGCGGTGCTCGCCTCGGTGCTCGCCTCGCGGGTGGTGGGGAGCGACGACACCCCGGTGACGGTGACGGGGGTGAAGGAGGGCCGCACGACGGGCAGGCTGTGGGACTACGTGGGGGAGAGAGGCGAGGTGGCCTTCGACTTCACGATGAGCCGCAGCCGCGACGGACCGGCGAGGATCTTCCGTGGCTACAGGGGCTTCGGACAGGTGGACGCCTACGCCGGCTACGACGAGGCCTTCCGAGAGAACGGCATCGTGGAGGTGGGCTGCTGGGCGCACGCTCGACGCTACTTCGTGGACGCGCTGCCCGTCGACCCCAAGGAGTCGGCGCGCGTGCTGGCGCTGATCCAGGGGCTGTACGACGTGGAGCGCGAGGCGAAGGATCTGGGCGAGGTGGAGCGCCTGCTCGTGAGGCAGGCGAAGTCCAAGCCGATCCTGGCGCAGATCCGTGTCGAGCTCGACCGGGCCGCGGGCACGGCGCTGCCCAAGGGGCCGCTCGGCCAGGCGATCGGCTACGCGAGGAACAACTGGGTCGCACTCAACCGCTACGTCGAGCACGGCTTCCTTGAGATCGACAACAACCGCACCGAACGGGCGATCCGGGGCGTGGCGCTGGGCCGCAAGAACTGGCTGTTCTGCGGGAGCGAAGCCGCGGGCCATCGGACCGCGACGCTGATCACGCTGGTGGAGACCTGCAAGCTGCAGGGGATCGACCCGTTCGCCTACCTCAAGGACGTGCTGGTGCGCATCGGCGTGTACGGCGAGGCGCGGGCCGCGGAGCTCACGCCGCGCGCCTGGAAGGCCGCACGAGACGCCGGGAAGCTCCCGCCCCTGCCCTGAGCGGGCGCGCGGCGACCCTAGGACCTCTTCGAGCGGCGCGGCGCGCCGGGCTGTGGTTCCCTACCCGCTTACACTAGTCGGACCCACTTCAACCCCCTGACCTACAGGTCGCAGCGGCGACCGAACTCGACGATCGACACCACGTACAGGGGACTGGTCCCCTGGTCACAACCCAAAGGAGTCCACATGCAGTGGTTTTACGTTTTCAAGGGCGATGGCTCCACGCTGTTCAGCCCGGAGTTCTCCCGTGGCGGGTTGGCCGCCCTGTTCGGCGCCAACATCTTGCAGGTCTTCAGCTCGCCCACCCTGCTCCTGTCGGTCGATGGCCGCAACCACGACGAAACGAGCTTCACGAACATGGGGGTTTTCTCGAACATCACGACCGGTGGCCTCAAGCAGCTGGATCTGGGCAACCTCAAGGAAATCCTCCG
>JANOGB010000276.1:0-13943 GCA_031413955.1 Planctomycetota bacterium | reverse complement strand
CCCGATCCGGCCTCGGGTCTGTGGGAGTTCGCGCATCTCGGGACGGGCGAACCCGCCGTCCGCGGAGCGGATGGCAAGCTCGTGCTCGCGCCCGATACGGGGGGTGGTGTTCGTGCTGCTGCCCTCGGGTCGCGTTCCGGTCGAGGAGGGCCAGCAGCCCATGCCGCTGAACGAGGTGGAGCTTGAGGCGTTCTTCCTGTCGAAGTACGAGATGACGGTAGCGCAGTGGCAGCACACGTCGACGTGGACCGGACGCTTCGATTACGAGGGCCCCTTGCTTCCGGCGCACGGGGTGAGCTGGGACGACTGCGTGGCGACTCTGGAGCTCGCGGGTCTCTTCCTGCGCCTTCCGAGCGAGGCGCAGTGGGAGTATGGCTGCCGCGCGGGGACGACGACGCCTTGGTGGACGGGCGCGAAGAAAGACTCGCTGCGGGGCGCGGCGAACATCGATTTCGGCGCCGAGGACGAGCAGCTCCGGGCTATCGGCGGCCTGCTCGCGAACCCGTTCGGGCTGCACGACGTGCACGGGAACGTGTTTGAGTGGTGCAGCGACGAGTGGGGAGACGAATCAGTTGCCGTGCGGTTCTGGGATGGGGAGCGAGAGGCCACGGGCTCCGCCTCCCGCGTCCTCCGCGGCGGCGGCTTCGACGACGGGGCTGCGCTCGCGCGCTCGGGCGAGCGCGACGCGTACGACCCCGAGTTCCGCTACGACGGCCACGGCCTCCGCCTCGCCAGGCGCGTAACGCCTTGATCCTTTACCACTTCGCCCCTCCCGTCCGGCCGATCGCGGGGACGCGCCAAGGCGGAGATGAGGCGGAAGCCCCAAGCTGTGCGCAGCAGGCTCGAGGGCCAAGCATGGCCAAACCTGCCGCTGCTCCCCGCGTCGCGGCTCCGGTACACTGCAACCATCATGGTTTCCGGTCGCATCGAGGTCCGCCCCGACGTCATGCTGGGCAAGCCCGTGATTCGGGGGACGAGGATCACGGTCGAGCTGGTCTTGCGTCGCATGAGCGAAGGGGCCACGGAGGAGGACTTGCTCCAGTCCTATCCGCACCTCACGCGCGAGGACGTTCGCGCCGCCGTTGCCTTCGCTGCGGATGAGATCGCCCACCTGGAGAACCTCGACCTGCCGGAGTCGGCCTGAAGCGCCGCCGTGCTGTTCCTCGCCGACGAGAGCTGTGACTTCCGCGTCGTCGTCGAGTTACGCCGGGCCGGTCACGACGTGTTGGCCGTAATCGAGTTCAAACGGGGAGCGTCGGACTTGGAGGTGTGTGGGATCGCGCGGAAGGAACGGCGCGTCGTGTTGACCGAAGATCGAGACTTTGGGCAACTCGTATTCGCTGGACAGATCGAGGTGGCGAGTGGGGTCTTGTTCCTCCGCTGCCACGAGCGATCTCGCGCAGCACTGCCGGAACGCATCGTCGAATTCGTGGAGCGTCACGGAGCGAGTATGGCCGGAACCTTCGTCGTGTGGACGCCCAGGCGCGTCCGTTTCCGGCGCCTGCCAGGGCCTTCGTAGGAACGGCCGATGTCCTCCGCCAAGCGTTTCAGCGTCCTGCGGGATCCCGTGCACGGCGACGTGTATCTGACGCACGAGGAGCTCGCGGTGCTCGACACACCCGAGATGCAGCGCTTGAGGGGCGTGAAGCAGCTCGGCACGGCCTATCTCGTCTATCCTGGGGCGCTGCACACGCGCTTCGACCACTCGATCGGGGTCCTGCACATGACCCAGAAGATGATCGAGGCCATCAACCGCAACTTCGAGCTGCAGCCGCGTGACACGCTCGGGATCAGCGAGCGGGAGGCGCGCATCTTGCGCTTGGCGGCGCTGGTGCACGACGTCACGCACATTCCGTTCGGGCACCACATCGAGGACCAGGCGGGGATGTTTCGGCGGCACGACTCGGGGGCGCGCTTTCGGCGCATGCTCGGGCCGGAGCGCGAGCTCGGGCGGCGGCTAGAGGCGCTCGGGGTGCGGCGTGAGGTGCTGAGCACGCTGCTGGCGGCCAAGAGCGAGAGTACGGAGTCCGAGCAACTTCCCAACGATCCGTACGGCGGTTCGGCGTTTTCCAGGGTCTCGGCCGGATCGTCGAGAAGTTGCTCCGACTCCGTACTCTCTGACATCGTCGTGCCGCCCTATTGGAGCCAGATCCTCGCCGACACGATCTGCTCGGACATCCTCGACTACCTGCAGCGCGACGCCTACTTCACGGGGCTGCACCTCGGCGTCGATCTGCGCGTTGCTTCCTACTTCAAGATCGACCGCGCCTCCGGCAACCTCTATCTGGACCTCGCCAAGCGCGAGCTCCTGCGCGAGGACATCCTCAGCGAGGCGATTCGCCTGCTCGAGGCGCGCTACTACTTCTCCGAGCGCGTCTACTACCACCACGCCAAGGTCGCGGCGGGGGCGCTGGTCGCGCGCGCGGTGGAGCTCGCCATCGCGAACGACCTGGTGCGCGAGGAGGACCTCTACGACCAGACCGACGCATCCTTGTTCGTGCTGCTCGAGACGCGCGCCGCGCGCGCCGAGTCCGGGGTCGCGCGCCGCATCCACGAGCTCTGCAAGCGCTTCCAGGAGCGGCGCCTGCCGAAGCGCGCTTGCGTCTTCCCGCGTTACGAGAACCGCGACATGCAAGAGAGCCTGGTGGCGCGCACCTTCGCGCCCGAGGCCCGCGTCCAGCGCGCGGCGATCGAGGAGCGCATCGCGGACCTCGTGCGCTTCGCCACGGGCCAGAGGGTCGAGGTGATGCTGCACTGTCCGGCGGCGCGCATGCAGCTCAAGGAGGCTCGCACCCACGCGCGCTGGCCGGGCGAGAGCACCGTTCGGCCGCTCTCGGACCTGGCCGAGCGCGTGCCGCGCCTGGCCGATCTCGAGCGCGCCTACCGCGATCTCTGGAAGTTCTACGTTTTCGTCGACACCTCCGATCCGGCCCTGCTGCGCAAGGTCCAGGAGCTCGCGCTGGGCGAGTTTCCGGGCGCAAAGAACGCCTATCGCATCGAAGACGCAATCTGAGGCAAGCCAGGCCCGCGTACCCGCCGCGCTGCCCATGACCGGGGAGCTTCCGACAAGACGATCGGTAACCGGGTCACGAAGATCGGGTAGCGGAAATGGAACCTTGGTGGCACTTGTTGCGTCCGACTGCAGCGAGTGCACGGATCTCGACTCTCAGGGGGGAAATACTCAGTGACCACGACTCGTCTCAAGTCCTGTGCTGCGCTCTGTCCTATTTGCCGGAGCGAGGTGCGCCTCCTGGGGCGGCTCCTCATCGGCGAAGTGCTCGGCTGCGGCCGTTGCGGGGCGCAGCTCGAGGTGGCGAGCCCGGATCCGCTGGAGCTGGAACCCTTCGCGCGGATCGAAGAAGAAGAAGACCTGGATCGCCGCCGGTAGCGTGGCGGAAGTCCGGGCGGCTGCTGCTGCCGCCAGGGTGAGGGCAGAGCGCGGCTACACTCCGCCGCGCGCGTGTCGTTCCTGAGCCTGACCCTGCTCCTCTTCGCGACCGGGACTCATCCCGAGTCCTTGAGTCGCACCCGGATCCGGGTCGAAGGCGCGCGCGCGGAGGTCGAGCTGCGCTTCCAGGCCCTGTCGCTGATCGAGGTCCGGCCCGAGCTCGATCTGTCGCGCGACGGATACCTCGACGAGCAGGAACTCGCTGCCGCGCGGACCGAGGTCGAGGCATACCTTCGCGCGAGCTTGCGCCTCGCGAGCATCGAGGCGGAGCACGAGCAGCCGCTCGCGGGCACGCTCGTCTCCATCGTGCCGGAGGATCCGGCGCGACTGGGAGCCTTCGAGCTGCAGAGCGTGGTGGCGCTGCTCGCCTTCGAGTGTCCGCGACCGCTCGAGGGCCTGGTGGTCGAGTCGCGCCTGTTCCACGAGACGAACCCCTGGCACAAGGATCTCTGTGCGCTGACCTGGAACGCCGACGAGCCCGTGCCGCACACCTTCGAGGGTGCGGAGACGCGCTGGGTCTTCGAGCCCGCGCACGTGCGGCGCCCGGGGGTCCTGGCGAGCTTCGTGCACCTCGGGATCACGCACATCCTGGGCACGTGGGAGCATCCGCTGGCGGGTTCGGACCACCTGGCCTTCCTGCTGGCTCTGCTGGTGGCCTCGCGCTGCGTGCGCACCCTGATCGGCGTGGTCACGGCCTTCACCGTGGCGCACTCGCTCACGCTCGGCGCGGCGGCGCTCGGGTGGGTGCACGTGCCATCGAGGTTCGTCGAGCTCGCCATTGCGCTCTCGATCGCCTACGTGGCCTGCGACAACCTGCTGCGCAAGTCGGCGCGCAATCCTTGGCTGGAGGCCTTTCTCTTCGGATTGCTCCATGGCTTGGGCTTCGCCGGCTTCCTGGCTGCGGCGCTGGCGGGCGAGCCGTTGATCCTGACGGCTCTCCTCGGCTTCAACGTGGGGGTCGAGCTCGGCCAGCTCGCCTTCGTGCTCGCGTGCGTGCTGCTGGTGGTGCTCTTCTTCCGCGGGCGCAGGCGCCAGGCGGCGGAGGGAAGCGAGCAAGGGATCGTGCCGGCCCGGGCGCGCAACGTCGTTTCGATCTTCGTGGCGCTGTGCGGGTTCTACTGGTTCTTCGAGCGCGCTGGGTGGTTGCCGTGACCGGCAAGGGGAGAAGAAGAGGAAGAGGGAGAAGAAGAAGCAGAGCCGGGCTGGAGCCCGGCGCTCCCAGGTGAGGCGCGCTTCGCGCTCAGGAAGACTTGCAGGCGCCGCAGGGCTTCCTGGATCGTGTCGCGGCCCAGCGCGTAGGACAGGCGCACGTGCGTGTCGACGCCGAAGGCGGCGCCGGGGATGAGCACCAGGTCCTGGGATTCGAGCAGCTCCTCGCAGAAGCCGACCGAGCCGCGCACGTCGAGGTAGGCCGAGACGTCCGGGAAGACGTAGAAGGCGCCGCGCGGCCGCGCGCAGGGCAGGCCGAGCTCGGAGAGACCCTGCACGAGATAGTCGCGGCGCTCGGCGAAGGCCGCGCGCATGACGTCCATCTCGGGAGGGTGGCGCTCGAGGCCGGCCTGGAAGGCGTGCTGGGAGACGGCGTTGGGCGAGCCGGTCGTCTGGCTGTGCAGCTTCGCGACCGCGGCGGCGAGCTCTTTCGGCGCGGCCAGGAACCCGATGCGGTAGCCGGTCATGGCGAAGGCCTTCGAGGCGCCGTCGATGATCGCCGTGCGCGCGCGCGCTTCCTTCGAGAGCGAGACGGGCGAGAGCGCCTCGCCGCCCTCGTAGACCAGCGCGCGGTAGATCTCGTCCGAGAGGATCCACAGGTTGCGCTCGATGGCGAGCCGGGCCACGGCCTCGATCTCCGCGCGCGTGAACACGTAACCGGACGGATTGTTGGGCGAGTTGATCATCACCGCGCGCGTCCTGGGCGTCACCGCGCGCGCCAGCGCCGCAAGATCGGGCCGCACGCCGTCGCTGCGGTCGGGCGGCACCAGCACGGGCGTCCCGCCGGCCAGGCGCACGAGGTCGAAGTAGCTGGCCCAGGCGGGCAGCGGCACGAGCACCTCGTCGCCCTCCTCGACCAGCGCGAAAATCGCGCCCGAGAGCGCGTGCTTGGCGCTGTGGCAGATGGTGACTTCTTCGCTCGTGTACGGGGTCCCGCGCGTGCTGGAGAGGTGCTCGGCCACGGCCTTGCGCAAGGCGGGCGTGCCGGCGGCCGGCGTGTAGCGCACGTCGCCGCTCTGCACCTTCTCGATCGCGGCCGCCCGTACCAGGGCCGGAGCCGGGAAGTCGGGCTCGCCCACGGCCATGCTGATCACGTCGCGCCCGGCGGCGCGCATCTTCTTCGCGCGTTCGTCGAGCGCGAGGGTGATCGACGGTTCGATGCGGGCGATGCGGCGGGCGAAGCGCATGCAGGGGTGGATAGTGTGCGCGGGAAGCGGAGAAGGGTGAAGCGCCGCGCGGGAAGTTCCGTCGCGACCGTGCGTCGACGGGGCGGGAACGGCGCCCGTGGCGTCCGTACAATCCTCGCCTTCAATGGGTCGCCGCCTCCTGCGCTACTGCCTCATCGGCCTGGTCCTCGCCCTGCTCGGAGGGCTGTGGGCCTTTTCCTTCTTCTTCTTCAATCCCTTCGAGGGCCCGTACGAGTACCCGATCGCCAGCCTGATCCCGCGCGAAGTCGATTTCTACGCCGCCAAGAACAGGCTCGCGCGCGACTTCGATCCCTTCCCACGCCTGGCGTTCCTGGACGAGTTCGAGGCCAGCCCGGCGGGCAAGGCCATCCTCGATCTGGGCCTGCGCGAGCGCCTGGCGAGCGCGGAGATCGAGGCCACCCTGAAGGAGCTCGACGCCGCCCTGGCGCAGCTCCCCGTGCACGTCGACCCGCTCGGCATCTTCGGTGGCGAGGCCCTGGCCGTGGCCGGGCATCTCGCGGGCGCGAACCTGGCCGACGCGCGTTGGGCCGTGTACGGACGTGCGAGCTGGCTCGGCAAGCTGGCGCTCGAGCTCGTCGCCGGCGAGTGGATCGATCTCGCGCTGCAGGGCTTGCAGGTGCAACCCTTCGAGCACGAGGGCAAGGAGCTCGGCGTGCAGATCAGCGGTGGCCGGTTGCCGCGCCCGCTCTTCCTGGCGCGCATCCAGGACGTGGTGATCCTCGCGACCGAGAGCCAGTTCGTGCTGGCGGCCGAGGAGCTCGAGGCGACGCGCGGGCAGGACTCCCTCGATCGCTCGGCCAAGTACACCGACAACATCGTGCGCACGGCCACCCCGGGCGACGAGCTGGAGTTGTACGTCGATCAACGTGCTCTGGCCGAGAACCTGAAGCTGGCGGGCACCTGGCCGGATGCGCGCTCGAGCGATCTCGTCACGGCGCTCGTCGCGCGGCTGTTCCAGCTCGGCGCCCTGCGTGAGCTCATCGGTACGCTCGATTTCGCCGAGGTCGTGAGCCTCGATCTCGTGGGCGAGCTGTCCTCCAACGTGCTCTCGCCCTTCCAGACGCGCCTGTACGACGAGCGCGGCTTCGACAAGGAGCTGATGTTCGAGGCTGCGAGGCTCGTGCCCGCCGACGCCGGCCTGTTCGTCTACCTGCACGCGGACATCGGCGACCTGTTGCGAGAGCTGCGCTCGATCGTGCTGGCCAGCGATCCGGCCGCGATCGCGAACCTGGAGGACTTCGTGCGCTCGGCCTGGAACTCGGACCTGGATGCCCTGCTCGACGACATCGACGAGGCACTGCGCGATCGCGTGGCCTTCTTCGTGCGCGACTACGACTACCCGGAGGAGGGCGGCGAGCTCGTCCCGCCGCACGACGACACACCCGTCTTCGCCTGGGCCCTGATCCTGTGGCGCCAGGACCAGGGCAAGATCGAGGCCATCCGCAAGGTCATCAAGCGCGACGACGTGGTGTCGATGCTCAAGATCCAGGGCGCGACGCCGGGGGCCCCGGGCCTGTGGGAGAACACCCTGCAGGGCGGGGCCAAGGTGGAGGAGTACTGGAACGCGCTGGTGCCGGGTACCGGGCAGATCGCCACCATGGAGATGCCCGGGCGCGAGAACTACCTCGTGATCTCCAACGAGAACCGCCTGCTCGGCCAGATCTTCAAGACCTACACCACCGGCCGCTCCGACGAGGGCCAGACGCGTCTGGCCGAGGCGGGGGCCTTCCAGAACTGGGTCAACAGCGGCCTCGCGAGCGCGAACTGCCTGGCCTGGTTCGCACCCGGCGCCATCGCCCCGACCAGCCGGCGCATCGCCGCGCGCGCGACCGGCGAGAGCGGCGCCGAGACGATCGATTGGAGCGTCGAGCGCCCGCGCATCGAGCGCGAGGTGCTGGCCAAGGACTTCCCCGGCGAGACCTGGGGCAGGGTCTCGGACGAGAAGCGCGATTCCTTCGAGCTGCTGGTGCAGGAAGAGGTCGACCGCTTCCAGGCGCGCTATCTCGACCAGCACCTGCCCGAGCTGCGCGGCGAATCCGAGCGCTGGCTGCAGGCCTATGGGGCGATCCGCTGCTCGTTCTTCGAGCTCGCCACCGACCGCAAGCGGCTGCGGCTGCACGGACGCGTGGCGCTCGGGTTCGAGGCAAGAGAAGAATAGGACGCACCGCGGAGGCGCGGAGGACGCGGAGGCTCAGGAAGGAAGACCGAAGAGGATGGTCCTCCGGGGCTTCGACTCTCCGGGACTCGACGATCCGGAGGCCCTCCACCACCTCCGCGACCTCCGCGCCTCCGCGGTGCGCTCTTCCCTCTGATGATGTGGTGCAGGCGACTGGACGTGGTTCGAACGGCTTGCGGGCGCCGTCTACAGTCTGGGGACAGATATCCTGTCGCGAATCCTCGCCGCATGAAGCATCCGAGCCCCGTCCGCCCAGGAAGCGCGTCAGCAAGCCGATGGCTGGTCGCGGCAACGTCCCTGTAGGTAGGCTGGGTCAAGGCAGGAGTTCACGGCGGCCCCGACGTGGAGGCCCGCACGCCAACAACCGAGCAATGACGCCTGACTACGTTCATCGCTGGAAGCCACTGGAGCCGTTGCGTGGACCAGAGCGCCTGGCGGTCGCCGATCTGCGCGCGTTCGAGGAGCTTTGGCAGAAGCAGAAACAGCGGCTCGTCGATCTCGGTTCCAATGCAGCGTTCTGGGAGCGCCTTGCGCGGAGCTGGAGCATCGAGACCGGCATCATCGAGCGGGTCTACGACCTGAGCCTCGGCGCCACGCAGGTCCTGGTCGAGCGGGGGTTCGAGGTCAACCTCGTCCACCATTCCGATACCGACACGAATCCCGAGCGGCTGATCGAGATCCTGAGAGATCACCGTGCCGGACTCACCATGGTCATGGACCTGATCGGGGGTAGCCGGAAGCTGACCCCAGGCTGGATCAAAGAGCTGCACGTCTTGCTGTGCCGACATCAAGGGAGCGTGACCGCCCGCGAGATGACGGCACTCGGCCGCCTGATCGAGATCCCCTTCGAGCACGGGGTGTACAAGAAGCTCCCGAACAATCCGACCCTGGCGGATGGCCGCGTGCACGAATACTGCCCACCCGAGCACGTCGCCTCGGAGGTCGAGCGCATGATCGAGTTCTACGGGACGATTCCCGAGGCGCTGCCTGAGGTGCGGAGCGCATGGCTGCATCACTCCTTCACGCAGGTTCACCCTTTCCAGGATGGCAATGGCAGAGTCTCCCGAGCGCTGGCCAGCATAGACTTCATCCGCGCGAGCCTCTTTCCGCTCGTCGTGGATCGCGCTGACCGAGATACGCGCTACATCCCGGCGTTGCAGCACGCCGACCGTGGAGATCTTGCAGCGCTCGCGCGCTTCTTCGTCGACTGCCAGCAGCGTGCGATCATCCAGGCGCTCTCGGTGGCAGAGGAGACGATCACCCAGGAACGCGGGCGCAAGGCCGTCATCGAAGCGGCAAGAAGCAAGGTGGTCGAGCGTGCCAAGGGTGACGCCAAGGGACGTAAGGAGATGGAGAAGCGCATCTCGAAGCTCGCCGACGCAGCCCGGGATGTGTTCAAGGTTCTGGCGGCGGAGATCCAATCCACGGTTCCCGGCGTGAAAGCGCGCACGAAGCGTTCCGACGCGGAGAACGAGCACTACTGGACGAAGCAGATCGTCGAGATGGCGAGGCGGCGCGGGTATTGGCCGAGCACACGCGAGTCGCGAGCGTGGGCGCGACTACAGATCGAGGATGGGGGGCTCACGGACCTGGTCGTGGTCTTGCACTTCGTGGGCAACCCTTCTCCGGGCAGTTGCATGAGTGGAGTGTTCCTCGTGCACCGAGGGCGATCGAAGGAGGAGAAAGAAGAGATGGCGCTGGCCGAGTTCACGCTGTTGCCGCAGGATCCGCTCGTCCTCGTCGCCGAAGAGAATGCTGCACTCCAGCGGGACCGTTTCCTCAGGTGGCTGGATGAGGCGATCGTTGTCGCTCTGGCCGAGTGGAAGAGGCAGTTGTGAGGCTGGAGGCATCACGCACGCCGCGTTCGAACCGCTGCAGGAGAGCGAAACCCTCGTTCCCGCGCCGCGCAGGCCGTTCCTCGCGCCTCCAGGAGCGCCCCGCGTGGCCGCGGAGTGGAAGATGGTGCAGGTGACTGGACGTGGTTCGAACGGTTCACGGGAGCCGTCCATGGCCTCGAGCCCCGTATCCTGGAGCGGATCCTGGCCGCATGAAGCCTACGTACCTACCGATGTCCACGCCCACCCATCTCCTCGCTCCCGCAATGGGAAAGATGCGTCCCCGGCCCCTTCTCGCTCCCCTAGTGCTCGTCTCCTGCGCAACCCCCGGGATGGATGCCCGACCAACCCGGGAGGCCCTGGTGGACATCCAGGGGAGCGCCGCTTCCCTGGCCGCATGGTTCGACCAGGAGAGGGACACACCGCGAGCGATCCTCCTGCTCTCGCCCGTCTGATCGGGCTGCGTCGCCGGAGCCCGTGCGGCTCTCGCTTGGCTGGAGTCCGAGAGCGGCGAAGCGCGCATCGCGATCGTCTGGCTGCCCATGGCGCCGGGGGATGACCGCGCGGCTGCCGCTGAAGCCGCGGCCGTGTTCCCCGGGGATCGAACCGCCCACTTCTGGGATGCAGCACGGCTCATCGGACGCGCTTGGTCGGCGGGCTTCCTCACACGCCACCTGGACGACCTCCGCCAAGCGGTGAGAGACATCCCCGAACTCGCGGAGAGATTCGCTGCCTGGAGCCAGGACCCAGAGGAGGCTCCTCCGGCCTGGGACTGTGCCTTCTTCTACGGCCCTGGCAGCACTTGGACCGAGCCGTTGCCTCTGCCCGTTGCCTGGACCAAGCAGTTCGGCTTCTGGATGTCCGGCGACGGAGCCGAGAGCGGCGGAACGTTCTGGAGCGACCGCTCGACCACGGCCTTGGTCGATTCGAGCTGGACTTCTGAGATGGAAGCCGGAATGGGTCGCATCGTCACGATCGAGCATGGCTCGGTTCCGAAGATCGAACTGCTCGGGTTCGGTGGCTGTCCGAACACGAGGGCCATGAGATCGAACGCACAAGAGGCCGTGAAGGCCCTGGGGATCTCCGCGGAGGTCCACTACGTCGATCAGGAAGCTCTTCCGGCGAACGATCGGCGTCGAGGCTGGCCAGCGCCAACGATTCTCGTCGAGGGGCGCGATCTTTTCGGGCTGCCTGCTCCCTCGGACTCGACCCTGAGTTGCCGCATGTATCCCGGAGGCGCGCCAAGCGTGGAGGAGATCGCTGCGGTGTTGAAGGCCGTCTTCTCGAACGGCACGGATTGAGCAGGTCGATCTGGAGACATGGCTGCCCTGAAGGTCGACGTTCGGATAGAGCGCAAGCACGCAGAGATGCCCGCGTTCGTGGTCATTCCTGCGACGAAGGTGGCGCGCTGGAAGCTCACCGCCACGACGACCGTCGAGGGAACGCTCGACGGCGCGGCGCTCGGCCGACGGTCCCTGAAGCGCTGGGATGACGAACGCTGGTTCATCGAGCTACGTCGCGATCTGCTCGACGCCGTCGGCAAGTCGCCAGGCGATCGTGCGACGCTGGTGATCACCCGCGCTTCCGCCACGCTCCCGGCCGAACTGCAGGGGCTCATCGACGCGGATCCGGCGGCACGCAGATGCTGGGAATGCCGGACCGAGGCTCAGAAGCGGATGCTGCGCGAGGAAGTCCTCGCCGCGAAGTCTCCGGTCGCGCGTGAGCGACGCGTCCGCCGGGCTCTCCTGCCCGAGGCGAAGCCTCCGGGGCTGCCGGTCAAGGGGCTGAGTACGGAGCCGCGATCCATTCACGTGCGCATCCTCGGCCGACGTCTGCCGGGCCGGACTTGCGGCCCGTACACCGATGTCACCGTCGGGCTCGCGGGGAAGGTCGGTTGTGATCCGACCGACCGTGTCTCTGCCGATGTCCGCGGGGCGAGCTGGGAGACCCGCATCGAGGTTCGCGGGAAGGACGGCGTGCCCGTGTTTCGTGGTCCGGCGGTGAACGGCCCGGCAGGCGAGCGATTCCTCTACCTCACGTGGGTCGGCCGGATGGGCGGTGCCGCTCCGGCGATGTTCCGTCGAGCGAAGCTACGCCTGGACGCCGTTCCCGCCGAAGTGCTCGCGGAGTCCATGCGCTCGGGCGTGCTGGTGGGACGGCTCGAACTGACGGCAGCCGATGGGATGCCCGTGTGCGCTTCCGTGCGTCCACCCACGATCACATGGTCGAGTTCGTGATGGCACGCACTCCGATCGAACCGGAGTCCGCAGCAAGAGCCCCGTCCCCGTGACGCCACGCTCGCGCCGAGAGTGGCCGTTCGAAGGACTGCAGTGGAAGGATGGTGCCCGGGACTGGATTCGAACCAGCATGGTGTTACCCGCTAGCACCTCAAGCTAGTGCGTCTGCCAATTTCGCCACCCGGGCACGGGTGAGGTGGTGCGGAGTTTGAGTTCCGCCCAGCGGGGCGGGGAGTCTAGTGGCGGATCCGGGGCCTGACAAGGGTGAGCGCATTGAGTCAGGCGGAGGAGCGAGCTACGGTTCGCGCCGAACAGTCCGTCCCTCGTAGTGAACCGGAGCAGCCCATGAAAGCCCCGCGTGGCAACGCCCTGATCGGTCAGTCCGGTGGACCGACCTGCGTCATCAACCAGAGCCTGGTCGGGATCGTCGAGGCCGCCCAGGCCGCCAAGTCGATCGTGAACGTGTACGGGGCCCTGCACGGCATCAAGGGCGTGCTGGAGGGCAAGCTGATCGACCTAGGCAAGGAAACGAGGGAGACGCTCGAGGCCGTGGCGCGCACGCCCTGCGCGGCGCTGCGCTCGGTGCGCAAGAAGCCGACGCGCGAGGAGTGCGAGCAAGCGCTCGCGCTCTTCCGGAAGCACGACGTGCGCTACTTCTTCTACATCGGCGGCAACGACTCGGCCGAGACCGCCCACGTGCTGAACGAGCTCGCGGTCGCGCAGGGCTACGACGTGCGCCTCTACCACGTGCCGAAGACGATCGACAACGACCTGCGCGTGAACGACCACTGTCCGGGCTACGGCTCGGCCGCGCGCTTCGTGGCCCAGGCGGTGATGGGCGACAATCTCGACAACCGCAGCCTGCCGGGCATCAAGATCGACGTGGTGATGGGCAGGCACGCGGGCTGGCTCACGGCGGCCAGCGTGCTGGCGCGCGTGCACCCGGACGACGGGCCGCACCTGGTGTACGTGCCCGAGAAGGTGTTCACGCTCGAGAAGTTCATCGCCGACGTCGAGCGCGTCTACAAGCAGCACGGTCGCTGCCTGATCGCGCTCTCGGAGGGCGTCCACGGCGCGGACGGCAAGACGCTGGTCGAGAGCAAGGAGAAGGACTCGCACGGCAACGTGCAGCTGTCCGGCTCGGGCGCGCTGGGGGATTTCCTGGCGGCGGAGATCAAGCAGAAGCTCGGCGCGAAGCTGCGCGTGCGCGCGGACACGTTCGGCTACCTGCAGCGCTCGTTCCCGGGCGTGATCTCGCCCGTCGACGCCAAGGAGGCGCGCCTGGTCGGGCGTACGGCGGTGAAGCTCGCCACGGGCACGAAGCACGCGCACGGCTCGGTCGCGATCCTGCGTGCGCAAGAGGGGCCCTACAAGGTCACCTTCGAGCACACCGAGCTGAAGAACGTCGCCAAAGAGACGCGCCCGATGGAGGCGAGCCTGCTGCGCGGCGACAACGACATCGATCCGAGCTTCCTCGAGTACGTGCGCCCGCTGGTGGGCGAGCTGCCGCACCCGGCGCGCCTGTCCGACTTCGCGCTCGGGTAGTTCCCGGGAGACGAGGCTCGCCGCCGCGCTTGCAGACAGGAAAAAAGGGGCGCTTCAGATTTTCGTGTGGGTGCAGGTCTTGGAGTGGGGTGGGTGTAGGCTCGCTCGTCGGGGCCCCGCCGTTGGGCGGGAGCGAAGTGGCCGGCCCGTGGCGCCGTGCAGTCGAGCTCGAAAGACGCGACGCGGTCCGCGGCGCGCTGACGCGCGCCTCGCTGCGCCGGACCACGCGGCGCCTTTCGAGCTCGACTGCACGAAGGACCCGGACTGTCTCCCGCGCGCGACAAC
>JANOGB010000275.1:0-3092 GCA_031413955.1 Planctomycetota bacterium | reverse complement strand
GAGCCGGGCTGGAGCCCGGCGCTCCCAGGTGAGGAAGAGCTGAGCATGGAGGCGCGGGCGAGGATCGCGGCGGGGCTCGGCTTGCTGCTCGTCGGCGCCGTGGTGTGGTGGGCCGGGCGCGGGGCGAGCCCGTACCCGTCCGCGCCGGAGGGCGTGGCGCGCTCCACGCAAGTCCCGCGCGCGGAGGCCGCCGCCTTCGTCGACGAGAAAGCCTGTGGGGCCTGCCACGGCGCACAGGCCACTGCGTGGCACGGCTCCGACCACGACCTCGCCATGCAACCCGCCACGGCCGAGACCGTGCTGGGCGACTTCGACGACGCGCGTTTCCAGGACCAGTCGACCGACACGCTCTTCGCGCGCACGGCACAGGGCTTCGCGGTCACGACCGAGGGCCCGGACGGTGCGCGCGCGAGCTTCGACGTACCCTACGTGTTCGGCGTGGATCCGCTGCAGCAGGTGTTGCTCGCGCTCCCGAGGGGCCGCCTGCAGGCGCTCTCCGTCGCCTGGGACGTGAAGGCCGCGCGCTGGTACTCGCTCTATCCCGACGAGCGCATCGACGCGCACGACCCCTTGCACTGGACCCGGGGTGCGCAGAACTGGAACTTCACCTGCGCCGAGTGCCACGCCACGGACCTCGCGCGCAACTACGACGCGGCCACCGACACCTACGCCACGACCTGGAACCGGCTCGACGTCGGCTGCCAGGCTTGCCACGGCCCGGGTGCGCGGCACCTCGAGTGGGCGCTCGGCCCGCAAGCCGGCGACGCGCCGAGCGGACACGGCTTCGATGCGCCGCTCGCGGTCGCGGACTCGACGATCGAGATCGAGGCTTGCGCGCGCTGCCACGCGCGGCGGGCGCCGCTCGGCGACGGCTTCGATCACCGCAACCGGCTGCTGGACGACTACCTGCCGGCGCTGCTCACGGAAGGGCTGTACCACGCCGACGGCCAGATCCAGGACGAGGTCTACGAGTACGGCTCGTTCCTGCAGAGCAAGATGCACGCGCACGGGCTGCGCTGCAGCGACTGCCACGAGCCCCATTCGCTGCGCCCGCGCCAGAGCGGCAACGTGCTGTGCACGGGCTGCCACTCGCCCACCCCGGCCGCGCGGCCGCACGTGGACCTGAAGACGCTCGTGCGCAAGAACTACGACACCTTCGAGCACCATCACCACGCGCCCGGCACGCCCGGCGCGCAGTGCGTCGACTGCCACATGCCGCAGCGCACGTACATGGGCGTCGATCCGCGCCGCGACCACGGCTTTCGCATCCCGCGGCCGGACCTCGCGGCTCTCACCGGCGCGCCGGACGCCTGCACGGCCTGCCATGGCGAGAAGGGCGCCGCCTGGGCGGCCGAGAGCATCGCCGAGTGGAGCGGGAAGAATTCACCAAGAGCAGGGGAGCTGCCGTCGCACTGGGGCGTCGCGCTACAGGCCGGACGCACCGGCCGCGCCGGGGCAGCGCAGGCCTTGCTCGCGCTGACGCGCGAGCGATTGCCTGCGATCGTGCGCGCCACGGCGTTGCGCGAGCTCGCGCGTTATCCGAGCCAAGAGCTCCTGGCTGTCTGCCAGACGGCCTGCGCCGACCCCGATGGCCTGGTGCGGCTCGCGGCCCTGGAGGGCCTCGCGCTCCTGCCGCCGCCCGAGCTCGCGGGCGCCCTGGCGCCGCTCTACGCCGATCCGCTGCGCGCCGTGCGCATCGAGGCCGCGGCCTTGCTGACCGGGCTGGACCTCGCCGCGCTGGGCCCGCTCGGCGCTGGCGCGCGCGCGGCGCTGGAGGAATACGAAGCCGTGCAGCGCGAGCTGCTCGAGCGCCCGGAGGCGCGCCTCAACCTGGCCCAGCTCCAGCTCGCGCGCGGGGATCGCGCCCAGGCCGAGGCCGAGCTGCGCACGGCTCTGCGCCTCGACCCGCTGTTCGTGCCGGCCTACGCCAACCTGGCCGAGATCGCACGCGCCACCAAGGGCGAGAGCGAAGCCGAGGGCGTGCTGCGCAATGGCCTCGCCCAGGTGCCGGACGCGGCGGCCCTGCACCACTCGCTCGGACTCGCGCTCGTGCGCCAGGAACGCGCGCAGGAAGGCCTGGCTGCGCTCGCACGCGCGGCCGAGCTCGCACCCGAGGACCCGCGCTTCGGCTACGTGCACGCCGTCGCGCTGCACGACATGGGTCAGCCGGCCGAGGCCCGCGCCGCGCTCGAGCGCGTGCTCGCGCAGCACCCCGAACACCGCGACGCGCGCTTCGCGCTGGCGAGCTACCGCAGCGAGGCCGGCGACGCCGCGGGTGCCGAGCGCTGCATGGCGGAGCTCGCCGCGATCAATCCCCACGACCCCGGCCTCGCCGCTCCGGTCGCCCCCGGACCACCCGGCCGCTAATCTGTACCGTCCATCGGAGGATCCATGGAGCGTCTCAAGAACCCCAAGCTCATCGCCGCCTTGGTCGTGGCGGTCCTGGCCCTGATCGTGTTCCTGCAGAACCGCACGCCGGTCGCCCTGAAGATCCTATGGCTTGCAGAGGTGCAGATGAGCGCATCGACCGCGCTGCTCGGGGCCTTCGCGGGCGGAGTGGTGACGGGTGCGCTGGCCTTCAGTCGCTGGAAGTCGCAGCGCGAGAAGGCGAAGTCGGCCAGCGCCTCGGCGGCGCCGTGAGCCTCGTCCCGGCGAATCGAGAGCCGGCCAGCCTCGCGTACCCCGCGCCGATGCACTCCCCCATCAACGCCAGGCTCGGCGTGCTCACCGAGGACCTGCCGGACGGCCGCGTTCGCCTGACGCTCGCGACCGACGCGAGCCACCACAACGAGGTCGGAATCGTCCACGGCGGCGTGTCCGCGCTGCTCCTGGACGGCGCGATGGGGCGCTGCGTCGGACGCACGCTCACCCCTGGGCAGAGCTGCGCGACCGTGCAGCTCTCGGTGCAGTACCTCGCGCCCGCCGAGGGCCGGATCGCGGCCGTGGGCCGAGTAGTTCAGCGCGGGCGCTCCACCGCCTTCATGGAAGCCGAGTGCACGCGCGAGGACGGAACCGTGGTGGCGCGCGCCCACGGGACGTGGTTCATTCGCTGATCTTCTATTCCCTGGAGTCTGCGCAGGACGCGGCGATTC
>JANOGB010000274.1:0-1580 GCA_031413955.1 Planctomycetota bacterium | reverse complement strand
CGGCTTCCAGTGGAAGGCGGCGGGGACGATCAGCCCGACCGTGCAGACGAGTTCGAGGATGCCGAGGGTCATCCAGGCTTCCCGCGGCAACGCACCAAAGGACGGGATCCCCTCGCTTACCTTGTCGAACATGAAGACCTTCATGACGCCCGACGCTCCGTACAGGAGCGCGGCGAGGATCTGCAGGACCCACAACAGGATGTTCATCGTGTACCTCCCTCCCGGTTTCTGCGTCGGCGCGCGCAGGGCGGCCTCTCTCCGCGCGATCCACGCGATCCACGCGATCTTGCTGGAGAGCGGCTCACAGAACAACTACGAGAGCCTGGGCTCCCGTACTCAGGCCAAGGATTCTCCCCGTCCGTGTCATGTGCGGCTAACGCCGACCATGACCGGCTCGTAGCGAGCGGGCGAAGCCTGCTTGCGAAGGGTCCGGGTTCATGGCCATGCTAGCGGCCGCTACTCTCGGCCCTCCGCGCTTCCCACCAGGCGGGCAGTCCCGGATTGATCCACTGCCAACCAAGGCCATGATAAGAGGGCTTGCGCATCTGGACCACGACCACCACCAGTGTCGCAACGAGCGAGATCGAAACCGTGATCGGCCAGCTCGGAATATCCAGTACGACGGTTCCTGCGGCGAGCGCGACAAACATACCAGACCACGCAAGCTCAAGAGGCCGCGCCATGCGCACGACATTGCAAAAGAGGAAGAAATGCCCGAGCACGAAGCCGACTACAAGTCCCCACCACCAGGCCGCCATCGCGAGCGTGGACGCGGCGACCACACCGACGACGAGGACGATCACGTCGAGCACCGACAGCCGGAAGCCTGGAGCGAAAGCGTCCTTCGCATTTGTGTTGATCTTAAGCCTCTCGTTCACCGTGATGCCTATGGCAGCCCACGCCACCAAAGGATGCCCAAACCCAGAGTCGTTGTGAGGACCGTATACACCACCGCCAGAACCCGATACCGCCGGGCTGCTTGCCGATACACAGCGGGTGGCGTGTATCCCCCGCCGTATTCGTCAGCGTCCCGCATGTGTAGGTTGTACGCCAGCCGCCAGCCGACCAGCGCGGCGAGCGCCAAGCAAATGCCCACCCACGCCCAGCCGAGCCGGTCTTTGAGAGGAAGCCCGACGAAGGTGGCGAACATGACCGCGAAAAGGATCGGGGCGCCAAGGAAAGGCACTCCGCTGTGTCCGTTCGGCATGGCTTGCAACGACCTCCGACTGCGGCGGGCTAACGACACCGTTCACTTGCCCGGCCGGCTACAGCAGCACGCGCTTGTCGTGGAACGACTCGAAAATCTCGCGCGCGAGCTGCACGCCGACGCGTGCGACGGAGACCGACGCCGCGCCGAGGCCCGTTTCGCTGTGCACGCGCTTGGCGGTGCGGAACGCGTGTTGGAAGAGCCGGTGAAGGACGGGGCCGGTGCTGCGCGCGTCGACCGCGCAGCGGTACGCGTCCTTCAGCTGGCCGAGGATCTGCGCCTCGCCGAGAACCATCGAGTCGAGCCCGCCCGCAACGCGGAACAAGTGGCGCACGACGGCGGCGTCGCGAAGCTCGTAGACCTGGCTCGCGGA
>JANOGB010000273.1:0-4256 GCA_031413955.1 Planctomycetota bacterium | reverse complement strand
CCGGGTCCCAGGCGCGGTGCGAGACCGCGTTGACCAGCCAGCGGTTCTTCTTCGGGTCCGAGCTGTCGGCCACCGACAGGTTCCAGGGGCTGAAGAGGTAGCCCGGGAACGTCTCCGAGCGCGACGGACGCACCATCGAGTTCGTGCCGACCGTGACGCGGCCCTCGTAGGACGAGCGGCGCGTGACGATGCGCACCTTCTCGCCGTCCTCGAGCCCGTAGCGCTTCGCGTCCTCCTCGTTCACCTCCACGTACTGCTCGGGCACGAGCCGCAGCGTGCTCGGGCCCTTGATGGTCTTGGCCGAGTGGAAGTGTTCGTAGACGATGCCGAGGCCGAGCCAGAACGGATACTTGTTCTCCTTCTTGGCGTCGTCGAGCGTCTTCTGGTGGTCGCGGAAGAACTCGAGATCGGGCAGCTCGGGCGTCAGCGCGTTGTCGCGCGCGCGCACGAGCAGCGCCTGGTTCTCGTGCAGCCACGGCCCCTCGCCGACCTTCGCGCCGTACTTCGTGAACTCCTGACAGACCTCCTTGATGAGCGCGCCGTCCTTGCCGTAGTCCTGCTCGCACAGCTTGAAAACCGCCTTGCCGCCCTGCTTCGGGAACAGCGCGTAGGGCGCCTCCGCCCAGCCCTCCTGCCCCATGTAGCGCCGCGGCGTGCCGCCCTTCTTGGCGATCTCGTAGTTCGGCGCGGGCCACTGCAGTCCGCGCATGCGCCGCAGCTGCTCGTACAGGCCGATGCCGTCCTTCTCGCGCACCTCGAGCATGCCGGTCAGGTCCGCGTCCGAGCCCTTCGAGGCGCGCACGATGTCGGCGAAGACCTCCTCGGGATCGTAGCTGCCCTTGAAGGGCCCCTCGGTGCGGCGCTTGTAGGGAATGATCGCGTCCGCATCGAGGCCGAGCTTCTTGGCCAGCAGGTGCGTCTTGTCGATCGCCATGTCCATGTCGGGCCGCGCCTCGGGGATCTCTTCGCCGCGCTCGTCGAAGCTGCAGCCGACGCCGTCGTTCACGTACAGGCGCCGCTCGGACTGGATGTACACGCCGCCCGGCCACTCGCCCCAGGTCTGGGCCGGGAAGACCACGTCGGCGTACAGCAAGTTCGGCGCGTGCCGGTAGATGTCCTGCACCACGCAGAAGAGCTTGGTCAGCGCCGGCCGCACCAGCGTGTGCACGTCCGGCAGGTGGATGTGCGTGGTGTACATCCAGAACATCGCCTTGAGGTCGCCGGCGAGCGCGCGCTCCATCATCCCGATCACCATCGGGTTGGTGAGCTTCGCGGTCTCGGCCAGGCGCTCGCGCGGCACGCGCCACTGGTCCGCCATCCAGTTGCGCCAGTTCTCGTCGCTGAGCGGCTTGTTGAAGGGCAGACGGTCGGTGAGTCCGCCCATCAGGCGCTCGCTCATCGCGTTGGGCTGCCCGGTCTGCGAGTGCGTCCCGCAGCCCGGCCGGCCGAGGTTGCCGGTCAGGAGGTGCAGGTTGATGATCGAGATCGTGTTGTGCTGCCCGTGCAGCATCTGGTTGTAGCCGATGCCCCAGATCGTCAGGCAGCCGCCCTTCTTGCGCTCGCGACCCTTGATCGAGGCGGCCGCGAAGAGCTCGGCGAACTTCTCGATCTGCGCCACGGTGACGCGGCCCTCGTCGATGTAGGCCAGGCGCTCGACGACCTGCTGCGGCGAGTAGCGCGCCTTCACGCCCGCCACGTACTCGCGCCACCCGGCGGTGTGCCGATCGAGCCACTCCTCGGGCATGATCGCGGCGGGATACTTCTCCAGGATCACGTAGGCGATCGCGTTGAGATAGGAGATGTCGCCGTTGAGCGTCTGGAAGTGCTGCGAGTTGCGCGGGTTGATGTCCTCCAGACCCGTGACGGTGCCCGTGCGACGCGGATCGGAGACCAGCGTCGGAATGTCGTTCTTCTTCTTGTGGTCGGCCACGCGCCAGAAGAGCACCGGGTGCGCCTCGCGCGCGTTGTGGCCCCAGAAGCTGATGAGGTCCGCCAGCTCGATGTCGTCGTAGCTCGTCGGCGGCGTGTCCGAGCCGTAGGAGGCGAAGTACCCCGTGACCGCCGAGGTCATGCACATGCGCGCGTTGGCCTCGATCGAGTTCGAGCCGATGACGCCCTTCATCAGCAGGTTCTCGATCCACTGCGCCTCCATGGTGAGCTGCCCCGAGCCCGTCAGGCCGATGCTGTTCGGCCCGAACGACTGGATGTAGCCGGCGACCCTGTCGGCCACGAGCTCCTCCGCCTCCTCGTACGTGCCCTCGCGGAAGACCTCGTCGTCGAAACGCCCCTTGGTCTTCGACACGTACCCCTTGCCCGGATCCGACATGTCTTTGCGGATCAGGACCTTGGTGATGCGGTCCTTGTACGTCGGCTCCTGCGCATTGAGCCCCTTGATGCACTGCACGCCCTTGTTCGTCGGGTGCAGCTTGTCCGGCGAGACCCCGACGATGCGCCGGTTCTCGACCTGGATCAGCGTCCCGCAGCCCACGCCGCAGTACGGGCACTGGGCCTGCAACACTTGCCGCCCCGTGCCCTGCTTGGCGAGGTCCTCGGGCGTGAACTTGGCGCTGCCGAACTCCTCCCCGTACGCCGGCGTCGCCGCCACGGCAGCCGCGGTCGCGCTGGAGAGCTCGAGGAAGGTCCGCCGGGAGAGACTCGCTTTTCGATCGACCATGGCTGGTGCTCCGTGCTTGCGGGCCGCCGCCCGGGCTCGAGCGGCGGGCCTCACGGCCTCACCATCGCCGGAACCGCCCGGGCGCTCCTTGACCGATGTCAAGCCGGCCGAGAGGGCGACCCCCAGGGCCCGTCGCCCGCATCGCCTTGGCGAGCCTTCTCGCCGCTGGATCAGCCCTACTCCGATTCCCAGGAGCCTCCGCCAAACCCCCTCTCGCTCTCCCGTTGGCCCTCTCAACCGATGCCACCGTGTCCGCGACATCCTCGAGCACTTCAGGCTTTCAACACGCCCTCCGACTGTGCCCGGCTGAGGCTCCTGTTCAGCGGCGGCGCGTCGACCCCTCCGCTCGCGTGTTGGCCAACAAGCTCATGGCAGCGATGAAGGGTGATGCCACTTGTACTTATTCGGGCATGGTAGACCGTGGTAGACGGTCTCGCGAGCCGTCGGGGATCTGGAAACGGTGCTCACCGCGCTTGCGGAAGACCGCCTTCTCCTGCTCGCTGAAGGCGCGGCCCTGCTGGCGCTCCTGCTAGGCGATGGCGTCGTCGGCCTCGCACTCCCACTGGTCGCAGAGGCGCTTGTAGAACATCAGCGACAGGATGTAGTTCTTGTAGTCCTGCCCCGCGGTCTTGCCGCGCAGGATGTTCGCCGCGCCCCAGAGGTGGGCTTCGAGCTGCTGGAGCGTGAGCTTCATGCCCGTCCTCGATCGGCCAGGTGGTAGCGCCGCTGCGGATCCTGCGGCCCCGTGCCGATCTCACGCACGAGGCCGCGGCCGACCATGCGGGCGAGCCGGGTGCGCGTGGCTCGCGGTGTGAGGCCGATCGCCGCGGCGATCGCCGCGGCGATCTCGCTCGTGGAACGCCCCAT
The DNA here is from genome assembly GCA_031413955.1 of Planctomycetota bacterium. Lineage (GTDB taxonomy): Bacteria > Planctomycetota > UBA1135 > UBA1135 > JABFRZ01. Next base: position 715 of record JANOGB010000273.1, on the reverse strand, counting down.
GCCGCCGGCGAGGCTGGCGAAAATGGATTGGTCGGTGTCGTCCAGCACGGTGGGGCCGACACGCGCGGTGGCAATCGTGACCCGGAAGCGCGTGGCGAGCTCTTCGAAGGCCGGCGATGTGAGCCCGGCCTCGCGGCAGGCGGCGGTCATGCGCTGGATGCCGCTGCCCCACTGCTCGATCAGGCCGAGGGCGTGGAAGATGCGGCCGATCACCCGGTTGCGCAGCTTCGACACGCCGCGCGGAAGATCTTCGAGCGTCAGGCCGAAGGGCAAGAGGCCCGGGTTCTCGACCTCGAGGCGGTCGTCGAAGATCGACAGGCGCAGAGGCGCGCCGCGTTGCGCGTAGTCGGTATGGGCCACCGCGTTGATGATCGCCTCGCGCACGGCCTCGGGCGGCAGGTTCCAGCGTTCCTTGCGGCGCACGGCGCCGATCTCGGCGCCGTGTAAGGCATGCTTCTGGACGAAGGCGATCGCCTCCTCGATGGCGCGCACGGGCAGGGAGCGGATCTCGGCGCGATCGACGATGCGGCTCTTGTCGGTGCCGTCGAAGCGGCCGGCTTGGATCCAGGCGTCGGGGAAGTGGCGCTCGCGGTCCTTGCCGAAGAGGATCATCCCACCCACGGTCGGGACCTGGCGGCCCTGGTGGTCCGTGAGCAGTCGCAGCGTCTCCAGATCGCGCCGGGCGAGCTTGCGGAATGCGGCGAACGACTCGGAA
>JANOGB010000272.1:0-7413 GCA_031413955.1 Planctomycetota bacterium | reverse complement strand
GACGCGCTGCACGTGGTCCTGTTCGGCGACACCGCGTGGGAGGTGTCGATGAGCGAGATCGCCTACCTCGGCGCCGGCCCGTACCACACGAACACGCGCGCCGGGTTGCAGCTCGCCCGCGACATCCTGCGCAGGAAGAAGCAAGCGAACCGCCAGATCATCATGTTGACCGACGGCAAGCCATCGGCGCTGACCGAGCGCGACGGCGAAGTGTACAAGAACCCGTTTGGACTCGATCGACGCGTGGTCAACAAGACCCTGGAGGAAGCCGAAGAATGCCGCCGCGTCGGGATCCCCATCACGACGTTCATGCTGACGAGCGATCCGCTGCTGGTCGACTTCGTCGAGCGCTTCACGCGCGTCAACCGCGGCCGCGCGTACTACTCGGAACTCGATCAGCTGGGCTCGTTCGTGCTCGTCGACTACATGAAGAATCGCAAGCGCCGAGTGCGCTGAACAGCTCTTCACAGCTCTTCACAGCTCAGCCCCAGCCCGTCGGCCCGTGTGGCTCGTCCACCGCGCAGGGCGCGCTGACGGCCCCGAAGTTCCCCGCGAACCATGCGGGCGCATTCTCCTGGATGCAGGCCGGGGCGCGATCGGGCGCGGGTCGACCGGAGCACTGGACGTGGCGCTGGCTTCGCTGCGCAGCGCTCCATAGCCTCTCACGCCGCCATGAGCAGGATGATCGACAGCGAGCTCGTGTCCGACCTGCGCCTCCTGCCGCACTTTCGCGGGCTGCCTCCCGATCTGATGCAGGCCATTGCGGCGGGCTCGAAGCGGCTCGCGTACAAGTCGGGACAGACGATCTTCAGCGAGGGCGAGCCCGTGCGCGCTTTCTATTGCGTGCGCCGCGGGGCCGTGAAAGTCTATCGCCTGTCGCCGGATGGGCGCGAGCAGGTGCTGCACCATCTAGGCGAGGGCCGCACCTTCGCCGAGGCTGCGGTGCTCTCCATGTCGCGCTATCCGGCGCACGCGGTGGCGGTCGCGGCGGATACCGAGCTGATCGAGATCGGCGCGGCGCGCTTCCTGGAGCTATTCCGCAGCGAGCCACGCCTGTCGGCGGCCATGGTCAGCTCGCTCTCGATGTGGCTGATCAGCCTGACCGAGCGCGTCGAAGAGCTCTCGGTGGCCAGCGCGAGCGCGCGTTTCGCGCACTACCTGCTGCGGCTACCGTCCAAGGTCGAGGACAAGGTCGTCGTGCTCGAGCTGCCGCTGGCCAAGAAGGAACTGGCCGCGCACCTGGCGATCACGCCGGAGACGCTCTCGCGCCTGCTGCGGCGCTGGCAGGATGCCGGGCTGCTGCGCAGCAACGGACGCAAGCTGGAGATCCTGGACGAGCGGCTCCTGGTGGCCATCGCCGACAACGACGACAACGTCTGATTTCATCCGGGAGCGCCGGGCTCCAGCCCGGCTCTTGCTCTTCTTCTCTTCTTCTGAGAGACGGAAGAGCAGAGAAGAAACGGAGCCAGGCTGGAGCCTGGCGCTCCCGGCTGACTTGACATCGGTCAAGGACTGCCCGGGGCGAAGGGTCGAGGATCTGGCCCGAGACGTCCGTTCTGGCGACTCACGCCAGGGCCGCACGCCCGCCCAGGACAAGCTCATGCGCCCGACCGAGATCCTCAGCTCCGAACACCGCGTCATCGAACAGGTCCTCGACTGTCTCGAGGCTCTGGCCGGGAGGGCCCGCGACGAAGGTCGTCTCGACGTCGAGCGCACCACAATCGTGCTCGAGATCCTGCGCACCTTCGCCGACCGCTGTCACCACGGCAAGGAAGAGGACCGCCTGTTTCCCATGCTGGTCGCGCGCGGCATGTCGTCCCATCACGGTCCGATCGCGGTGATGCTCGACGATCACCGCTCCGGGCGCGAGCACATCCGCCGCATGGCCGAGGCCTGCGCGGCGGCCGACGCAACGCGCTTCGTGCCGGCGGCCTACGGCTACGTCGCCCTGCTGCGCGACCACATCGCCAAGGAAGACGGCGTGCTCTTCCCGATGGCGGAGTCGATGCTGGACGAGGCCGCGCGCGAGGTCCTGCTCGAGTCCTTCCGCGTTTTCGAGCACCACGATCTCGGGCCGGGCACTCACGAACGCATGCTGCGCATGGCGGACGAGCTGGCGGGCTACTACGGCGTGCAGCTCGCCGCCGAGCGCAGCCCGGTACACGCGGCACCGCGCGGCTGCGGGCACGGCTTCGCCTGCCATTGAGGCTCATGCGCACGCACAGGGCCCGGCTCCCGGGCCGATTGCGTACTCGGGTCCACGCACAAGTACCCATGTCGGGTATGGCGGATCCGGGTTTGGATGGAGCTGAACTCGAACCCGGGTGCTCAGCATGAACTCGACGAATGGGAAGAGGACGATGTCCCGCAGTCAGGCCATCGCGGACTTGCGCCGGGAGCTCCTGAAGTTCGTGGACCAGGAACACTCCCTGTGCCTGGTGGCGGCGCAGCGGGGCATCTTTTGCAACGGCTTCGGCCGCTGGAGCACGGCGGAGCTCGAGCGACGACTGCCCTGCCGAACCCCCGCCGAGGGCGAGCCGAAGCGGGCCGATGTCGTGCGCCGGGCGAATCACTGGCTGAGCGGACTGCAGGACGTCCATGCGGGCCGGCTGCCGTGCGACGTGCTGCAGGACCACCGCTCGCTGTGCGCGGGCTGGGAGGAGTTCTTCGAGAGCGAGCTGGCGATCTACTACCGCGAGATGTGCGGGGAAGACGTGCGCGTCGTCCCGGACGCCCTCCTCGAACCTCCCGGCACGGCGAGCGACTCACCGTAAGGCAGGCGCCCTCAGCTCTTGCGGGATCGGCGCTGAGGTCTCGCGCTCTCGTCGCGCATCCAGGTGTAGGCCGCGACGGTCGCCGGCAGGCCGATGTTGGAAGCGCACAGGAGGAGGACCTGCTGCTGCTCCGCGACGCTGGCGCCGGCGGCGCGCGACTTCCGGACGGCGGAGTGGACCGCGCCCTCCGAGCGGCCAGCGATCGCGATGCCCAGCTTGACGAGCTCGCACTGCTTGGCGCCGAGCGGACCGCTGCGGCCGGCTTTGCCGAGGATCTCCCAGGCCTTGCCGGCCTCGGGAAAGGTGCGGATGAACTCGTCGAACGTGTGCGGTGCCTTGGACTTTGCCATGCGGGATCGAGCCTCCTTCAAGAGTCGTGGGCGCGAATCATAGAGAACGCCACGGCCGCCCGGGGCTGTCCTGGCGCGGCTTGACATCGGTCAAGGAGTGCAGCGATGCCTCCGGCGATGGTGATCCCGTGAGGCCAGCCTCTCGATCTCCCGCGCGAGCCGGATCCCCGTGAGCTACCAGGTCACGATCCCCGACGACGCCTACTTCCGCGAGCTCGTGAAGTGCCAGAGCGCATGTCCGGTCGGGACCGACGCGCGTGGCTACGTGCGCGCGATCGCCGAAGGCGACTACGAGAAGGCCTACCTGATCGCGCGTGGGCCGAACCCGCTGGCCTCGATCTGTGGGCGCGTGTGCGGGGTGCCGTGCGAGGCGGCTTGCCGGCGCGGCGCGCTCGATCGGCCGGTGTCGATCCGGGCGCTGAAGCGCACGGCGACGGAGAGGTTTGGCAGCGAGAGCGGGCGCTTCGAGCCGCTCGCGATCCTGGAGCGCGTGCTCGGGCTGCCGGCTGCCGAGCACGCCTGCGAGGGCGGTGAGGAGCTGCGCTCGCTGCGCGAACGCATGGGGCTCTTGCAGCCGGGCGAGAAGCGTGGCGAGCGCGCGCTGCGCGTGGCGATCATCGGCTCGGGCCCGGCGGGTCTTGCCTGCGCGCACGACCTCGCGTTGCTCGGGCACGCGGTCACGGTGCTCGAGTGCGAGCGCGAGCCCGCCGGCATGCTGATCTGGGGCATCCCCGAGTACCGCCTGCCGCGCGACTTGATCCGGGCCGAGGTCGAGGTCATCCGCCGCCTGGGTGTCGAGTTCCGTTGCAACACCCGCGTCGGCGTGGACGTGCGCTTCGACGAGCTCACGCGCGACTTCGCTGCCGTGGTGATCGCGGTGGGGGCCAAGAATTCGCGCAAGCTGCGCCTGCCCGGTGTCGACGGGCCGGGCGTCCTGGGCGGGGTCGAGTTCCTGCGCGAGGTCGCGCTGGGCGAGCGGCCCGCGGAACTGGGCAAGAGCGTGGTCGTGATCGGCGGCGGCAACGTGGCCTACGACGTGGCGCGCACAGCCGTGCGCCAGGTCGGGCTCGACGTGTCGCGCACGGCGCTGCGCCAGGCCGAGGTCAGCTCGGTCACGCTGGTCTCACTGGAGAGCCTCGAGGAGATGCCGGCCGACGACGTCGAGATCCTCGAGGGCGACGAGGAGGGCGTGCACCGGCTCAACTCGCTCGGGCCGGTGCAGGTCGAGCGTGACGAGGGCGGCCGGGTAACGGGCGTGCTGTTCAAGCGTTGCAAGCGCGTGTTCGACGAGCAGAAGCGCTTCGCGCCACTGTTCGACGACGCCGACACCACGCTCGTGCCCTGCGACACGGTGGCCTTCTCGGTCGGGCAGGCGCTGGATTTCTCGTTCCTGGACCCCGCGCGCGACGGCGTGAAGCTGAACGAGCGCGGCAACGTGCTGCTGGCCGACGCCGACGGTCCCACCACGCGCGACGACGTGTTCGTGGCCGGGGATGCGGCCTACGGGCCGAAGCTCCTGATCCACGCGGTGAAGAGCGGCAAGCGCGTGGCGCGGGCCGTACACAAGCGTCTGACGGGCATCGACGTGGCGTCCGAGTCCGTCGGTCTGCACCGCGTGCTCGAAGGCTACCGGCGCGAGCCCGACTACGAGAAGTTCGCGCGTGCCGCGCTGCCGACGACGCCGGTGGCCGAACGACTGCGCTCGCAGGGCATGCAGGTCGAGCGCGGACTCGACGACGCGGCCGCGCGGCGCGAAGCCTCGCGCTGCTTCGACTGCGGCGTCAATCCCATCTTCGACGGCGCGAAGTGCGTCCTGTGCGGCGGCTGCGTCGAGGTTTGCCCCGAGAGCTGCCTGAAGATCGTCGCGCTCGAGCGCGTGGAGAAGAGTTCGCTGCTCGAGCGCCTGAAGGATGCCGTGTTCGGCGCCTACGACGGGCCGGTGTCCGCGATCCTCAAGGACGACGAGCTGTGCATCCGCTGCGCGCTGTGCGCGGAGCGCTGCCCGAACGGAGCGATCACGATGGAACGGTTCTGCTTCAAGACGGTGACGGCATGAGTGAAGTCCGCACGAATCAGCCCCTGCACAGGAGCGAGCGCTTCAAGCCCGAGGTCCAGCGCCGCGACTTCCTGGGCCTGACGGCGCTGTGGTCGTTCCTCTCGACCGGCGTGGTGATGCTGGCCGGCGCGCTGCGCCTGCCGATGCCCTCGGTTTTTCCCGAGACCGGCTCGAAGTTCCGCATCGGGCCGGCCGATCGCTATCCACTCGGCTCGAGCGTGAAGATCGCCGAGCGCAACGTGCTCGTGCTGCGCGACCAGAAGGGCTTTCGCGCGCTCAGTCTCATTTGCACGCACCTCGGCTGCATCACCAGCCGCGAGCCGGGCGGCGAATTCGTGTGCCCGTGCCACGGCTCGCGCTTCGACGGCGAAGGCCTGGTGACCAAGGGGCCGGCGCCCTCGCGCCTGCGCTACCTGGAGGTCAGCCGCGCGCCGAGCGGCGACCTGATGATCGACCGCGACCGACCCGTGGACGCCGAGCGGCGCCTGAGCGTGTAGCCCCCGATGAAGGGTCTGCTCGACATCCAGGACAACCTGAAGGCGCTGCCGCGCAACGCGCGAGACTCGCTCCTGCGGCACGGCACGGTCAGCTCGGACCGCACGCGCTCGCAGGCCGTGTTCGGGAACTTCTTCCTGCACGTGCAGTCGACGCGCGTGCACCGCCACAGCCTGCGCCCGAGCACGACCTTCGGTCTGGGCGTCATCGCGCTGATCCTGTTCGGGATCCTGTGCGCGACCGGGGCGCTCTTGATGGTCTATTACAAGCCCTCGGTCGACCAGGCTTACAACTCGGTCAAGGACATCGGCTTCGTCGTCCCGACCGGGCGCATGATGCGCAACGTGCATCGCTGGGCGGCGCACGGGATGGTGCTGGTCGTGCTCGTCCACATGGCGCGCGTGTTCTACACGGGCTCGTACTCGGGGCCGCGCGCGTTCAACTGGGTCCTGGGCCTGGTCGCCCTGGTGCTGACGCTCGGGCTCTCGTTCACCGGGTACCTCCTGCCGTGGGACCAGCTCGCTTTCTGGGCCATCACCATCGGTGCCAACATCGCGCAATCGCCGCGCGAGGTGACGGACGCGCTCGGGATGACCGAGTTCTTCGACGCGGGCGGGATCTCGAAGAGCTTGCTGCTGGGCTCGAGCACGGTCGGGCAGGAGGCGCTGATCCGCTTCTACGTGCTGCACATCATCGTGCTGCCGGTGGCGCTCGCGGTCGTGTGCGCGGTACACCTGTGGCGCATCCGCAAGGACGGCGGGCTCAACCGGCCGGCCGACGTCGAGCGTGAGCTGGGGCCGGACGTGCGCAACGGGCGCGCGATTTTTCCGGAGGGCAGCGGCAAGACCTACGCCCTGGCCGCGCTGGTGCAGGGCCGCTCGCCGGCCGTCGACCGCGGGCCCGAGCACACCGTGCCCTCGTGGCCGCACCTCTTCAACGCGGAGATGCTTCTCCTGGTGCTGACCACGCTGGTGGTGCTGGCGCTCGGCTACTTCTTCGACGCGCCGCTCAAGGAGATGGCCAACGCGGCCGTGCCCGAGAACCCGGCCAAGGCGCCGTGGTACTTCCTCGGGCTACAGGAGCTCGTCAGCTACAGCGCGTTCTCCGGCGGGATCCTGATCCCGACCATCGTGCTGGTCGGGTTGATGCTCATTCCCTACCTGGACCGCGAGACCGCGGGCAGCGGGCGCTGGTTCGCGGGCGCGGAGGGCAAGCGCGTGGCGCTGCGCTCGGCCGCCTTCGCGACGCTCTTCATCGTCGGGCTCTTGTGGTTCACGGTGCAGCAGGGCTGGCTCCGCAACTGGTTTCCTGACATCCCGCAGCTCGCGATCACCGTGCTGAACCCCGGCTCGGTGATCGTCGTCGTGTTCGCGCTCTGGTCGCTCGGCACGGTGCGGCGCTCGGGCTCGACGCGTCTCGGCGCGATCGCGTTGTTCACGTGCTTCCTGGTGGCCTTCACGATCCTCACCTACTTCGCGACCGTGCACCGCGGTCCCAACTGGGACTTCTACTGGTCGCAGGCGTCCTGGCCGGGAGCGCACTGATGGCTACCGACTCCGGTTCTGCAGACTTCGGTTCTTTTGGCGCGGCGCGGGCCTTCAAATGGCTGACGATCCTCGGCTGCGCCGGGACGCTGGCGTTCCTCGTGGCCGAGATGCGGCGCGAGAACTTCGAGGGCGAGTGGCGCGAGGCGCAGGCGCGCTACGCTGCGCGGCTCGCGCCCGAGCTCGCTGTCGGC
>JANOGB010000271.1:0-1694 GCA_031413955.1 Planctomycetota bacterium | reverse complement strand
CCACGCGCTTCAGCGCAATCGGATTCACGTTCCAGGTGTCCCCGGAGATGTATGTGACACGACGGATCCGACAGTCCACCGGCGCATGGAAGCGGTGGTACATGTTCGCCTTCAGCCGCAGGGTCACGAAGCTGCCGTCGGTATAGGCACGGACCAGCTCGGGATCGGGGAGCAACTCGTCGAGGCGGTAGGGGAAGCCTTTGGCCTGGATCACCTCCGTACCCTGGACCCGGCCCCAGGCGCCGACGACTCCATCGCAGGGGCTGACCACGACCGCGGGGTCGGGGTCGATGGGCCGAGCCCCTTCCTTCAGCTCGCGGATGAAGCAGTCGTGGAGGCTCCGGAAGTGTTCCTTCTTCGCCTCGTGCAGATCCAAGTCGTCCGCGAAGAAACGAAACCCACGGATCGAGAGGTCCCTGATCCACGGGGTCTCGATCTGGCTGAACCAGCCCGTGAGTTGGGTCAGCCACCGACGCGGGATGCGGTTGGTGAGCAGGAAGTTGAGGTCCTCCGACTGGAGGATCCGGTGCAAGGCGGCCTTCATGCCGCGCTCCCCGCGTCACCGGAGAACAGGAGCAGGTGATGGACGTCGCCCTGATTCCGTACGTGGTCGGCGCGCTCGCGGGAGCCGTGGCCCTGCCCCGGCTCAAGGCGCGGCTCGAGCTGTCCCGCGCCAAACACCCGTCTCTGGCCGGCCACTCGCGCCTGGCCAGGCGCGTCGCCCGCTGGGTACCTTTCTACGAATACGCCGAGGACCGGTTCTTCTGCTCGGACGACGCTCCCGAGCCCATCGCCGCCAAACGGCGTGCCGGCTTCGAACGGCTCGCCCAGGCGCACCGCGCGCGCTCCCCGAAAACGGCGGCCCTCACGGCGGAAGTCGAGGGCGGGATCTCCGACCTCCAGTTCACCGCCGCGTACCGAGTCCCGTTCCAGTACAGCCGACTCGTCCGGCGTCACTTCCCGGCGGGAGCTTTCGCTTCGTCGTCCGCGGGGGTGAAGGTGACGGACCTCGACGGAAACGCCTTCTACGACGTCACCGGCTCGTACGGCCTCAACGTCTTCGGGTACGACTTCTACAAGGACTGCATCGACCGCGGGATCGAACACGTGCGCCGGCTCGGCCCCGTCCTCGGACCGTATCACCCGCTGATGGCCCCGATCGTGGAGCGCCTGTGCGAGATCTCGGGGCTCGACGAGGTCTCGTTCCACATGTCGGGCACCGAGGCGGTGATGCAGGCCGTGCGCCTGGCTCGCTATCACACGGGCCGTTCGCACCTGGTCCGCTTTTGCGGTGCGTACCATGGCTGGTGGGACGACGTGCAGCCCGGCGTGGGAAGCCCCCGCCCCGCGCACGAGACCTACACCCTCAAAGAGATGGACGAGGCCACGCTGCGAGTGCTCCGCACACGGCGAGACATCGCCTGTGTCCTCGTGAACCCTCTCCAGGCGCTCCACCCGAACGCTGGCGCCCCCAGCGACGGCACCCTGGTGACGAGCGCGCGTCGCGCGGGCTTCGACCGCGCGGCCTACACCCGCTGGCTCGAACGCCTGCGCGCGGTGTGCACGGAGCGGGGTATCGCCCTGATCTTCGACGAGGTGTTCGTGGGATTTCGGTTGGCCAAGGGGGGTGCGCAGGAATACTTCGGCGTGGCGGCGGACCTGGTCACGTACGGCAAGACGCTCGGGGGCGGGCT
>JANOGB010000270.1:0-5764 GCA_031413955.1 Planctomycetota bacterium | reverse complement strand
GAGCTTCTATCGCCGAACCGCTTGTTGGCTGAGCAAGAATCAGCAGGACCACAGAGGCACAGAGGACGCAGAGGACGCAGAGGCTCGCAGAGAAAAGCGGGAAGAAGAAGGGGCCTCCGGATCGTCGACTCCCGCAGACCCGATGCCCCGGAGGCGCCATCCTCTCTGGATTCTCCCTCCGTGAGTCTCTGCGTCCTCTGCGCCTCTGTGGTCCTGCTGATTCTTGCTCAGCCAACAAGCGGTTCGGCGATAGAAGCTCAGTGCTTCGCGCGCGAGGCGCGCACCGGAAAGGGCGGCTGCTCGTACACGAGCTCGACCTCTGCGACGCCTTCCATGAGCTCGAACCGAGCCCAGCCGCCACCGCCTCAACCGTAGGCGATCTTGCCTTCGCCGAGCTTCCGGCCTTCCTCGTCGAGCCTCCGGAAGCCGAGCGGAATCCGCTTGCCCTCCTTGTAGATGGAAAGGCCCGCGCCGCTGATGCCCTGCACCGACACGCTCATTCCGTCGGACTGCACGCGCTCGACGATCTGGATCGTGGGCTCGATCTCGAGCCTGTTCTCGCGTCCGGCCTGGACGTCGAGCGTGACGCCCTTCACCGCGCTGGCGGAGACGTGCCAGGTCCGCTTGCGCTCATCGCGCGCGATCAAGCGATAACCGACGAGCGTGTAGCGGCCCGCGGCGAGCTCGCGCCGCCGCTCGGCACCGGTATTCTCCGCGGCGGGTTCGTCCTCCCAGGAGAGTCTGAGCACGCTGCCGTCCTCCGCGCGCAGGAGCACAGCGCCGCTCTCGAAGCTCGGCACGACCCACGTCTCGCCAGGCTCGCTCTTCGCGTCCACCACTCTCGGCAGCGGCAGCGGCTCCGCGCCGAGGTACGTGCGCAAGGCCTCACGGGCCTCTTTGGGGGTGTCCGTTCAGGCCGTGTCGAGCACCTGCTCGAGCCAGGCACGCTCGACCGCGAAGCGCGGATCGGGCGGGACGTGGCAGCCGAGGCAGCGTGCTAGGAAGAGCTCGTCGGGAGTCTCGGAAGCCTGCTCGGTCTGGGCGCCGGACAGTGCGAGCGAATCGCAGGAGAGCGCGGCGGCAAGCAGGAGAACGGGAGGCAGGGCTTTCATGGGATTGCTGCGACGAGTGTAGCCGCCTGTCACCGGACTTGCCTTTGCCCTGCTGCGAGGGCAAGAAGATGACATGGCCAATACCCGCGGCCCGCTCTTCGTCCTCGCACTCGTCGGGGCGATCCTCCTCGGAACAGGCATCGCCTACTGGCTCGAACGCGGACAGCCGCGTGAGCGGCGCGACGGCTCGGCCGAAGTACGCGAGCAGCACGAGACGCCCGCCCAGCGCGCTCCCGCGCGCGCGAACGGAGGCCAGGACGAGCACGCCGGTCGCATGGCCGCGCCGGAAGGAGAGCCGCGCCGCCCGCCGGAGATCGCCGTGGCACCCGCGCTCCCGCGCGGCGAGCTCCTCGGCCGTGTCGTGGACCAGAACGGCCGGCCGCTGGCGGGCGCGCGCGTCGCCCTCGTGCGCGGCGAGGCGCGCGAGTTCACGGTGCTCGACCACGAGGCGAGCCGGATCGAGATCCCCGTGGCCGAAACGCTGAGCGATGGTTCCGGCGCGTTCCGCTTCGAGCTCGCGCGCGGCGCGCCGGTCGACGTGCACGCATCGCTCGACGGTTTCTGCGATGCGCTCCAGCCGGATGCCTACGCGGGGCAGGAGCTCGTCCTCGTGCTCGATCCCGGGGTCCTCGTGTTCGGCACGATCACGCGTGCGCGCGACGGTACGCCGGTCGAAGGCGCGCAGGTGCGCGTGTTCCCGCTGGGCAGCCCGGCGACCTTCGCGTGCGCGACCACCAGCCAGCCGGACGGCAGCTACCGCCTGCGGATCGCCTTCCGCGCGGACGCCACGCTCGAGGTCGTACCGCCGGTGGAGCAGGCCTCGGGGTGGATCGAGCTCGAGCTCGGCTCCGACGATCGCTGCCAGAGAGACGTCGCGGTCGCGGACGGTCTGGTCGTGGAAGGCCGCGTGACCGACGCGCTGACGGGACTCCCGATCGCCGGCGCCACCGTCGGAGAGGGCTGGTGGTTCCGGCGCACGGCCACCACGGATGCGCGCGGCGACTACCGTCTGCCCGGCTGCGGCACGCCGGGCGTCGGCGAGCTCGGCGTTCGAGCCAGAGGCTACACGAGCGCGAGCACGACCCGCTTGCCCGCGGCGGCGGACGGCCTGGTGCGCCTCGATTTCGCGCTCCAGCTCGCACGCTCGGTGCGCGGGCGCGTCGTCGACGAGTCCGGCGCGCCGATCGAGGACGCCTACGTGGCCGCCGTGGGCAGCGCCTGGATGGAGGGCGCGCAACGCTCGGACTGGCAGTCGACCCGCACCGGCGCGGATGGACGCTATCGGATCGCCGACCTCGCACACGACCTCGGCCACGCGCTGCTCGTGATCCGGCAGGGCTACGGCACGCAGGTGCACGACCTCCCCGAGCGCGAGCTCGAGACCCGGGAACTGGAGCTCGAGGACATCGTGCTGCGCCGGCCGGCGCTGCTCGCCGGACGTGTCGAGGATCCCGAGGGCCATGGCCTCGCGGGCGTGGAGCTCGAGCTGCTGGGCTGGAACCACGACCGCTACCGGTTCACGAAGGAACCGACCGCGCGCGGGCGCCGCTACGTCGACCGGCGCGAGGCACGCAGCGACGCGCGCGGGCGCTTCTGGTTCGGGAGCCTCGCGGCCGGCCGCTACCAGCTCGTGACGCGTGTCGCCGGACGGCCCGAGAGCACGCCGCTCGAGCTCGAGATCCGGACGGGCGAGCAGCGCGAGGATCTGGTGCTCGAGCTCGACGCGCGCGGCACGATCCGCGGCCGGGTGCTCGACGAGCACGGCAACCCGCTCGCCGGCGTGTACGTCTCGGCCCAGGGCACACACCAGGACGGCGACGCGCTGCCCGTCGGACACGTCCACGTGCGCAGCGGTGACGACGGCGGGTTCGAGCTCGCCGGCCTGCCGGAGGGCGAGTACCTGCTGCGCGCCTATCCGCTCGAGACTCCGAGCTCCGCCGCGGGCGAGCCCTGGCTCCCCGCCACCGTCGAGCGCGTCGCGACCGGCTCGCAGGCCGTCCGGATCGAGCTCCCGCGCGGCGCCAGCATCCGCGGGCGCGTGCTCGACGCGCACGGCACGCCGCTCGCCGGCTACGTGGTGGCAGGAGCGAAGAGCGGCGCGACCGGCGAGTTCGCCCAGACCGACGCCCAGGGACGCTTCAGCCTGAGCGTGCCGCGCGACTCGACCTGGACGCTCGAGGTGCGCGGTCCACCGCAGGGCCAGGACTTCCAGACGGTGTTCCTGAAGCGTGAGTCCGTCGCCGCCGGCACGGAGCTCGAGCTGCGCCTGGAACGCTGATCCGTTCAGCCGGGAACGCCAGGCTCCAGCCTGGCTCTAGGTTCTCGAGAAGCTCGGAGAGAGGAAGAAGAAAAGAAACGGAGCCAGGCCGGAGCCTGGCGTTCCCGGCTGGACGAACTGTACCACTTGCACTAGAACAGTCGACACAAGCAGCCGTGCCCATGTTGCTACGCGTCGATCCCCGCTCCGGTGAACCGCTGTTCGAGCAGCTCGTGTTCCAGGTCAAGCGTGCGGTGGCCGAGGGCGAGCTCGTTCCGGGGGCGAAGCTGCCTTCGGTGCGCGAGCTGGCACGACAGCTCGCGATCAATCCCAACACGGTCGTGGGCGCCCTCGTGGGCCACGAGCGCGACCGCGTGATCGTGCGCCGGCAGGGGGCGGGCTGCTACGTCAGCGACAAGCCGAACGAGCTCGCCACGCGCGAACGCCGGCGGCGGCTCGAGGGCCTCGTCACGCGCGCCGTGACGGAGGCCTTCCACCTGGGCTTCGGAGCGGCGGACATCCGCGCGGCGGTGGAGGAACGGCTGGAGGCGCTGGAGACGAGAACCAAGAGGTCCCCCCGATGACAAACGCTACGAACGCGCTCGAGTTCCGCGGCGTGCACCGCCATTTTGGAGCGCAGGAGGTCCTGCGCGGCCTGGAGTTCACGGTGGCGCCGGGCCAGGTGTTCGCGCTCCTCGGCCGGAACGGGGCAGGCAAGACGACGGCCCTGCGCATCTTGCTCGGCTTCCTGAACCCCCACGCGGGCGCGGCGCGCATCCTGGGCTTGCCGAGCGCAGAGCTCGCGCCCAGCGAACGCGAGCGCATCGGCTACGTGAGCGAAGGGCACCGCCTGTACCTCGAGATGCGCGTGCAGGACGCCCTGGCGTTCGAGGCGGGCACGCGCCCGCGCTTCGAGCCGGCCGCGGCCCGACGCGAGCTCGAGCGCTGCGGAATCCCGGCCAAGAAACGCATCTTGTCGCTCTCGCGCGGTCAGCGTGCGCAGCTCGCCCTGATCCTGGCGGCGGCCGGCGTGCCCGAGGTCCTGGTGTTCGACGACCCAGCCATGGGCCTCGACGTCGTGATGCGGCGCGAGCTGCTGGGCTCCCTGATCGAGCTCCTGGCCGAGCGCGGCTGCGCGGTGCTCTTCTCGAGCCACATCCTCTCGGACGTCGAGCGCATCGCCGATCGCGTCGGCATCCTGCACGCGGGCGCGCTGCTCGTGGACGCGCCGCTCGACGAGCTCAAGCGTCGCGTGCAGAAGCGCCACTGGATCCCGAAGAACGGTGCGCCTGCGCCGGACGTGGACGGCCTCCTGCGCGCGCGGCCGCTCGACGGCGGCTACGAGCTGACGCTGCTCGACCTCGACGAGCCGCGCACGGCCGAGCTGCGCGCTGGCGCGGCGCACCTGTCGGAACGCATCGATCTGGACCTCGAGGAACTCTTCCTCGAGCTCACGACCCGCACGGAGATGCCGCGATGAGCTCCCCCACCCTGGCCTTGTTGCGCAAGGATCGCCCATGGCTGCTGGGGTTCCTGGCCGTAGGAGGGGGCCTGAGCACGCTCGTGTTCCTGGCTCACGGCTTCAGCGACGTGTTCGTCGTCGCGGAGCACCGCTTCGCCGAGGATTTCGAGCTCCTGCTCGCGCCGCTCTCGATCCTGCTCGGGCTGTGCTCCACCCTGATCGACGATCTCCAATCCACGCGCGACTTCCTGCGGCATCGGCCACTCACATCGGCGCGCCTCTTCTGGACGCGAAACATCGCCGCGCTGGTCGTGATCGCCGCCTGGATGGCGATCGGCGCAGCGAGCACCTGGCTACACGAGAGCGCCTTCGGCCTCGGCGGTGCCTGCGCCGACTCGAGCCGTTTCGGTGCCCTGGCCGCCATGGCGGCGGGTCTGGCACTCAACCACGCCCTGGTTTCCTTCGCTTTCGCGCTCCCGGCGCGGTGGTGGCATCGGACGTGGCTCGCCGTGCTGCTCGTCTTCTCCCGCTACGCGGCGCAATCGCTGCTCGGACCCGAGGATCCTCCCGCACTCACCTGCGCGCTGCTCTTGGCGCTCGGCACGCTCGCGTTCCTGCTGGCAGCGGCGCGCTGCGAGAGCACCGGCCACGATCCCGATCGCCCGACTCCGGGGAGAGCCCTGGTGGGGAGCGTCGGCCTGACCCTCGTCGCCGCCAGCCTCTTCGGCGCCATGGCCGCCAACGGCTGGCAAGAGCTCGCGCTGAGGGGGTTGCAACGGGTGCGGCCGTGCGTGGGTCGAATCGGCCCGGGGGAGCTCGGTTTCCTCACGGCCCCCGACGAGTACGGCCTGTGCGCCGTGCTCGACCCGGAGGGATCGCCCACGGATCGGCGCATCCCCTTCGACAGCGCGAACCGCGCGGCGCCGCGCTTCG
>JANOGB010000269.1:0-3060 GCA_031413955.1 Planctomycetota bacterium | reverse complement strand
TCGGAACCGATCAGCCCGAGGTACGGGAAGGCGCCGCGCGCGAGGGCGCGCGCCACGAGCTCGAGATCGAGCGCATGGCTGTGGGTCATGACCAGCACCAGCGCACCAGCGGGCAGCTCGTCGAGCTCCGCCTCGGGCGCGCCGACGCAGCACAGCTCGTAGGGCCGCTCGCGCGGGATGCGCGGGCGGAGCTCGCGCTCCTCACGGCCGTCGATCAGGAGCACGCGCGCCTTCAGCCATGGCGCGAGCCCGGCCAGCGCCTGTCCGACGTGCCCTGCGCCGAAGATCGCCACCGTCGGCCGGCGCCAGCGGAAGGGCTCGAAGAACACGGTCACGCTGCCGCCGCAGCACTGTCCGGCCGCCTCGGCCAGCGGGAAATCGAGGCTGGTCGAGCCCGCGCCCTCGTCCGCGAGCAGCGCTGTCGCGCGCTCCAGCGCCAGCTTCTCGAGCTTGCCGCCCCCGATCGTGCCGTGCACGAGGTCGCCGCCGGCCACGATCATGCGCGCGCCCGGCTCACGCGGCGCGCTGCCCTTGACAGAGGTCACGACCACGAGCACGCACGGCTCCTCGCGCTCGCGCAGCTCGCCCAGCGCGTCGATCCAACCTTGATCGGGCTCCACGTCAGGAGTGTAGCGGCACTCACCGTCCCGCCGGCGGAGGGCGGACGAGTTCAGCGTCCGGGAGCGCGCCGACACGGGCTTCTTCTCCCGCGTAGCCGAGGCCGCGGAAGGCGGCCAGGAGATCACCGGCCTGCTCCGCCAGCGGAGCTTCGTGGCGCAGGCGCATGAGCCGCTCGTACTCGGCCTGGAAGGCGGCCAGGGCCGCCCGCGCTGGGGGCGGCGTGAAATCGCTCGACCAGTCCGCTTCGTGCTCGGCGGGATGGCGCGCGAGGTCGATCCAGCGCAGCGTTTCGGGCGTGGTCGGGCTCAGGCAGCGTTCTCGCAGCAGCTTGATCTCGGCGAAGTGAAAACTCTCGAGCACGCGCACGTCCTCGCGCCGGCCCGTGGGGTTGAGGATCAAGCGTCCCAGCACCTGCTCGTCCGGCGCGAGCGCGAGCAGCGGCGCACGTCCTGTGTCTCCGGACAGGAGCGCCAGGATCGTGGGCGCGACGGCCGCGAGGCTGCTCGGTCCGGGCCGGGTCTCGCCCGTCGGAAGCCGGCGCGGCCAGCGCAGGATCACGGGTACGCGCACGACCTCCTGGTAGAGCGTGCGCCGGTGTCCGAAACCGCCGTGCTCGAGAAACTCGTCGCCGTGGTCGGAGATCACGACGACCAGCGTGTTCGCGGCGAGGCCGCGGTGCTCGAGCTCCTCCAGCACGCGTCCGATCTCGGAGTCGGTCCAGGCGAGCTCACCGGCGTGCAGCGCGCGCAGGTGCTCGAGATCGCGCGGAGCCGCGCTCGGCGCGGCGATCCGGGCAGGGAAGTCGCGGCCATCCATCTGTCCGTCGTACGTGGGGTCGAAGTCGCGGCCGAAGGGCGGCGGCGGCACGTAGTCGAAGTGCGGATCGAAGTAGTGTGCGAAGAGGAGGAACGGGCGCGCGTCGTCCGCCGTCGCGGCGAGCTCCTCGAGCACGAGCTCGGTCACCGAACGCGAGCTCGAGTCGGAGTGGGAAGCCATTTCGAGCGCTCGCTCGATCTCGGCGTTCCGCTCCAGGACGTCGTAGCTCTGGTCGCGCGGCGTCGAATCTCCGAGCCCGTGCACGCGCGCGCGCGCCTCGGCCGCGGCCTCCGTCGCGCTGGCGAGTTCCGGGCCGTAGCCGGCGCGATAGCTCTCGAACCCACGTCCCAGGCCGAAGCGTGGATCGAGATAGGGGCCGGAATAGACGCCCGCCGTGCGATAGCCGGAAGCGCGCAGCCGCTCCGCGAGGGTCGGGAGCGACTCGGCCAGCCGTTGCCCATCCTGCTCGAGCCCATGCGCGAGCTCCGGCATGCCGGTGAAGAGCGTCGCGTGCGCCGGCAGCGTCCACGACGTGCTCGACAGCGCATCCTCGATGCGCACGCCCTCGGCGGCGAGCCGGTCCAGGTTCGGCGACGGCGAGCGCCCGCCGAAGCTCGCGCCGTAGCAGCCGAGCATGTCGCGGCGCACGCTGTCGAGCGAGATCAGCAGCACGTTCGGGCGTGGATCGCGCTCCTCGGTACAGGCGGCGCTTAGCAGTGCGAGCGCGATCGCCAGACTGCTCAGCCGGCGCACGGGCGGCCCTACTCCTTCGGCGCGTGCCAGGCGTGGGCTTTCAGGTCCGCGAGCTTGGCGTAGGCGAGCGTGGCTTCGTGCGTGGCCTCGAGCACGACCTTGGGCGCCATGCCGGCCTCGAAGGCTTCCTGCCAGCGCGCCGCGCACAGGCACCACTGGTCGCCCGCCTTCAGGCCCGGGAAGCCCGGGTGCGCGGTCGAGAGGTCGTTGCCGCGCGCCTTCGAGAAGGCCAGGAACTGGGCCGTCATGCGCACGCAGACCGTGTGCACGCCGTGGTCGTCGGCGCCGGTGCGGCAGGTGCCGTCGCGGTAGAAGCCCGTCAGCGGATCGCGGCAGCAGAGCGCGAGCTCGGTGCCTAGCACGTTCTTGCCCTGAGTGACTTGGATCATGGTTTCTTCTTCAACCGGGAGCGCCGGGCTCCAGCCCGGCTCTTCTCTTTTCTTCTCCCTCTCCCTCCGTCCTTGCGAACCCTGGAGAACGAGAAAAAGAAGAAGAGAATCCGGAGCCGGGCTGGAGCCCGGCGCTCCCGGCCGAGGAGCACAGAGTACCCACTCGCCATGGTGCGCGAAACCGTCACGCTCGAGGGGCACATCATCGATTCCGACGTGCTGCTGCGCGTCATGGGCAAGATCGTCGCGGAGGGCGGCAGCTTAGAGATCGAGGAGTTCCGCGTCGGGCGCACGAACGAGGAGCCGTCGTTCGCGCGTCTCGCCGTGTCCGCCGGGGATCCGGCCACGCTGGATCGCGTGCTCGAAGCGCTCTCCGACCTCGGCGCGGCGACCGAGGTGCGCGATGCACAGTTCGCGCCGGCCGAAGCGGACGGCATCCTGCCGGACGAGTTCTACTCGAGCACCAACCTCGAGACCTTCG
>JANOGB010000268.1:0-11909 GCA_031413955.1 Planctomycetota bacterium | reverse complement strand
CTCGAGCGCGACGTGCTCCTGGCCTCCGCCAGCACCAGCGAAGACGGTTTCTTCGTGGTCCCGAAGACCATCGGGAGCGAGCGATGAAGGACGATCCGCACGATCTGTCCGAGCTCGACGCCAGCGCGCTCGCCGCGCAGCACGCGCGCGGAGCGCGTTCGGTGCGCGCGACGATCGAGGAGACGCTGGAGGCCATCGAGAGCGTCGGCGCCACGCTCGGAGCGCTCGCCGAGGTGCTGGGCGAGCAGGCCAAGCGACGCGCTGACACGCTCGACGCCGCGCTGCAGCACAACTTCCCGCCCGGCGCGCTGTGCGGCGTGCCGGTGGTGCTGAAGAGCAACCTGTGCCTGGCGGGAGTCGAGACGAACTGCGGCAGCCGCGTGCTCGCCGGCTACCGCCCGCCCTACACGGCCACGGTGGTCGAGCGCCTGCTCGCGGCCGGCGCGATCCCGATCGCCATGGCGCACATGGACGAGTTCGCCATGGGTTCTTCGGGCGAGAACTCGGCCTACTCGGTGACCAGGAACCCCTGGGATCCGGAGCGCACGCCCGGCGGCTCGTCCAGCGGCTGCGCGGCCGCGGTCGCGGCGGGGCTGGTGCCGCTGGCGCTCGGCTCCGACACCGGCGGCTCGGTGCGCCAGCCCGCGGCCCTGTGCGGGATCTCGGGTTTCAAGCCGACCTACGGACGGCTCTCGCGTTCCGGTCTGGTGGCCTTCGGCTCGTCCCTCGATCAGGTCGGCTTGCTGACGCGCAGCGTGCGCGACCTCGAGCTCGTGCTGCAGGTGCTCTCGGGCGCCGACGACCGCGACTCGAGCTCGCTGGCCGAGCCGCCGGTCGGAGTAGATTCTCTATCCAGGGTAGATTCTCTGTCCACGGTGGATTCTCGCTCCAGGCCCGTGACGCGTCCTGCGCTGGCAGGCCTGCGCATCGGCGTCCCGGCCGAGTACTTCGGCCCCGGCCTCGACGAGCGCGTGCGCGCGTACGTCGACATCGCACTGCTCGAGCTCGAGGCCCTGGGCGCGCGCCTCGTTCCGCTCTCCTTGCCGCGCACCGAGCTCGCCATCGCCTGCTACTACGTGCTGGCGACAGCCGAGGCCGCCAGCAACCTGGCGCGCTTCGACGGCGTGCGCTTCGGTCCGAGGCAAGCGGGCGACGACACGCTCTTCGGGATGCAGGCAGCCACGCGCGCGGCCGGCTTCGGGCCCGAGGTGAAGCGCCGGATCCTGCTCGGGACCTTCGTGCTCTCGCGCGGCTACCACGAAGCCTGGTACGGCCAGGCGACGCGTGTGCGCGCCGAGCTCGCGGCCGAGTTCCGCGCGGCCTTCGAGCAGGTGGACCTGATCGCGGGCCCGACCACGCCCGACCTCGCCTTCCGCCTGGGCGAGAAGAGCTCCGATCCTCTGGCGATGTACCTGTCCGACGCGCTGACCGTGCCGGCCAGCCTGGCTGGGCTGCCTGCGGTGAGCGTGCCGGCGGGTTTCGCGCCCGAGGGCGAGCGCGAGCTGCCGGTCGGGCTGCAGCTCATCGGCCCGAGCGGCCAGGACGCTGAGGTGCTGGCCGCGGCGCGCCTCTACCAGACGGCCACCGGACACCATCTGCGCCGGCCGGCGCCTGTTCTAGCATGACGGTGTTCGCATGAGCGCGCCCCCGACCACCAGCACCGGCTGGCAGACGGTCATCGGACTCGAGGTCCATTGCCAGCTCGGCACGCGCACCAAGCTCTTCTGCAGCTGCGCGGCCGAGTTCGGAGCCATACCCAATACGCGCGTGTGCCCGGTGTGCTCGGGCGCGCCCGGGACGCTGCCGGTGCTCAACGCCGAGGCCGTTCGCCTCGCGCTACGCGCGGTCCTGGCGTTCGGCTGCACGGTCGACCTGACCAGCCGCTTCGACCGCAAGCACTACTTCTACTGCGACCTGCCCAAGGGCTACCAGATCTCGCAGTACGCGCGCCCGATCGGCACCGGCGGCGGGATCCGGCTCGCCAGCGGGCGCTTCATCCGCCTGCGGCGCATCCACATCGAGGAAGACGCGGGCAAGGCGATCCACGATCGTGGCGCGCACACGCTGGTCGACCTGAACCGCGCCGGGATCCCGCTGATCGAGATCGTCAGCGAAGCGGAGCTCGAATCCGGCAGCGAGGCCCACGAGTATCTGACGCGTCTGAAGGAGGCGCTGCAGTTCGCGGGTGTGTCCGAGTGCGACATGGAGAAGGGCAGCCTGCGCTGCGACGTGAACGTCTCCGTGCACCGCGCCGGCGAACCCTGGGGCACGCGCACCGAGGTCAAGAACCTCAACTCCTTCAAGCACGTCGTGGCGGCGCTGGAACACGAGGTGGCGCGGCAGGTCGCCGAGCGCGAGGCCGGCCGGGAGCTGCGCCAGGAGACGCGCTCGTGGGACGTGGAGCGCGCCCAGACGCGCGTCCTGCGCTCCAAGGAGAACGAGGACGATTACCGCTACTTCCCTGACCCGGACCTGCCGCCCGTCGCGCTCTCCGCGGCCGACGTGGAGCGCGCCCGCAGCGAACTGTCCGAACCGCCCGCGGAGCGCCGCGCGCGCTGGCAGCAGGAGCTCGGGCTGTCGGCCTACGTCGCAGGCGTGCTCAGCGCCTCGCGCGACCTGGCCGACTTCTTCGAGCGTGTGGCGGCGCTGTCGCAGGCACCCAAGGAAGCCGCCAACTGGATCGCCAACGACGTCGCAGCGGCGCTGGCGGAAGCGCGCGTCGCCACGCCCGGTGAGCTGCGCCTCACCCCCGCACGGCTGGCCGCGCTGATCGCCCTCGTGCAGGACGCTTCGATCTCGCGCGGCAGCGCGAAGAGCGTGCTCGCGGCGATGTTCCGGAGCGACGCCGCGCCGGCCGAGCTCGTGCGCGAGCTCGGTCTGGCCCAGGTGAGCGACGCGGACACGATCGAGGGCTGGTGCCGCGCCGCGTTGAAGGGTCAGGAGCGCGCCGCGAACGACGTGCGCGCGGGCGAGCTCAAGGCCCTGGGCGGGCTGATCGGCAAGGTGATGAAGGCCTCGGCGGGCCGGGCCAATCCGGAGCTCGTGCGTGGCACGCTCCTGCGCCTGATCAAGTCGCCCCTGGCGTGAAAGAGCGCGTGCCCATCCGCGTCCCCATCGCCGAGCTGGTCGACGCCGAGCGCCTGCGTGCGCTCGGACCTGCGCCCTCGCCGGCGGCGCTGCGCGCGCTCCTGCCGCGCGGCTGGGTGCCGGCCGAGGACGGCCTCTCGGCGCGCCGCGACCTGCGGCTCTTCTTCCGCGAGGGCTGGATCCTGGTCGTGTGCCTGCTCGTGTTCGGTTCGCTGGGCGCGATGTTCGTCCTCGGCGCCGTGCCGCGCGGCTGGGGCGGCGTCCTGCGCGTCCTCTTGCTGGTAGCCGTCGTCTGGCTCGCCGCCGGCATCGCCGGACCGCTCATCACGCGCGCATTGCGGCGTCCCTGACGTGCTCCGCTCACCCTGGGACCGCCAGGCTCCAGCCTGGCTCTTCGGCTCTCTCTTCTTTCCGAGCGCAGGAAGACCGGAGCCGGGCTGGAGCCCGGCCGTCCCAGGGTGATGTATCCCTTCGACGAGCCGACGCGCCAAGCGCTGCTCTACGTCCTGCCCGCGGCGCTGATCCTGCTCGCCCTCGCCGTGCCCTGGCTCGAGCGCCGCGGCAGCCGCGCGCTCACGCGCCTGCATCTGTCCTTGCTCGCGCTCGTGTGCCTGCTCGGCTTCGGCGTGTACACCAACCAGAACTGGGAGAAGCGCCGGTACTTCAATCCCTACGAGTTCTTCCACTACTACGTCGGCGCGAAGTACGCGCGCGAGCTCGGCTACGCGCGGCTGTACGACGCGGCCGTGCTGGTCGACCGCGAGACGGGCTTCGAGCATCGCGGGCGTGATCTCGCCAACCTTGGCGCGCACCGCGGCGGGCCCGAGTTCAAGCGCCTCTCGGCCGTCTACAACGAGGAGCAGGCGATCCGCGCACCCTTCTCCTCCGAGCGCTGGGCCGAGTTCACGCGCGACGTGGTCTTCTTCCGCACCGAGCTCGGGCCGCCCATGTGGGAGCAGCTCCTGCACGACAAGGGCTACAACGCCACGCCGGCCTGGACGCTCGCCGGCAGCACGCTCGCGAATCTCGTCCCGCTCGAGAGTGCGTTCGGCCTGAGAGCCTTGATCGCGCTCGACCCGTTGCTCCTGCTGCTCGGCTTCGGTTGCATCGCCTGGGCCTGCGGAGCGCGCGCCATGCTCTTCGCGCTGGCGCTGTATCTCACACACTATTGCAGCAGCCACGCCCATTTTCGCGCCGCC
Organism: Planctomycetota bacterium; assembly: GCA_031413955.1. Taxonomy (GTDB): domain Bacteria; phylum Planctomycetota; class UBA1135; order UBA1135; genus JABFRZ01. The sequence goes on along the minus strand of JANOGB010000268.1, from coordinate 7,623 downwards.
TTCCTGCGCACGGACTGGCTCGTGACCCTGGTGGCCTCGGTGTGTTGCCTGAAGAAGGAGCGACCCTTCCTGGCCGGCACACTCCTCGCCTGGTCGGTGCTCTCGCGCGTATTCCCGCTGCTGTTCGCGCTCGGGCCGCTGGCGGTGCTCGCGTGGAGTCTCTGGAAGCGCACCGACGCGCGTCGCGCGGCCCTGCGCTTCGCCGCGGGTGGTCTGCTGGTCGGATCATCCGTCTTCGGCCTCACGCTGGCGCGCGACGGGCTCGAACCGGGGCTCGATTCCTGGGGGGAGTTCCAGGCCAAGATCGTCGAGCACGACGAGCGCCCGGCCTCCGACACCGTCGGCTTCCGGAAGCCCTTCCTGTGGACGATCGACTTCCAGAAGGACCAAGGCCCCGAGATCCGCGCGCTGTTCGAACGCCGGAAGGCGCTGTGGTGGGCCTGTCAGGTCTCCTTGGCCGCGCTGCTCGCCTGGACCACGCGCAAGCGGCCGCTGCACGCGGCCCTGTGCCTCTCCTTCCCGCTGCTCTGGTTCTTCGCCTCGCCGGCGTACTACTACTACGCCTTCCTGGTGGTACCGCTCCTCTACTGCGCCGAGCACCTCGAGCGCCCCACCCGCGCTTTCGGCCTCGCGCTCGTCTTCGCGACCGGTCTCCTCGCGCGCATCTTCCACGCCGGCCCGACCTTCGGCGAGCACTTCGCCTTCAAGCTCTCGCTCGTGATGGGCGTGCTGGCGCTCTATCTGGTGTTCTGCGCCGTGCTGGAACGCGGCGAGGACGCCGATGGCGCGGCGGCGCCGGGAAGACCAGCGGGATAGCGACCCTCAGCCGCGCAGCCGAAAACGCTGGATCTTGCCGGTGGCGGTCTTCGGGAGCTCGTCCACGAACTCGATCCAGCGCGGGCGTTTGTACTCGGCCATGCGCGCGCGGCAGTGGGCGATGAGTTCCGCAGCCAGATCGTGTCCAAGAGCGCGGCCAGGCTTCCGCACCACGAAGGCCTTGGGCTTCACCAGACCGGCCTCGTCCAGACTGCCGACGACGGCGCATTCGAGCACGGCCTCGTGCGCCATGAGCGCGCCCTCGACCTCGACCGGCGAGACCCAGATGCCGCCGACCTTGAGCATGTCGTCGCTGCGACCGGCGTGCCAGTAATAGCCGTCGGCGTCGCGCGCGTACTTGTCGCCGGTGACCAGCCACTCGCCGCGAAACGTGTGCGCGCTCTGCTCGGGCCGGCGCAGGTACGAGCGCGCGGCGGTCTCGCCCTTGACCCACAGGTTGCCGACCACGCCGGGCTCGTGCAGCTCGCGGCCCTCGTCATCGACGAGCTCGAGCTCGTAGCCGTCGAACGGCTTGCCCGAGCTTCCCGGGCGGATGTCACCCGGGCGATTGGACAGGAAGATGTGCCAGTTCTCGGTCGAGCCGATGCCGTCGAGGATGTCGAGGCCGGTGCGCTGCTTCCAGGCGTGCCACAGCGCGGCCGGCAGCGACTCGCCGGCCGACACGCACAGGCGCAGGGAAGAGAGGTCGTGGCGCGTACAGAGGTCCGGGAGCGCGAGCGCCATGGCGTAGCCCGTCGGCGCGTTGTAGAGGATCGTCGGCCGAAAACGCTGCACGGCTTCGAGCACGTTCGTGACCACGCGCGGCGACTGCGACATGAGCACCGCGCTCGCCCCGACGTACCAGGAGAACACGAGACCCCCGCCTGTCCCGAAGGTGAAGAACAGCCGCGCGGCCGAGAAGGTGCGATCCTCCGCTCGGAGGCCGAGCACGTTCACGCCCCACAGCTCCGCGCACAGCGGCAGGTCCTTGTGGGCGTGCAGGATGCCCTTGGGCTCACCCGTCGTGCCGCTGGAGTAGTTGAGCGTGCAAGGGTCGTCGCGCCGCGTGGGCGCGGCCGCGCAGCTCACCGGTTCGTCCGCGATCCAGCGCGCGAAGGCGAGCTCGCCCGCGTGCACGTCGGCGCCGAGGACGACGACGTGCGCGAGCGTCTCGCAGGCGCCGAGCAGTGCGCGCAGCGGTTCGAGCAGCGTCGCAGAGGCGATGAGGAAGCGCGCCTGGCTGTCGCCGAGCTGGCGCAGGTGATCCTGCGGCGTCAGCAGTGTGTTCATGCCCAGCGCCACCCCGCCGGCCTTGATGGTGCCGAAGAAAGCGCTCACCCACTCGACCGAGTCAGGCGCGAGGATCGCGACCACGTCCGCGCGGTGCAGGCCGAACCGCTGGAGCGCGTTGGCCACGCGGTTCACCTCGGCACCGATCTCGCCGAAGGTGCACGAACGCTCGAGCGAGAGCAGCGCCGGCTCGTGCGCGCGCGCGGGCAGGTTGCGCTCGAGGATGTCGACCGCGTTGTAGGTCTGCGGAAGGTCGGCCGCTCTCGAGATGCCCCGCACGCCCGCCCAGTCTAGTTTCACCCTGGGAGCGCCGGGCTCCAGCCCGGCTCTTCTCTTGTCCGTTCTTCTCTTCTCCTTCTTCCGCCCCCCAAGGAAACGGAACCGGAACAAGAACCGGAGCCGGGCTGGAGCCCGGCGCTCCCAGGTGAGATCAGCGCGCGGCCCGGTGATCCAGGCACACGAGCTCGCCCTCGCCACTCTTCACGTAGATGCGCCCGTCGCACAGGACCGGCGGGGCCCAGAAGGAGCTGCCGTTCAGCACGCGGCGCCGGGCGAGCTCCTGATACTTCTCCGGCCTCGCAGCGACGATGACGAGCTCGCCGTTGCCCGAGACGACGATCAGGCGCCCGTCGGAGGCCATGAGCGCGCCCAGGCCGAGTCCGCGCGTGCGCCAGCGCTCCTTGCCGGCGAGATCGAGGCACTTCAGCATCGTCTCGTCGAAGCCGTAGAAGCAGCCGTCGACGAGCACGCAGCCCGACATCTGCGTGCGCATGGCCTTCGTCTCCCACTTCGCGACCGGCGCGCCGCTCGCGAAGTCGACCAGCGCCGCGCCGTGGCCGTAGCCGGACGAGATGAACAGGGTCTCCCCGTCCACGACCACGGGCGTCGAGGCACTCACGCTGGTCTCGCCCTTCTTGAAGGGGAAGTGGTGGCGGAGCGCGCCGTCCTCGAGCTCGAGCACGTAGAGGCCGGGTCGCGTGAAGCTCGCGAGCCCTGCGCGGCCGCCGAGATTGCATAGGGCCGGGGTCGAGTAGTAGGCGCCGATGTCCTCGCTGGCCCAGCGCGGCTCCCCGCTCTTGCGTTCGAAGGCCACGACCCGGGCGGCGTTGACGATCACCAGCTCGCCCACCACCAGCGGCGCGCTGCCGAAACCGTAGTCGGTGGGCTTGGCCTCGTGCTCGGCCACGAGGTCGCTCTGCCACAGCAGTTTTCCTGTCGCGGCTTCGAGTGCGCGCAGCACGCCCTGGCGCTCGAAGGAATACACGACGCCGTCCGCCACGCTCGGAGTCGAGTGCGTGCCGCCGCCGTGGCCGTCGGCGTCGAGCTCGGCCGGAACCTCGTGGCGCCACTGCTCGGCACCCGTGAGCGCGTCCAGGCAAGAGACGCGATCGAGGTTTTTCGCCTCGTCGAAGCCCTGCGTGTAGAGCCGCCCGTCGGCGACCACGACCGACGAATGTCCGCGGCCAACCTGGACGCGCCACAGCGGCTCGCCTTCGTTTTCCTGCGCGCCCTCCGAGCTCCAGCCGCGCTCGGAGGAGACGTTGGTGCCGTCCGGCCCGCGCCAGGCCGGCCAGCTCGGCCGCGCGGGCGTGCCCTGAGCCACGGGCAGGGCGACGAGCACGAGAGCGAGCAGCATGGCAGTGCGCTACTTCTTCTCCGGCGTCCACGGTACCCCGAACTCCTCCGCCGTGCGCAGCGCGCGCTCCTCCCCCGCCAGCTCCGCCACGACCGCGAGTGCGGCTCCGATCGACGCGCCCGTGTCGCGCGCGAGGAAGAACTTGCCCGCGCGCCGGTGCCCAGGCACGTCCTCGTAGATCGGCCCCGGCGCGAGCTCCTTGCCGCGCTCCACCAGAAAGCGCCGCGCGGGGACGCGCTCGTTCGCCAGAAAACCGGCCTTGGCGAGCACCACGCTGCCTCCGCCCACGGCGAGCACGCAGCGCGCCTTCTCGGCCGCGCCCTGGACCCATTCGACGATCAGCGGGTCCTCCCACGCCCCGAAGCCATCGGGAAGCACCAGCACGTCGAGCGCCGGCGCGTCCGCGAAGGCGAACTGCGGGCGCACCTCGAGCGCGTCGGAGAGTCGCAGCGGGTCGAGCGTGTCCGCCACGCTGAAGACGCGCACCGCGTTCGAGGCCGCAAACACCGCCAGCGCCAGCGTGCTCGAGCCCAGCGCGACGTCCGGGTAGAGCAGCACCCCGACCTGCGGCACGCTCGCCAGCGGGACGAGCTTCATCCCGCAAACACCGCAGCTGCCCGCCTTCGAATAGGTCGTGAAGTGACACTCGGCTCCGCAGGGCGGACAGAGGAATGGGGCTGGCGTCGCTTCCTGCTCCACGGCACTCCGGCGAACGGTCCCGGGAAGGAAGGGGAGGAACAGGGCGAGGAGCGGAACGAGGACCTTCATACGTGGGTGCAGACGGGAGAGATGCTGATGGATCCGGACGGAGAGCGCCTCTTGCCCCGCCCTTTTCCCGATTCTTCGCGCCTCCAGCAAGCGCGGCCCCGGCGCGCGTGAGCCTTGGCCGCGCAATCCCTATGCTGCTGCCCCACCCACCCAAGCCGCCGATGATCGCGCTCCTGCTCCTCTCGTCGTCCTTCCCCGCGCAAGCCGACGCAGCCCACTGGCCGCAGTGGCGCGGCCCCACCGGGGACGGGGTTGCGCCCGGCTCCGCGCCCCGGAGCTGGAGCGACTCCGAGCACGTGCGCTGGAAGGTCGAGCTCCCGGGCCGCGGGGTCTCGACTCCGATCGTCCTCGGCGACGCGCTGTTCCTGACCACGGCCGTGCCGACCGATCCGCAGGCGGCACCTCCGGCCGCGGAGGAAGACGGCGGGCGCGGCGGCTCGCGCGGCACGCCGCCCGAGGAGCAGAGCTTCGAGCTCCACTGCCTCGACCGCAAGAGCGGCACCACGCGCTGGAAGGCCGTGGCGCGCGTCGCGACGCCGCACGAGGGCTACCACAAGAGCTACGGCAGCTACGCCTCGGCCTCGCCCGTGACGGACGGCAAGTACGTCTACGTCTCCTTCGGCACGCAGGGGCTCTTCGCCTACGACTTCGAGGGCAAGCTCGCCTGGAGCTTCGACCCCGGTGTCAAGCTCGAGATGCGCAACGCCTTCGGCGAGGGTCTGGCGCCGGTGCTGGCGGGCGACGTGCTCGTGCAGGTCGCCGACCACGAGAAGGAGTCGTTTGCCTTCGCGCTCGACACGAAGACCGGCAAGGAGCTGTGGCGCGTGGCACGCGACGAGCCCTCGACCTGGGCCACGCCGCTCGTGACGACGTTCGACGGGAGGCTCCAGGTCGTCACGAGCGGCGCACGCAAGACGCGCAGCTACGACCCCGCCTCCGGAAAGCTCCTGTGGCAAGCCGCCGGCGCCGGCGTGAACGCGATCCCGACGGTCCTGCGCCACGAGGATGCGTTCCTGGTCATGTCCGGCTACCGCGAGGCGAAGATCCTCGCCATCCAGCCCGGCGACGGCGAGGGCGACCAGCCCGTACTGTGGACCTCCACCAAGGGCTGCGGCTACACCGCCTCGCCCGTGCTGCACGACGGGCTCTACTACACCGTCACCGACCGCGGCCTGCTCTCCTGCTTCGACGCGACGACCGGCGAAGCACATTACATCGAGGAGCGCCTGCCGCGTGGCAGCCAGCTCAAGGCCTCGCCCGTGGCCGCCGGAGGACTGCTCTACGTCCCGACCGAGGCCGGCGAGGTGCACCTCGTGCGCCTGGGCCCGAAGTACGAGGTCGAGCGCACCAACGTGCTCGCGGAACAGGTCTTCATCGCTTCGCCCGTGGTCGTCGAGGGCGCGCTCTTCCTGCGTAGCCTGACGCACCTCTTCTGCATCGCGGACGGCTGAAACGAGCCCGAACCGACCGGCAGGCGCGCGCGTCTTCCCTCCCGAGCTCGGTGACGGCCGGTCTCTGCCCCGCGTGCTCGCAACCCAGTCCGACTCGCTCGCAAGTAGGTCGCCGAGGTCATGGAGGGACTTCTCGGAAGGTGGCGGTCGCCAGCTGTAGGGACCCCTGCGCCCTACTCCCACTCGATCGTGCCGGGCGGCTTGCTCGAGATGTCGAGCACGACGCGGTTGATGCCGCGCACTTCGTTGATGATGCGGTTGGAGATGCGGCCGAGCAGGTCTTTGGGGAGCTGCACCCAGTCGGCGGTCATGCCGTCCTCGCTCTGCACGAGGCGGATCGCGCAGGCTTCCTCGTAGGTGCGCACGTCGCCCATCACGCCGACGGACTTCACCGGCAGGAGCACGGCGAAGTATTGCCAGAGGCCCTTGTGCGCGCCGGCGGATTCGATCTCGCTCGTCACGATGTGATCGGCTTCGCGCAGCGTGTGCAGGCGTTCGCGCGTGAGCTCGCCGAGACAGCGCACGGCGAGGCCAGGGCCGGGAAAGGGCTGGCGCTCGATGATCTCCGGCGCGAGGCCGAGGTGGCGGCCGAGGGCGCGCACCTCGTCCTTGAAGAGCTCGCGCAGCGGCTCGACGAGCTGCATGGCGAGGTCCGCGGGCAGGCCGCCCACGTTGTGGTGGCTCTTGATCACGGCGGTGTTGCCGCCGTGCACGTTGACCGACTCGATCACGTCGGGGTAGAGCGTGCCCTGGCCGAGGAAGTGGGCAGACCGGAAGCGCTTGGCCTCGCGCTTGAAGACCTCGACGAACTCGCGGCCGATCGACTTGCGCTTCGCCTCGGGGTCGGTGACGCCGCGCAATTGAGCCAGGAACTGGTCGGCGGCGTCGACCACGGTCAGATCGAGGTGGAAGTGCTTGCCGAAGACGCGCTCGACGGTCTCGCGCTCGTCCTTCCGCAGCAAGCCGTTGTCGACGAAGATGCAGTGCAGGCGCGCGCCGATCGCCTCGTGCACGATCAGGGCGGCGACGGACGAATCCACGCCGCCCGAGAGGCCCAGCACGACCTCGCCGTCGCTCCCGACCAGGGCGCGGATCGCGGCCACCTCGCGCTCGACGATCGAGCCCGAGGTCCAGTCCCCCGCGAGGCCGCACACGCGCCACACGAAGTTCTCGAGCAGCTCGCGCCCGCGCACGGTGTGCGTCACCTCGGGGTGGAATTGCACGCCGGAGAAGCCGCGCGCTTCGTCGGCCACGGCCGCGAACTCGCAGTCGGACGAGCTCGCCAGCACGCGGAAACTCGCGGGGATGCGCGCGACCTTGTCGCCGTGGCTCATCCACACCACCGTGCGGCCGTCGATGGCCTCGAGCACGCCCTCGGGGTGGTGGATCTCGAGCGAGGTGCGCCCGAACTCGCGCTTGCCGGCAGCCTGCACCTCGCCACCCAGCACCTGCATCATCCACTGCATGCCGTAGCAGATGCCGAGCACCGGCACGCCGAGCTCGAGCAGCTCGCGCGGCACCTTGGGCGCGTCGGGCGCGTAGACCGAGGCCGGCCCCCCGGAGAGGATGCCGCGACCATGCCGGTTACGCTTGTCATGCTGGAGGCCATTCGTGATTTTTATTATAAGACTGGAAAAATGATCGGCATGAAACCGGCTGGAG
>JANOGB010000267.1:0-5810 GCA_031413955.1 Planctomycetota bacterium | reverse complement strand
CCTCACGACACCCAACGCGGCCTCCATCGAGAACATCTGGACGCTGATCCGCGGCTACAACATCTACCATCCCTACTCGGGCTACGGGATCTACGGGCGGCACAACCGCGAGTACATTCCACGCGAGCTCGAGATGCTGCTGCGGGCCCACCACTTCGAGCCGCGCATGGTCGTGGACGACGTGTACGAGCACCGGCTGCTCCACCGCCTTCTCGCGGTCGGTCCCCTCGGCCATCGGCGCGACAACCTCTTCGCGGTCGCGCAGAAGCGCGCGACGACCATCGAGGCGCACCTCGATTGGTTGTTCCTCGTCCACGGAGCCAAGCGCCGGGTCGAGCGGGGCGAGATCGTGATGGGGCACCGCGACCGCTCGCAGCTCGGAGAGGGCTGGCACGAGGTCGAGCACGAGGAACGGACTTTCCGCTGGACGGGTCGCGAGGCCACGGCCTACCTCAAGCCGACGGGCAGCGAGACCCGCTTCGTCATGGTCGCCTTCTCCGGAGCCAAGGCCATGCGCGGGAAGATCGAGCTCAACGGCGTGGAAGCCGCGTCCTTCTCGGTCGGTCCGGATCATCGCGGTGAGCTCGTGGCCAACGTCCCGAAGCAATGCATCGACGACTTCCGCGCGGGCAAGTTCTCCCAGTGCGAGGTCAAGATCAGGGTGGACGACGTGCTGATTCCCGCCCGGGATACGAAGGGGTCCGACGACGCCCGCGAGCTGGGCATCGGCGTGGAGAAGCTCGCCCTGCAATGAGCACGCTCGTGGTCAGGAGCCAGGTGAGTTCCTGGCCCTCACGTCGAGCCTTGGACGGCCCGCGCTCGCGCAGGACAAGGCGTGCTCGCTTGAAAGCCTCCGTCGTCCCTGCCTGTGCCCTGGCCCTGGCCGCTTGCGGCGGAAGTGGCGAAACGGCCGGCTCATCCGGGGAGTTCGCGGGCGTGCCCTGGCTCTCTCTCGCGACCGCGGCCAGCGAAGGCGGACGAGCCGAACACCTCCTGAACTACCGCTGGGCGGGCCACGGCACGGTCCCCTGGCCCTTCGACGAGGCCGCGGGGCAAGCTTTCTTCGGACCGGTCGGACGCACGCCGAGCACGCTGCTCTACTTGACCTTCGAGGGCCCGCTCGCCCGCGAAGCCGCCGAGCAAACGCCGCGCTGGACGCTCGACCCGTCCCCGGCCACGAGCCAGGGACCGCCGGCGGAAGGACGGTTCGGGCGCGGCCTCGCCGTGACCGCCGGTGAGCACCTTTCGCTGCGCTGCGACACGGAGCTCTCTCCCACCGCCCTGACCGTCGAGTTCTGGCTGCGCCCCGAGCGCCTGGAAGCGGGTCCGATCCTTGCGCTGCCCGAGCTCCTCGAGCTGCGCTGCCAGAAGGACGGAGTGCTGCTCCTCGAGGTCCGTTCGGGGAAGTCGGGCAAGGAAGTCACGACGAGCGTAGCCGGCCTCTCACCCGAACGGTGGAGCCACGTCGGCATCGTGGTGGACCAGGAGCAGCTCCGGGTCGCGCGACTCGTGCTCGACGACCAAGCCAAGTCTGGAAACCTGGCGGATGGTGACACGGTTGGAGAGTCGGCACCGCCCGTGCGGCGGCTGGAGCTGGGCGGCGGCCGGTCGGCATTCGCGGTGGACGACCTGCGCCTGTCGGGGCGCCCGGCCAACACCTCCGAGCTGATCGAGACCTGGGTGGCGCGGCCGCAACCGCTCGAGCGCCTGGAGCTCGCGACCACGAGCGGCGTGCGTTCGCTCGAGGTCTGGACATCCTTCCTGCGCGAGCCCGTCGTCGACGAGGCCGCGGAGTGGGCCTCCGGTCAGCTCGAGCACGCCCTGGCCGACGAAGGCGGCCTGCGCTGGGTGGAGGGCGACTGGCAGCGCGTTCGCGCGCTCGATCCTCCGCTGGCGCGCACCTGCCATCCCACGGTCTACCTGGGCGACGGACGCCTCTTCGTCTTCAGCGGCGAGGTGCGCGACTCGCACCTCTCGCCCATGCGCAACGTCGCGGACACCTGGCTCTTCCACACGCGCGAGGAGCGCTGGGAGCGGGTGCCCACGCCGCTCGCCCCGCGCGGACGCTGCCACCAGCAGGCGGCCTTCAGCCCCGACCACGATCTGGTGCTGATGCCGACCGGCTGGAAGAACGACGGCGAGGACGTGCGCTTCACCGACACCTGGGTCTTCCACGTCGGCGAGAAACGCTGGGAGCAGCGCAACCCGGGCGGGCCCGCGCTCGGGTCGGGCGGCGAGAAGGCGCTCGTCTACCATCCCCGCCTGCGCTGCTTCCTCATGTTCCAGGGTGGCACGGTCGTGGCCTACGACCCCGAGCGCGAGCGCTGGAACTCGCACGACTCGAGCGTGACGGACGAGCGCGGAGGGCCCTCCGATTACGTCGTGCCGCACTCGCTCTCCGCCGCCTACGATCCCGCCAGCGAAGGCGTCGTGCTCTTCGGGGGAGAGACCGGGCAGCCGCAGGCAGGTTTCTGGGACCGCACGCTGCTGTACGAGCCGCGCTCGAAGCGCATGGTCGTGCTCGATCTCTCCGAACACCCATCGGCACGCGTGCGACCCGGTTTCGCCTACGACTCGCGGCGCGCCCGGATCGTGCTGTTCGGCGGCGTCCGCGACCAGTTCTCGCAGCGCATGGACGACCTGTGGTCCTTCGATCCCGCGCGCCGGCGCTGGACGCGGCACGAGGCCTCGGGCACGCCCTCGGCACGCGGCGGCTACATGCTCATGGCCTACGACCCGGAGCTCGACCGCTTCTTCCTCTTGTGCGGCCGGCACGCGCCGGAGCGTTTCCTGGAGGAGGCGTGGAGCCTGTCGCTGGACGAGCACGCCGAAGGGCGCGCACGCTACGCCTTCGATCGGGCCGCCTTCGAGACGGAGCGCCAATGGTTCTTCGAGGGCACGACCCCCGGGGACTCCGCGCTGGAGTTCCGCTTTCGTGCGAGCGCGGACGGGCTCTCCTTCGGCGCCTGGGGCCCGGTCGCGCCGCCCGCTGAGCGTTACCTGGAGGTCGAGGTGACCCTGCGTCCTGGCACCGGCGGCGAGCGACCCGCGCTGCGCGCGATGGGCTTCCGCTGAGGCGACTTCTCGCCGGCCCGACTCCGGAAGCATGACGGCGCGGGTACACTCGCGAAGAGCGGAAGGCAGACGGAAAGTCTTGGCGTCCCCCGCCCCACGGATGGAATCGAACTCGCGTCGCTTCGCTGTCGTGCTCCTCGCCAGCGGGCTCGCTCTGGCCGCCTGCGGGAAGTCCGGCAGCACGCCGAGCTCGACGCGTGAGAGCGAGAAACCGCCCGTGAACGTGGTGCTGGTGGTGATCGACACGCTGCGCGCCGACGCGCTCTTCGATCCGGCGGGGAAGTACGACACGCCCAACCTCGATCGCCTGGCGCGTGAGGGCGTCGCCTTCGAGCGCGCCTTCTCGGCCGCGCCGATGACCCTGCCGTCGCACGTCAGCCTCTTCTCCTCGCGCCCGGTGCTCGAGACGGGGGTGTCCAACAACGGGCAGGACGTGCCTGCCGATCTGCCGCTGCTCGCCGAATGGCTCGCGGACCACGACTACGACACGCGCGCGGTGTTGAGCCTGTGCACGCTGAATTCGCTGGACGAGGACGAGTCCCCGGGCCGCGGCTTCGAGAGCTACGACTGCAACTACCGGTTGATGGCAAAGGCCGAGCAGAGCATCGGGCGCCTGCGCGCCAGCCTGGCCGAGCGCGATCCGGAGAAGCCGCTGTTCCTGTTCGCGCACTTCTCCGATCCGCACGAACCCTACGAGTCTCACGGCACGAAGACCAGGCGCGTGCAGGTGAGCAGGAACGGCGAACCGCTGGTCGTGCTGCAGGCGGGGGACATGCAGCAGTGGGTGGAGACCGTGGAACTGGGCAAGGGACGCACGACGTTCGAGATCCTGCCGGAAGGCGAGCCGTACCAGTTCAAGGTGCGCAACCTCGATTGCCTCGAGGACGGCCGGCCCCTGCCGATCCAGTGGGAGGCGGGCAAGGTCATGGAGTCCGTCAGCGTCGCGCGCGCCGTGGTCGACCGCGGCTCGCGCGGGAGCGCGAAGTGCGAGCTCCGCATCTGGGTCAACGACGCACTCGTGGACTACGAGGAGGGCCGCCAGCGGTACGCGCTCGAGGTGAACTACGCCGACCGCTACGTCGGCGAGCTCATGGCCGAGCTCGAGCGCCTCGGGCTCCATCGGGACAGCTTGATCGTGTTCACCTCCGACCACGGCGAGGGCCTGGGCGAGCACGGCGGCTTCGGGCACGTCGAGAACCTGTCGGACGGACTGCTCCGCGTCCCGCTGATCGTCAAGCTGCCGCAGGACGATCCGCGCCGGGCCCAGCTCGAAGCGGGAGCGAAACGCGTCGTCTCGCACATCGATCTCGTTCCGACCGTGCTGGAGGTCGCCGGCCTGCCGCCCCTGCCGGGCCAGCGCGGAACGTCGCTCTTCACGCCGCACGAAGTGGTGCACGTGGCCCAGACGAGCCGGCCCGAGGCCCAGAAGAACCAGCTCGCGTTCCGTGACGAGCACTTCAAGATGGTCTATTTCCCCGACGAAGAGCGCTTCGAGCTCTACGACGTGGTCGAGGATCAGGGTGAGCTCCACGACGTCTTCGCGCAGCGCAAGAACGAGCGCGCGGCCTGGCCAGAACAGCTCCGCGGCCTCTACCGGAACCAGGCCCCCCCCACCGCCGGCGACGGGGAGAACGACGCGCAAGACACGGCGGAGCGCGACAAGATGCTGCGAGCGCTGGGTTACGGCGGCGGCGAGGACTGACGCGCGCGCGCCGAGGAAAGATCGTCGGTTCGCGCCGGCACCCGCGGCTGCACGTCGATCGCATGGGCCGGACAGAGCCAGGCGCACACCCCGCAGCCGGTGCAGAGCCCGAGGTCGAGCTCAGGTGCAGCGCCCATCGAGACGCGGATCGCCTTGGGGCGCACCGGGCAGCGCTCGGCGCACACGTCGCAGATGCTGCCCTGCGCGGCGTAGCAGGCCTCCACGCGGACGTGCACGGTGCCCATGCGCGCGTCGCACGGCGCCGCGAGCGGCGCGACCAGCCGGCCCACTTCGTGGTCCGTGTGCTCGGCGAAGCCGGCGAAGGTCTCCATCTGGCGCTCGAACAGCCGCTTCTGCTCGATGCTCATGTCCTGCCAGGCGGGGATCTCCGCAGGCCGCTGCGTGAGCTTGGCGTCGGCGGGGAGCACGCCCGTCCGGCCGCCGGATTGGTCAAGGACGCGTGAGCGCGGTGGACTCCCACATGGATGAACCCCGTGCCATGAGGAGCCGCCCTTCGGTGTCGACCGCGAGCTGCGTCTCGGGCGGAAGGCCGATCGTGATCGGAGCTCGAATGGTCTGCCAGGCGGCCGCGCTGAAGACCTCGAGCTCCGGGCCAGGCTGGAGGCGAGCCGCCGCCGGGTTCTTCGCTGGCGGCATGAACTCGCGCAGCCTGCAGGCGACGGCAATCGGATCTGGTCCGGCGGCCGACAGGGCCAGAGGAAGCCGGGGTACGTCGCGGCAACCGTCGACATCGCTCCAGCGCGTGCCGTCATGCCGCCACAGGCCGTCGCCACCGGCGGCAAACGCATGGCCGTCCTCGGCGGCGTATACCAGATAGAGATACCAGGAGCCGCACGCGTCCTCCCGCCAGGCACGGTCCCGTCAAAGTCGTTGCCGCCCGGTAGGCCGCGGGAGCGCAGGGCATCGCAAGGGCGGCCGCGGTAGCACGGAGGTCTACGGAGTGGGTCGTGAAGACGCCGAGGGTGCCGCAGGCGAGTGGATCCGGGCAGGAGTTGGGCGGTCGGCATACGCA
>JANOGB010000266.1:0-17895 GCA_031413955.1 Planctomycetota bacterium | reverse complement strand
CGTGTGCTCACGGGGCCCCCTTCGGGCGCGGGCCCTCGTACCGCCTGGGGCGGAAAGAAGAGGACGGCGATGGGGAGCAGCAAGGCTCTCATGGCGAGCGCTCGTCGGGAGGAGCGCGAAGGACCGTGACCGGCTCAGGCTTCCGGGCACGAGGCGGAACACGCCGTTCACAGCTATTTTCGCAGGGAAGTCGCAATCCAACAAGGGGCCCTCGAGACATCCGGACCGCAGGCTCGAAGTTCGGAGCCCGCGCTCATGGCTGCCGTGGTGGCCCGGAGACAAGCGTCGAGGACCTCCCGCTGCTTCCTCCTCCCCACTGATTCACCTTGAAGCTCCACCCCTCCCAGAGGATTGTCCGGACCAAGCCCGTCAGCAAGTCGCGCGCCTTGCCGAAGTGGATCAGGAGGTTCGACTGCGCCGTTTGGGAGCCTTGGGAGATCGCGCTCGGGCGCTCTTCGCCGTGGCCGCGGTCTTCAGGGCCCGATCGAGCTTCGCAATCGCCCCGGTGCTGGCGGTGTGTTTCCCCGTCTCGATTCGGAATAGCGTCTCCACGCGCACGCCCGCGAGCTTGGCGAGCTCATGCCGAGTCAGGTTCAACGCGATCCGCTCGCGGATCACGCTGCGCGCGATCGAGGCGCTCACATACTCGATCGCTGGGTAGTTGCCGGCCGCATCGGGCTCGGGCAACGGCGGCATCGCCACGAGGCTTGTCAGGCGGTCGTACTCCTTGCTCGAGAGGATCACGTAGTCCTTGCCTCCGAGCTGCACGCTCGCGTAATCGATCCGTTCCATCGTCATGTGTACCGATCACCCACCCTTGGGATCACCGCCAAGCCCCCCAGAAAACGCGACTGTTCCATGAGCCGTAGTCACCCGTCCTTTCCAAGAGCATCGTAGCGGATGGTGTCGGCCGGTGCCGGAGTGAGCCCGGGGCCGCTCGAATGGCGTGCAACAGGATGGGTTCAAGGGTCCCTGGCCCGGCCGCGACGAAGGCCCGGGAAAGTCGAATCCGCCGGGCCGACCGAGGTCGTAGGTGCTCGCAAGCCCGTGTCAGGGCACCTCCCACTCGAAATCGAACCATGCAGCTCCCTCTCAAGCTCTCCTTCCTGACCGCGCTGGGGTTGGCGGCCTATCCGAAGGGTTCGCCCGCTCCGGCTCTCCCCGTGAAGCCGGCCGCCGCCGCGCTCGCCTCCAGTCACCGTGAGGCGCCGTTCGTGACCGAGCACCCCAAGGTCGACGCAACGGACTTCTACCTGTTCCGGAGCTACGAGCCCGGGCGCGAGGACTTCGTGACGGTGATCGCGAACTACATCCCGCTCGAGGCGCCCTATGGCGGGCCCAACTACTTCTTCATGGACCCGGAGGCGCTGTACGAGATCCTGCTCGACACGGACGGGGATGCGATCGAAGACTTGACCTTTCAGTTCCGCTTCCAGAATGCCTTCCAGGGCATCGCGCTCGACATCGGTCCGGTGGGAAACACGCAGAGCGTGCCGGTGCCGCTTCTGCAGGTCGGGCCGGTGAGCGCCGGCAACGACGCGGCGCTCAACCTGAAGGAGACCTTCACGCTCACGGTCGTCGCCGGAGATCGGCGCACGGGTACTGCCCAACCAGTGTCGAACGACGCCGATGCCTCGACGGTCTTCACCAAGCCGGTCGACAACATCGGCACGAAGACCCTGCCCGACTACGATGCCTACGCGGCGCAGTACGTCTACGACATCGACGTGCCGGGCGTCGGCCTCGGGCGCGTGTTCGTCGGCCAGCGCAAAGACCCGTTCGTGGTCAATCTCGGCGAGGTGTTCGACCTGGTGAACTACGACCCGGTCGGGGCCGAGAACAGCCGCGCTGACCTGCTCGACGACGCCAACTGCACGTCGCTGATCCTGGAGCTGCCGATCGCCGGCTTGCTGAGCGGCGAGGGCCCCGTGATCGGCGGCTGGACCGCGGCCAGCCTGCGCCAGGCGCGCGTGCTCAATCCGCATCCCTCCGGCCACAACCAGGCCTCGGTCGAGGGCGGAGCGTGGTCGCAGGTCTCGCGCCTCTCGGCCCCGCTCGTGAACGAGCTCGTCATCGGTTTGCCGGACAAGGACCGCTTCAACGCCAGCGAACCGAAGGACGACGCGCAGTTCGCGATCTACGTCACGAATCCCACGCTGCCGGCCCTGATCGAGGTGCTCTTCCCGATCGTGACGGCGCCGACGCTCTTCCCGCGCGTGGATCTGGTGCAGGCTTTCTTGAGCGGCGTCCCGAGCCTCAACGAGAACGGCTCGACGGCCGAGATGCTGCGCCTCAACACGAACGTCCTGCCGGTCGCGAAGGGCGCGCAGGACCGGCTCGGCGTCGTCGGCGGCGACCTGGCGGGTTTCCCGAACGGCCGCCGGCCGGGTGACGACGTGGTCGACATCGAGCTACGCGTGGCGATGGGCGTCTTGCTCACGATCGACGTGGCTCCCAGCAAGGACTTGCCGTTCACGGATGGGGCCTTCCTCGACGATTCGTTCTTCGACGAGACCTTCCCGTACCTGCGGACGCCGCTTCCTGGCTCGCCCAACCAGTGAGGTACACCATGCGATCTACCCTCTTCCTCGTGGGAGGACTGCTCCTCTCTGCCTGCCACGACAGCGACGGCTCGGGCGCGACCGCCTTCGATCCGCTCGTGACGAACTTGATCCAGAATGGGACGAGCGAGAGCGGCGAGCCGATCGAAGTCAACGGTCAGACCTTCGTGTTCCCGACCAGCGAGAGTGCGTTCGACGATGTGTTGCCGCCCGACGATGGCTCCGTCGTCGATTGACGTGGGAGCGTTGGGCTTTCGCTTGGGTGTTCCGGCTTCGTTCGCGTCTCGCGCTCGCGGGGAAGGAGAAGAAGAGGAAGAGAAGAGCCGGGCTGGAGCCCGGCGCTCCCGGGCGAAACGAGCCCTCGCGTCTTGCGGCGCTCTGATCGCATCCGCGCTGCCCATCGCGGCGCATGATCATTGGATCGCGCCCTCGAGCTTTCGGCCCGCGGTGGGCGAGCGACTCGACCTGCGCCTGTGCGTGGGGCACCCGGGTGAGTACGAGGAGCAGCTCCGCGACCCGCGCCGCGCGCTGCGCTTCGAGCTGCACGGGCCGAGCGGGACCAAGCCCATCCTCGGACTCGACGGCCGGTCGCCGGCGGGGTTCCTCACCACGAAGGAGGCCGGCCTCCTCACGCTCGTCTACCTGTCGAACCACGCCTTCGTGGAGATCGGGGCCGAGAAGTACGCCGAGTACCTGGCGGTCGAGGGCCTCGAAGAGGTCCAGGCCGAGCGCGAGCGGCGCGGCGAGACCGCGCTGCCCGGACGCGACAGCTACCTGCGCTGCGACAAGGCGCTCGTCCATGTCGGCGACGGCTCGTGCACGGGCTTCGAGCGCACGCTCGGGCTTCCGATCGAGCTCGTGCTCGAGACGGACCCGGGCCGCTGGAGCGCCGGGCAGGAACTCACCCTGCGCCTCGAGTTCGGAGAGCGCCCGCTCGCGAACCGCCAGGTCAAGCTCATGCGCCTTGCCGCCCCGCACACGATCGTGCTCGCGCGCACGGACGAGCACGGCCGCACGCGCTTCACGCCGGAGTCGGCCGGCGCCTTCGTGGCGAGCTCCGTCCACCAGCGTCGCGCGACGCCGGAGCAAGCGCTCGAAGGCGACTGGGAGGGTTTCTGGGCGTCGCTGTCGTTCGAGCTCGCGGCTCGCTGACGTTCGCCGGCCGCCCGCGGCTCTCTTACCGACTTCATCCGCAGCGAAGCCGGCCGTCGCGCTAGCATCCGCGTGATGGCACTCGCGCTCCTCGTTCTCTCGCTCTGCACCCGGCTCGGTGACCCGGAGGCCGAGGACGAGGGCCCGGCGTTCGAGCGCGCAACCGTCGAGCCGCGTTGACATGCTGCTCCTCCCTGCAGAGGTACGCGCCGAGCTCGAGCGCTGGGTCCGCGCCGGCTATCCCCACGAGACCTGCGGGCTGCTCATCGGCTCCGTGGAGAACGGATCGACCTCCGTCCGACGCGCGGTCCAGGCGCGCAACCTCGTCGTGGATCACGCGCACGAGCGCTACGAGCTCGATCCCGGTGATCACCTCGCCGCCGATCGGGAGGCACGCTCGCAGGGTTTCCTGCTCGTCGGCGTCTGGCACTCCCATCCCGACCAACCGGCGCTGCCCTCCGAGGCCGACCGCGCCGCGGCCCTCGAGAACTGGTCGTACCTGATCCTCTCGATCGGAGCCGGCGGGCTCGCGGGCCTGCGCTGCTGGCGTCTGTGCGCGGGCGCATTCCAGGAAGAGCGGGTCGCGACCAGGAACGCCAGCGTCGCGGAGCGCGGGTAGGAGCGCGCACGGCGCACGCCCTCAGGGCCGCTCGCCCGCGCCCTCCACCACCAGGCGCCCCACGCCCGCTCGCAGCCGCGCGCGCACGCGCCAGACTGCCTCTCGAGTACTTGATACTGATCCGCCCGCTCGAGAACGACGCGCGAAGAACGACGGTAAGGGCTATCGGACCGCAGGAGCATGGATGGCCTATCCTCCGGCCTATCCCGCGCACCGCCGTGGCAGGAGAGCGCAACGTCATCGAGGTTGACCTCGGGATGGGCGACAAGCGCGGACCATGGTTCGATGCGCTCCGTTCCAGTCGACTCATGGCGGGTAACGGTTGCTTCGATCCGGCAGCTCGACGAGCTGGCCGCCTGAGTCCAATCGACTGGAGGACTCCGGTGATCCCGGAGTCCTCCAGCCGACCGCTCCCGCGGTCGAAACCCCCCCTCTAGCAGCGGAACAGGCGGTCCCGGTCGAGGACCACACCGTTGCGGATGATCTCGATCGTCCCGTTGTTGATGACCGAGCCGAACCACCCGAAGTAGAAACGGATCGAATAGTTGCCGTTCGCGCCCGGGTCGATCCCGTAGATCGGCCCGGAGTAGGGACGGGCCAACCAGTAGCCCGCCGTGCGGGTGAGGCTCGTGATCTCCCGCCCGTTCGCATCCCGGAAGAGGATCACGTCGGTGGGGATCGCGGTCACCGTGCCGAAGCCACAGGCCTGGGCCGAGTAAATGCTCGTCGAGGAGCGGATCTGGTTCTCGTTCGTCTGGGCGCTCGCGAGGGGCGTGAGGGCCAGGAGGAGCGTGAGGGGCAAGGCTTTGCGCAGCATGAGTTTCCTTTCGTCAGAGGGCCGGAGGACATCTCCGGCGTTGCCGGGATCAGGGGCGGGGCTGTCGGAAAACCACGCGCGCTCTTAGGATTCTCGGGCGGATCATGACGGAGGAGACGAGCACGGGGGGGCGTTCCGAGGCGGAGAGGCTGTACGCCTCCTACCAGGAGCGCGAGGCGCGCGGCGACGCGGAGGCCTTCGGGGACTTCTGTGGGGCTCATCCCGAGCAGGCCCGAGCGCTCGACGAGCTGCGGCAGCAGGAGCTGCGCTTCCGGGCACGCGTGCCGCGCTTCGGGCTCGGGGCCAGGCTGGGGCAGCTCGGCGATGACGGGCGTGACCTCGCCGCGCTCTTGGAGGAGCTGCGCGGCAGCACGCCAGCGAAATGGCCCTATGTCGTGCAGGCGGATCTTGGCAAAGGGACCTACGGCAAGGTCTACGAAGCGCGCGAAGCCGTGCTCGGCCGGCGCGTGGCCCTCAAGGTCTCGCGCGCTGGGGAGAAGGCTCGCTCCCCGGGCGATTCCTTGCGCATGTTGCGCCGCTTCGTGCGCGAGGCGCGCGTGCTCGGACGGCTGGCTCACCCTGGGATCGTGGCCCTGCACGGTGTAGGGCTCGACCCGGACCAGCGTCCGTACTTCGCGATGCGGCTTGTCGAGGGCCGCGATCTCTCTCAGGTGATCCAGCTCGCGCGCGAGGGTCGCGAGGGCTGGACGCTCTACCGGGTGGTCGAGGAGCTTGTGACGGTGTGTGAGGCGCTGGCCTTCGCGCACGAGCAGGGCGTCGTTCACCGCGACGTGAAGCCGGCGAACATCCGCGTCTCGAAGGTGGGCGAGACCTACGTGATGGACTGGGGCCTGGCGCGGATCGACGAGGAGCCGGAGGGAGACGGAAGCACGTCTCCAGCACCGAGCCCCGGCTCACCCGACCCCGAGCGCACCGATGAGGGCACGGCCATCGGGACGGTGCCCTACATGTCGCCCGAGCAGGCGCGCGGCCAGCAGGCGGAAGTCGGGCCGCTCTCCGACGTCTACGCCGTCGGAGCGATCCTCTACCACCTCCTCTCGGGCGTGGCGCCCTACTCGGAGGGCGGCGAGCCGACCGTCGCGCGCGTCCTGCAGGGCCCGCCGAGGATGATCGAGGAACTCGCCCCTCGGACGCCTTCGGAGCTCCTCTCGATCACCCAGCGCGCAATGGCGCCCGAGCCGGCGGAACGCTACGCCTCGATGCGGGCGCTGGCGGAGGACCTACGAGCGTTCCTGGAGGATCGGGTAGTCCGGGCTCACCGGACAGGCCCTTGGGTCGAGCTGCGCAAGTGGGTGCGGCGGAACCGAGGACTGGCGGCTGCTTCCTTCCTGGCTGTGGCAGCCACCCTGGGAGGGGCCGTCGCGACGAGTGTCGTCCAGGCCGGGAAAACGCGCATCGAGCGTGAACAGAGACTGGATCTGCGCCTCAGCCTGGATGCGAGCGAGGTCTTCTACATCCTCGCGGAGGAGGACTCCCTATGGCCGGCGCATCCTCGCGAGATCGAGACCATGACCAGATGGCAGGCGCGGCTCCAAGAGCACGCTTCGAGGCTGCCCGAGCATCGCGAGCGTCTGCGGAGAATGGAGTCGAGCCCGGGCATCAAGGAGCCGGAGTTCCCGGTGAAGAAGGAGGTCCAGGCGCAGCTCGTCGCCACGCTGGAGGCGCTGGCATCCCGAAGCCATCCCCGCTGGCGGGACATCGAGGGTCGCCTCGAGTTCGCTCGCTCACTCGAGGAGCGCAGCTTGACCGGACCCGAGGTTCGGTCACTCTGGAAAGAAGCCTGCGCTGAGATCGCGGACCGCGAGCACTTTCCGAAGTACGGCGGCCTCCAGCTCGCACCCCAGCTCGGCCTCGTGCCCCTCGGCCCCGATCTCGATTCGATGCTGTGGGAGTTCGCGCACCTCCAATCGGGTGAGCCACCGGTGCGCGACGTGGAAGGCCGGCTCGTGTTCCGGCCCGAGAGTGGGCTCGTCTTCGTGCTCCTGCCCGGCGGAACCTCCTGGATTGGATCGCAGCCCCACTCCGAGCAGGAGCCTAACTACGACCCGAAGGCGGAGGAGGACGAGACGCCCAACGAGCTGACCCTGCGGCCGTTCTTCTTCTCGAAGTACGAGATGACGCAAGCTCAGTGGGAGCGCCTAGCCGGCAACAATCCGGCCATCTACAAGGATTCCCTTCACCCGGTCGAGTTTGTCTCCTGGAACGATTGCGACCAGCTCCTCGGACGCATGGAGCTCGTCCTGCCCAGCGAGGCGCAGTGGGAGTATGCCTGCCGGGCCGGGACGTCCACGTCATGGTGGACGGGACCCAATCCCGAGACGCTGGCCGAGGGCGCCAACCTGTGCGATCAATCCTGCGACGGGCTGGGGCAGCCGATGGAGACGTGGAAGGATGGCTGGCAGCTCCATGGCCCGGTCCACAGCCTACGGCCGAACCCATTCGGGCTGCACAACACGGCCGGGAACGTTTACGAGTGGTGCCGCGACTGGTTCAGTGATTACCTGACGGACCTCCCCGACCTGGACGGAGAGCGCAAGCCTAGGGACCAGAAGTACAAGATCGCGCGGGGAGGCTGCTTCATGGACAATGCCTTCCGTTTGCGATCCTCCGACCGCGGCTACAACGTGCCCGAGACGAAGAACGCCCCCTTGGGCGTTCGCCCGGCTCGCAGGATCGATCCATGACGAGGCCCCATGCACGGAAACCTGATTTCCTCCATGGTCCCCGCGACCGGGCTCCCCTGCCTCGGATGGCCCTCCTGAGCTCTCGGCTGCCATGGACCACCCCCTCTCGGCGCTCTCCTCCCTCGATCCCTCGACGCTTCCCGCCTTGCCGCGCTCCCTGGAACTCGTCCACGAGTTCAAGGCTGGACGCCCTAAGGCGCTGCACGAGCTCTACGAGCGCTACCAGGAGCGCCTGCGGCGCATCCTGCGCATCGAGATGGGTGCCTTCCTGAAGCGCTTCGAGGACGTGGACGACCTCCTGTCGGGCGTCTACCTGGTGGCCGAGCGGAGGCTCGCGGAGTTCGAGCCGCGCGACCACGCGAGCATCCTCTACTGGCTCACGGCGATCGCCCGCAACCAGGTGAAGGACCGTGTCGACTACCACAAGGCCCAGCAACGGGATCGCCGGCGCGAGACCGTGCTCGAAGAGGAAGACCCTGGAGTGGCCGGGGCTCGGAGTCGGCGGACGCAACCCTCGCCCTCCGACATCACCGTGTACGCCGAGTTCCAGGAGCTCATCGATCGCCACGTCGAGCAGCTTGACGTCGAGGACCACCGCAGCGTGATCCTGCTGATCGACTACTACGGCTTCGATCTCGAGAGCGTGCGGCAAAGACTGGGCACTCCCACGATCGACGCCGTGCGCGAGCTCTATCGCCGCGCCCACATCAAGCTGCGCGCGGCCATGGACCGGTACCTGCCCGCTGAGGAGTAGCTCGCGCGGAGGAAGTGAGTGGCCGTCAGGCACGCCTCCTCTGAGGAGGTAGGCGCGGCGCGCTCGCGCCTCTGGAAGCCGTCATCGAGGTCACCACGCGCCTCTGCCGTCGCATCCTGCGTTACCTAACTAGTTGCGGTCGACTTCCGCAGGCCGAGCCGGCGCGACCGCTCTTGCGGGGGATGCGGCGGTTGGGAGCCCGTGAACGGGCCGCCAAGCGAGGCCCGGAAAAGCCCAGATTTGCCGTTGAACGTGAAGGAGGCCACCCCTCCAAGGAGCGACGCACAACGCGCCATTTCGACGACCGTCCACCGCCCCAAAGGAGTGCTCTCCGTGATCAGGTTTCCTTCCATCCCCGTTCTACACCGGTTCCTTCCCTTTTCCCTCGCATTCGCTCCGCACCTCCACGCGGCCCCTCTCGGAGGGGGCGCGGTGGACCGCACCGACTTCGTGTTCGTGGTCGACCACTCGGACTCGATGGGGAACAACATAGACGCCGTCGAGCAAGGCCTGACCGCGTTCACGGACGGGCTCCAGAGTCAGGGGATCGACGCGCGCTTCGCGCTCGTACTATTCGGCGGGCGGCCTGAGGTGCGGCTCGACTTCACTCCGGACGCTGCGGCGTTGGCCGCAGCCTTCCACGGCATCAACATCCTCACGCCCGCAGTGGGAGGGTTGGAGTCCGGTCTCGAGACGATTCGCATGGTGCTGGGCGCAGCCAACGTCAACTTCACTCCGGGTCAACTGGTCTTCCGTCCGGACGCCATCAAGAACATCGTCTTGGTCACCGACGAGGACTCAGACCTACCGCGATTCCCGGAGAACCGCGTCAACGGTCAAACAAACAACAATCCGCCGCAGTGCGGCAGCTTTGCTGGCTCTGCCTGGCAGATCGAGGTGGATCTCACGGCCCAGGCAGTGATCGCGGCGGACGCCTTCGTCAACATGCTCGTGCTCCCCAGCGAACGAGCCGTCCCTTGCCAGTACGGCGATCCTGCCGCGGATCAGTCCAACCCTGACCTGACAGGCTTCAACCCGTCGGCGACGCTGGATGCACTCGAGAACTTCGGTCTTTCGAACTGCCTGCAGGCCCAGGTCCTGCGCGCAGGGCTGATCGGGCGGACGTTCCAGATCCGAAACGTCTCCCAGGCGAACTTCGTCGACAACTTCTTCGACGCGAAGATCGAAGAAGTGGTCAACCCGTGCGGCGCAATCGCTGCGTGGAACGTCACGGTGGGAGCGGGGACGCCGGGACCGGCCGGCGTGCCGTCGCTGGTGCTCACGGGAGCTCCCGCTCAAGGATCCCGTGTCGAGGCGTTCATCGGCAACCCGCTCGGCCAACCGAGCCTCGCCTGCATGCTCGTCGGTGGCCCAATCGATCCTCCGGCTCCGACCAGATTCGGATTCGATCTCTTGGTCGACGTCCATGCTCCGAACGGTTTCATGATTCCCCTCTCCGTCCCGGCCGGAGGCTTGCGGTTGCCCTGGGACATCGAGACGGGGATCGACTCGTGCGGGCGCACCTACTTCGTGCAGGTGGTCATGTTGCAGGGCCCTGAGGTCGCCGCCAGCGAGCGCCTTCGAGCCGTAGTCGGAGACTGAGGCGCGGAGACACTCGTGCGGTCGAGGGAGAGCGCGCGTCCCGCTCGGGGCGCGCGCTTTCCGCGTTTTCGGCCGAGGGCGCTCGCAGCGTCAGCGGGCCTTTGCCGCCGGGATGATCACCGGCGTCGTCCGGCTGGAGGCAAGTCCGAGGGTCCGCCTCGCGGCCGTTATCCCCGAGCTATTCCCCGGCGTCGAGGGCCCGAAACCTCTCGGCTCTCCGGGCGACCTCGTGTCCGCCATCCTCGACCAGCGCCTGATCCACGAGCGCATCCCGATGACGCTGGAGCGGGGCCGCCGAGCCCGCGCGCGAGCCGGGCTGGAGCGGGGCCACGGTCTTCTCCGATACGGGCGAACGCTACGGCTCGACCGGGCTCTGGGCCACATCATGAACGACTCCCCTACTCCTCCACCACCACTCGCCCCACGCCCGCCCGGAGGCGCGCGCGCACGCGCCAGACCTGCACCAGCGCGACCGCGAACAGGCCGAGCGCGAGCCCCCACCACAGTCCGCGCGCACCGTGGCCGCGCTCGAGCCCGAGGTAGACGCTGGCCGGGATGGCGACGCCCCAGAAGCCCACGAAGTGGATCAGCATCGGCACGCGCGTGTCGGCCATGCCGCGCAGGCACCCGAGCGCCACGCCCTGCAGGCCGTCGAAGACCTGGAACAGACCCGCGATCGGGATGAGCGTCACGGCCAGCGCGAGCACGTCGGGGAACTTGGTGAAGAGGCGCGCGAGCGGCCACGGCAGCAGCAGGAAGGCCGCAGCGCTCACGCTCATCGCCAGGGCCCCGAGCACGAGCGCGGCCTTGGCCGCACGCTTCACGGCCAGCGGCTCGCCGCGCCCGATCGCGTTGCCGACGCGCACGGCGGCCGCCATCGAGATCGCGAGCGGCACCATGAACGAAGCCGAAGCCAGCGACATCACCACCTGCTGCGCGGCGAGCTCGACGGACCCGAGCTGGCCCATGAAGAACATCACGCAGGTGAAGGCGCCGATCTCGAGCCCGAACGAGAGCCCGATCGGCAGGCCCACGTGCAGCATGCGCGCGAAGGCGCGCCCATCCCACAGCCCCGCGCGCAGCGGCCACAGGCGCCCACGCAGCTCCACGCCCGCCACCCACGGCAAGGAGAGCGCCAGCGACCAGCGCGCGATCACCGTGGCCCACGCGCAGCCCGCCGCGCCCATGGCCGGCGCGCCGAGGTGCCCGCGGATCAGGACCCAGTCGAGAAACGCGTTGAGCGCGTTCGCGCCCAGGATCACCACCAAGAGCGGCCGCAGCCGGTGCGTGGCCTGCAGCGTCTGCCGCTGTGCCACGAACAAGAGGAAACCCGGCACGCCCACGATCGAGATGAGCACGTAGTCGCGCGCCAGCGGAATGACCTCGGGCGGCTGCCGGAGGGCGCGCAGCAGCGGCTCGGCGAAGCAGAGCACGCCCCCGACCACGAGCGAGAAGAACAGCGCCAGCACGATCCCGCGCTGCAACGCGCGCGAGACGGCCTCGCTCTCGCCCGCTCCATGGGCCTGCGACACGATCGGGTCGAGCGCCGCCAGCGCGCCCATCGCGAAGCCGAGCAGCACGAACGAGAACGAGTGCCCCAGCGCCACCGCGCCGAACTCGAGCTCCGACACGCGCCCCATGAAGGCCGCGTCGACCGCGCCCATGGCGTACAGCCCGAGCTGTACCACCATCACGGGAACGGCGAGCTGGAGCTGGGAGCGGAACTCCTCACGCCAGACCCGGCGGTCGCTCTTCATCGGCCGGGCAGGGTAGAGCGTGGGCGGGCCGCGCTCCACGGCGAAAAAACGCACCGCGGAGACGCGGTGAACGCGGAGCCTCGCGGAGGAAGAGCAGAATGAGGAAGAAGGGATGGTGAAGACCTCCGGATCGTCAGATTCCCGCGACTCGAAGCCCCGGAGGCCCCATCTCCTGTGCTCTTCTTCCTCCGCGTCCTCCGCGTCTCCGCGGTGCGCCCGGGTTCGACTCGACCGTCCGCACGGTCGGTTTCCGCGGGATAGGTTTCGGATGCGGACCAGCCACCAATCGCTCCGCCGTCCAGCGGGGCGGTCCGCGTGCTCGCATGCCCCGAACTTGTCCCGCGGGGGCCACCGCCCTCTCGCTGCTCGCATTCCTTTCCGGGTGCTACGGCAGCTCCACCTCCGAGTCTGCCCAGCGCATCCTGCCCGGCGGGCCGCTCGCCGGGCTCACGCCCGCCGAGCGCGCGGCGTTCGAGCGCGGCAAGCTCGTCTTCCAGCGCCGTTTTTCGCCCGAGGACGGCCTGGGGCCGCGCTTCAACGCGACCTCCTGCGAGAGCTGCCACTCGGTCCCGACGGTGGGCGGATCGGCCCAGCTCTACCGCAACTTCTACCTCGGCATGGCCGGCACTCCGGGGCGCCAGACGCCGCTCCCGGGCCTCGGCAGCGCGGTGGTCCCGGCCTTCGGCGCCGGCAACGACTTCTCGACCGAGCTCGGTCGCACCAGCCTGGCGCCGCTCGCCGACACGGTTTTCACCCTGGCGCAGCGCAACTCCCTGCCGCTCTTCGGCGTGGGGCTGTTCGAGTTCGTCGCGGACACCACGATCCTCGCGCGGGCCGATCCGAACGACGAGGACGGCGACGGTATCAGCGGGCGCTTCAACACCGACAATGGCGCGCTCGGCCGCTTCGGCGTCAAGGCGCAGTCGAACAACGTCGAGCTCTTCACGCGCGCGCCGCTGATGAACCAGCTCGGCATCACCAGCGACCCGTTCCTGGGCTCGACCGGCATCGTCAGCCTCGGCCATCCGCGCGCGCAGGTCTCGAGCAACCCGGACATGCCCACCGCGGACACCGACTCGCGCCCCGATCCGGAGATCGCGCGCCGCGATCTCGGCGACCTGATCGCCTTCACGCGCTTCCTGGCTCCGCCCCAGCCGATCGCTCTCGACGCACAGGCCCGGCGCGGAGAAAAGCTCTTCGACGAGCTCGGCTGCGCGCGCTGCCACGTGCCCGAGCTCCCGACCACGCGCTTCGGGCCCATCCGGCCCTACACGGACTTGCTGCTGCACGACCTCGGGGCCGACCTCGCCGACGGGCTCGCCTTCGGGATGCCCCAGGCCGCGGCGCTCGCGCCGCCGACCGCGGCCGGAGAGTTTCGCACGCAGCCGCTGTGGGGCGTGTCGCTCTCGGGACCGTTCCTGCACGACGGACGCGCGGAAACACTGCGCGAGGCGATCGAGCTGCACGGCGGCGAGGCGCTCCCGAGCCGCACCGAGTTCCTCGCGCGCACGAGCGCGGAGCAGAGCGACCTGCTCGCCTTCCTGGAGCACCTGTGATGCGCACCCGAACCCTGCCGCTCGTGTTCCTGCTGACCTTGCCCGTCGCGAGCCAGGTCTCGGTCGGCGCGCCCGACGCGGATGGACGCAGGCCTGGTCCGGAACGACCCGCTCCGGAACGCCCCGGCGCGCATCGGCCGGGCGTGGGCGAGCCGGGTGGTCCCGAGCGTCTGCTCACCCCCGACGAGGCCGCACGCTTCGAGCGCGGTCGTGCCCTCTTCGATCGCGATTTCCACAGGAGCGCGGGCCTGGGCGCGCCGGACATGAACGCCGACAGTTGCCGCGCCTGCCACCAGGATCCCGTGCTCGGCGGCGCGGGCGGGCTCGAGCTCAACGTGTCGCGTTTCGCGCGCGACCACGCCGGCGCCGGGCCCTTCGAGGACCTGCCCGGCGGGCAGGGGCTCTCCAAGCTGCGCCCGCCGTGGATGGCCGGGCGTGAGGAGTACGAGCCGGACCAGGCCGACGTGTTCGAGCAGCGCCAGACGCCCTCGATCCTCGGCGACGGCTTGATCGACGGCATCCCGGACGCGGTGATCCTGGCGCGAGAAGATCCCGGCGATCTCGACGGCAATGGCATTCGCGGCGTGGCGCGCCGACTCCTGATCGGCGGCTCGTTCGAGGTCGGCCGCTTCGGCTGGAAGGCCCAGGTGCCGCACCTGGCCGACTTCGTGCGCGACGCGCTCGGCGGCGAGCTCGGCCTGACGAGCGCGGACGACGGGCGCGGCTTTGCGCTGACGAGCGACGCCGATGCGCACGCCGACCCGGAGGTCGACCGCGCGACCGTGGGCGACATGGCCTTCTTCCTCGCCTATCTCGCGGCGCCGCGCCGCACGGGTTCACTGGAGCCCGAGGTGCTCACGGGCGAGCTCCTGTTCGAGCGAGTCGGTTGCACGCGCTGCCACGTACCCGAGCTCCCGGGCGCGATCGGACCCGTGCCGCTCTACTCGGATCTGCTGCTGCACGACGTGTGGCCACCGTCCTTCCGCGGCATGAGCGAGCCTGGCGCCGGTCCCGGGGTCTTTCGCACGCCGCCGCTGTGGGGCATTCGCACGACGCCGCCCTACCTGCACGACGGACGGGCCTCGAGCCTGCGCGCGGCGATCTTGCTGCACGACGGCGAAGCGCGCGCCGTGCGCCTCGCCTTCGAAGCGCTCCCGCCCGGCGACAAGAACGCGCTGCTCGCCTTCCTGAACGACCTGTAGCGCCGCCGCTCGCCTTGCGCTGCGCATGAGGACCCGCACCGGAAACCTGCTCGCGCTGCTGGTGCTGCTGGCGGCCTGTCACGCGGAACCCTTCCAGGCGCGCTTCGCTGTGCGCGGACGCTGGAGCGGCGAGCGCGTGATCGCCTACCGTCTGGACGCCGCGAACGGCGCACTGGAACCGCCGGAGTTCGCGCGCACGATCCGCTCCGCTCTGGCCGAGTGGAGCGCCACGGGCTGCGCGACCTTTCGCGAAGCCCGCGCGGTGGAGACGCCAACCCTCACTTTTTCCTGGGCGAGCGACGCCCACGGAGAATGCGTGCCCTTCGGCACCGATCCGAGCGTGGCCCATGCCGGACCCGTGGGCCCGGGAACCTTCGTGCACTTCGACGCACAGCGGGCGTGGACGAGCCCCGCGCTGCGCCAGGCGGCCTTGCACGAGATCGGGCACGTGCTCGGCCTCGACCACAGCCCCGACGAGGCCGCGGTGATGTACCCCGAGCCCTCGCCGGCGCGCGCGCACCTCGCGCCGAGCGATCTGGCCGGGATCCATTCGCTCTACGGCGGCGGCGAGCCCACGCGCGGCGATCTCGTGGTCGCGAGGGACGGCGCGCAGCTCGTCCTCCACTCCATCGCTCCGCCGGAGCTGAGCGATTGGACCCAGTTCGATACCGACGGCGACGGTGACGCGGAGATCGTGACCTGGCGGACGGATGCGGCCGGACAGGGCGCCCTGTGGAGCTACCACTTCGCGCCCGGCCCCGAGCTCGAGCACACGCTCGGTCCGTTCTACGGCGTCATGGTGCCGGGTCTCGAGCCTGAGTTCCTCGACACTCCAGATGGAACGCGACTCCTTGTCCTGCGGGCAGAGCGCGGCGCTGCCCAGGCGCGCGCCTTCGACCAGCAAGGCCTGCCACGAGCCTTCGAAGGCACGGCCCCGCGGCTCGCGGGAATGCGTGCGGCGGGTGCTGGTCCAGCCATGGCCGACCTCGATCGCGACGGTCGCGCGGAGACGATGCTGCGGCGTGAATAGAGGGAGCTTCAGGAAGCTAGTTTGGGCGCAGGTTCTTGGAGTGGAGGGGGAGCCTGGTTGCTGAGTGGGTGTCCGCTCGCTCGTCGGGGCCCCACACCCACTCGCCAACCTCCTCCCCTCCATGACCTCGACACACACGACCTCCTGAAGCCCCGAATAGAGCCGGTGCGCGGCATCTGCGTTAGAGTCAGACGAAGGCGGAGCACGCATGGACATCCTGAGCTTGGCGGCATGGCTCTTCGGCATGTCTGGCGCAGCCTCGAACGGGGCGGACGATCCCGCGCCGTTCGTTCTCGGCCTATGCACGCGCGAAGACGCGGTCGCAGAGGAGGGCCAGCGCGCTTTCACGCAGGGCGCGCGCCTCGCGGTCGACATCCGCAACCGGCGCGGCGGGATCTTCGGGCACCCGCTCGAGCTCGTACTGCTGGGCGGGTCCGGCTCGCGGCGCGAGGCACGCGACGCGCTCGAGAAGCTGGGGAAGGTGGAGGTGAGCGGGGTGATCGCGCCCTGGTCGAGCGATCATGGGGCGCTGGTACGCGAGGCCTGTGCGCGCCGCGGCCTGCCCGTGGTGGGGACGGTCCAGGACACCGCGCTCGAGGCCCAGGCGCTCCTGGATGGACTCGTGGGCGCCTTCCGCTGCACGCGCATCGGGTTCCTCGCGGATGCGAGCGCGCCTGCGAAGAGTCTGCAGAAGGAGCTCGGGAGCAGACTCGAGGTACCCAGCGCCATCGTCCTCGCGGCGCGACTGGACGGGAAGAACCTCGCCAGGCAGCTCGCGGAGACGCGCCCGGACGTCCTGATCATCGACGCCCCGCCCGAAGAAGCCGCGCTGGCGCTCTCCGGCGCGCTCGCCAGCGTGCGCACACCGCTGGTTCTCGGCACGCGCGCGGTCGGAGCGTTCGCGGGGATCGACCGCGAGCTCTTCTTCGTCCACGGCCTCTCTCCGGCTACCGCGCCGCCGCGTGGCGAGTTCCTCGCGGAATACCGCGCACGCCACGGAGAGCCGGGCCACGGCGCGGCCGAGGGCTTCGAATTCGTGGAGCTGCTCGCCACCGCCATCGAGCGCGCCGGCACAGGCGAGCCCGCGGCCGTGCGCGCCGCGCTGGCGACGACGCGTATCGACGGTCCACGCGGGTCCGTCGCCGGCGGCGAGGCGGGAGAAGTGCCGCCGCGTCTCGCCCTGTGGCGCCTCGCGGGCGGCGCGCGGCCGCACCTGCCGCCCACGCTCGCGAAGGGTGAGACCATCCCCGACGGCGATGGACGCACGCCGGACATGCACGTCGGGCCGCCCTTCGGCGGCCTCCGCACAGATGCCTTCCGGTTCGCGCCGGACACGCGCTGGGTGCGCGTGCACTTCGGGCGTGGAAGAGTCGCGAGCATCGACGCAGACCTCGCTCAAATCGGACTCTCGACCGGCGGGACCGCGCCGTTCGTCGATCACCTCGTGCGTGAGGAGCTGCTCGCGCGCACGCTCTCGATCGTCTCGGAGAAGTACCTGCGCACTCCGCTCGGGGGCTCCATCCCGGGCCAGAGCCTCAAGGTTTCCTTCGCGGCGCACCTGCCGCCCGACGTGGAAGAGCGCGAGACCTGGGATGCACAGCTCGCCGGCGCCGACCCGAACGCGAACGGGCGCGCCTTCCCGGGCTCCGGACACTGCGAGATCTTCTCGACGAACTGGCTCTCGACCGTGCGCCCCTACGCCCTGGATCCGCCCATCGGCCCGACTGATCTCGGCTTCCTGGACGGGACCTACGTCTTCGGCAGCGACTACGAGAAGGATCGCCGCAGCGAGCTCGTCCGCGCCTTGGTCCAGGGCTACGCGAGCTCGCTGGGCTTGACCGCCGCGCACGAGGTCGGACACCTGTTCGGCCTCGAGCACGACAGCGGCGACCCGACCAGCTTGATGAGCGTCGACGAGGAGCGTGGCCTCGCGCCCGAGAAGGCGTGTTTCTCGGCGCAGGCGCTGGAGCGGCTGCGCAAGACGCCGGGCGTGGTGAGTCGAGCAGTCGTGAAGTAGGCGGCGCGCGGATTCCCCTGTCAGGAAGCACCGGGGGGCCGACCGAATGAATGCTCCTTCCTAGGTAGGATCCGTGCGGGGAGGCCTCTTTTCTGGGGCTTCCGGAAGTCGTGTGGGTGGAGG
>JANOGB010000265.1:0-6966 GCA_031413955.1 Planctomycetota bacterium | reverse complement strand
AGTTCCCCGATGCCGTGCGTCGCGCGACCGCACGGGCGCGGAGGGGTCGAATTGGGCTCGGAGAGGGCTGGGCGAAACCTCTAGGATACCGCGGCCCATGACCCGCCGTCTCGCCGCCGTCGACCTGGTCGGGGAGCGTGTCCGGCTGCGCGGGCACCGAAGTGCGGACGCGGAAGCGGCCTACGTCCAGCTCGCCGGACGGGACGAGATCCTGCGCTGGTTGGTGTGGGACGGGCCGGCCTCGCCCGCGGAGCTCGGCGAGCACTACCAGCGCTGGGCGGTCGAGGGCGACGGCGGTCCCGATCTGCGTCTCGCCATCGAGGAGCACGCGAGCGGCGCGCTGGCGGGTTCGCTCTCGATGCGCTTCGGCGGACATCCGGGGCAGGGCGACGTGGGCTACTGGGTCGGGCTCGCCTTCCAGCGCCGCGGCCTCGGACGCGAGGCCCTGGAGCTCGCCGCGCACCTCGCCTTCCGGCATCTCGCGGCGAGCTCGCTGTACGCCTGGGTGTTCGTCGGCAACGCGGCCTCGCGCCGCGTGCTGGAGCGCGCGGGCTTCAGGCTGGCGCGCACCGTGCCCGGCCGCATCCTGAAGCGCGGCGCGCGCGTGGACGAATGGCACTTCGTGCTGCTCGCCGCCGAGTGGGGCCGCCTGCGGCCCGACTTCCGTCCGCAGCGCGAAGAGGTTTCCTGGGTGGACGGGGCCGCGTCCGACGCGCTGGATTCGGCGCCCCGGCCCTTTCCGAGCGGGTAGGGTTCCACGATATCCGCCGCGCCAGGAGCTCGCTCGACTCGCCTCCGGTTGCGCGCGCGCAACGGCCGCCCATGAACTTCCTGCGCAGCGTGAAGAGGCTTCCCTCGGCCGACGAGCTGATCGCGCGCTTTCCGCTCTCGAGCGCGGCCCAGGAGCGCGTAGCCGTCGGCCGCGAAGAGGTACGCGCGATCCTCGCTGGCGCCGACGCGCGCTTCTTGCTGGTGGTGGGGCCGTGCTCGGCCTGGCCGGACGAGGCCGTGCTCGCGTACGCCGAGCGCCTGCGCGTGCTCGAGCACGCGGTACGCGACGCGCTCAAGCTCGTCCTGCGCGTCTACATCCAGAAGCCGCGCACCGCGCGCGGCTGGACCGGGCCGGTGAACCAGCCCGATCCCTTCGCGCCGGCGGACATCGAGGCCGGCATGTTCTATTGCCGGCGCATGATGGTGAGCGCGATCGAGATGGGGCTCGCCATCGGCGACGAGGCGCTGTTCACCAACAACGCGCGCGGCTTCGCCGAGCTGCTCACCTGGGTCGCGATCGGGGCGCGCAGCGCCGAGGACCAGGAGCACCGCATCTGGGCTTCCGGCATGGGCGCCCCGGTGGGCATGAAGAACCCGACCTCGGGCTCGATCGAGGTCGGCGTCAACAGCGTCCTCGCCGCCCAGAGCCCGCACGTGGCCGTGTTCGAGGGCTGCCAGGTCGAGACCTGCGGGAATCCTCATGCGCACCTCGTCCTGCGCGGCGGCGCAAGGGGGCCGAACTACCATCTCGACGATCTCTTCCTCGCCCAGCGGCTGCTGTGCGAGGAGCACATCCAGAATCCCGCCCTCCTGATCGACGCCTCGCACGACAACTGCCGCATCCACGGCCGCAAGGATCCCGAGGCCCAGGCGGACGTCCTGCGCCAGGTGCTCGGCAACCTGCGCGCGCGCCCTGAGCTGCGGCCGCTCGTGCGCGGGTTCCTGCTGGAGAGCTTCCTGCTGGCCGGCAACCAGGAGCTGGAGCGTTGCACGCCGGGCTCGATCGAGCGCGGCGGACTCTCCATCACCGATCCGTGCCTCTCCTGGGAGCGCACCGAGTCCCTGATCCTCGACCTGGCCGAAGAAGTGCGCGTGCTCACCGCAAACGGTGGCGAGCGTCTGAGGCTGTCGGGCTGATGGCGACCGTGCTGCGCATCGGCTATCTGGGCGCGTGCGGCTCCTTCAGCGAGGAGGCGGCGCTCGTGCACGCCGAGCGTCTTGCCTGCGCAGCCGAGCTGGGGGGCGAGTCCACGCCGGGGGAAGTGCTCGCGCGGCTCGCGTGCGGTGCCTGCGATCTCGCCGTGTTGCCCGTGGCGAACTCGTGTGGTGGCCTGGTGTGGCCTACGTTGTCCGCCTTGAGCGAGCACGACATCGTGCTCGCGGACGAGGTCGTGCTGCCGGTGCGTGTCTCGCTCTTCGCCGCGCGCCAGGGGATCGAGCCTGCGGCCATCGAGCGCCTGGCCAGTCATCCACAGGCCTTGCGCCAGTGCGCGCGCACGCTCGCGCGGCTCCTGCCCGGTCGAGCGCCGCTGCCCTGGAGCGATACGGCTTCGGCCGCCCGCGACCTCGCCGCCGGCGTGCTCGACGAGCGCACGGGCGTGCTCTGCTCGGCGCGGGCTGGCGAGCGCTACGGCCTCGCACTGCTCGCCGCCGACGTCCACGACGAGCCCGACAACCGCACCTTCTTCGCCGTGCTGCGCCCTGCGCCAGGCACGGTGCCACTCCGAGGAGACAGCATGACACCCGAGATCGAGGACATCGAGGTGATGCGCGCGCGCATCGGGCAGATCGACACGGCCATCCTGCGCCTGCTGGGCGAGCGCTTCAGCCACGTGCGGCTGCTCGGGCGCTTCAAGGCGCGCGCGGACGTGCCGGTGGAGAGTCCGGAGCGCGAGGCCGAGCTGAGAGCGATGTATCTACGGACGGCGCAGCGCGAGGGGCTGGATCCGACGCTGGTCTTGCGCGTGTTCGAGGCCGTGCTCGAGCGCTCGCGGCTCGAGCAGCGGGCGCAGCTCCGGCGGCCCAAGACGGCGTAGGGGAGCAGCAGGGGAGCGCGGCTGTTGCCTCCAGGCCGACGCCAGCTACACTCCCGGCTGTCCCGCGGCCGTCAATCGAGGAGGCTTTGTTGTCGCTCGCACTCGCGCTCCTTTCCCAGTTGCAGGTCCGCGAAGCCGTGGCCGGCCCTTCGCGCGAGGACATCCTGGCCATGGCCCAGCGTTCCACGTTGCCTATGGCGTGCGGGGTCTACGTCCTGGACACGAAGTCGGGCTGGCTGGTCAGCACGGGACGGATCGAGAGCCGCGCGGGACACGAGGTCCTCGTGATCGAGGACGAGTTCGTGCTGCGTTCCACCTTCGAGGGCGAGGCGATGAGCATGAACTCGTGGTCGCGCTCGACCTATGCCCTGGACGGGCGCGGGGAGATCCTGGAGATCGAGCAGCGCGACGAAGAAGACGGCTTGACCGTCGAGCGCACGGCGGTGCTCGAGGATGGGAAGTTCGTGATCCGACAGCGCGGCGCAGAGTACGAGACGCGGCGCGAGGTGGATCCGCCCCGCGAGTGCCTGGCCGAGTCAGCGCGCTTCGAGGCCTGGCTCGCCTCCGCTCCCGAGCCGGGCGCGCAGTTCGAGATATTCGAGGTCGACCTGGAGGCCGAGTCGATCGACAGTCCGACCCAGATCCGGTACCTGGAAGCGCGCCGCGAGCTGGTGCACGGAAGTCTCACTCCTGCGCACCGCCTGGCCTACTCGCTGCAAGGGCTCGAGCTGGAGGCCACGGTCCTGTCGGACTTCCGCCCGATCTCCGCGAGCATGATGGGCGTGATCGAGTTCCGCCTGGAGGAGCTGGAGACGGTGAAGGACCTGGCCGGTCCAGGCGCCGAGTTCCTGGATCTCTCGATCCCGTGCGACGAGCAACTGGGGGACCCGGCGCAGGTGCGCTACCTCGAGCTGGACGTGAGCAAGTCGGGCGAGGCGCGTATCCCCGTCGACCGCCGCCAGGTCCTCGTCCAGCAGGGTGACGTGCGGCGCCTGCGCCTCTGGCGCGAACCGCCCGAGGACGTCGCCGTGCCGCTGACCGACGCGGACGTCCAGCGCTACACGGCCTCGACTGTCGCGCTGCAGAGCGACCACCCGAAGATCCGCGCACAGGCACGCGCCGTTGCCGGCTCGATCGGCCAGAAGCGCGAGGCTGCTCGAGCCTGATGACGTGGGTCTACGAGACCCTCGAGCCTTCCTATGCCAGGAATGCCCCCACGGCGCTCGACGTGCTCTCGAGAATGGCGGGGGATTGCACCGAGCACGCGCTCGTCTTCACCGCGCTGGCGCGGGCCCTCGGGATTCCGAGCCGCGTCGTCGGTGGCGTGATGTACTGCGGCGACGAGCTCGGCGCCTTCGCCTGGCACGCCTGGGCCGAGATCCACGACGGCGCGCGCTGGATCACCATCGACCCGACCTGGAACCAGATGCCCGTCGACGCCACGCACATCAAGCTCGACGAGGACGGCCTGGACGGCGACGAGTCCTGGACGCAGTTCCTCGGCCGGCTGGAGCTGTGGGTCGTGGACTCCGAGCGCGACTGAGCGGGAGCGCTGCGGTAGCGCGAACCAGACGGGACCCCGCTCGGGCGCGGGAGCCTCGAGACCAGACCCGTGGCGCCTGCGAGCTCGATGGCCCTCGTCAACACTGGTGTCTCGAGTGATGAGCGCGCGCTCTCGCATGGCATGATCGGGCTGGCGGTGCGCAGGCTGCTCGCGGTCGGGTGGCGGAGGCATGGGTTGATCGATGGCTGACTTCGAAGCGCAGCGGTGCACCGGATGAGTCCTTGCGAGCTTCGATCTTCGTCGAGCCCCCGGGCCTCCCAGAGCAAGACATGCCCTCGCGAGGGACCAGCAAGTCCTCGCTCGGGCCAAAAAACGCAGGTCGCTCGCATCCGGAT
Source organism: Planctomycetota bacterium (assembly GCA_031413955.1). GTDB lineage: Bacteria > Planctomycetota > UBA1135 > UBA1135 > JABFRZ01. The sequence continues at coordinate 2,260 of JANOGB010000265.1, read as the reverse complement.
CAACGCCGAGCCGTTGTCCACGAGTTGTGAGTCTCCTCCTCCTGGGAACCCGCTCCTCGCGGGGGCTTCTGTCCCCGGAACGCCGCGCTGCGCCCGAGCTCCGCAGGGCTCCGCTCCGCGCGGCTCCCCCGAATGGGGAAGGGAGAACCCTTTCCCAGGACCCCTGACCGACTCCAGACTCTTTCCTCTACTCTTCAAACCTCAACACGATCGAGGGAGGGCCACGTACTGTCAGTGCGCCTCCAGCCAGCTCTTGCCTGAGCCAACGTCGGCCTTGAGCGGCACGGAGAGCTTCACGGCTTGCTCCATGCAGCGTTTCACGAGCTCCTTCGTCTCGGCGAGTTCCTTCTCCGGGCACTCGAGCACGAGCTCGTCGTGGACTTGTAGCAGCATCTGGGCGTGCAGCTTCGAGGCCGCCAGCGCGCCTTCGAGGTCGATCATGGCGCGCTTGATGATGTCGGCGGCCGAGCCCTGCACGGGCGTGTTGAGCGCGGCGTTCTCGGCGAAGACGCGCACGCGGTTGTCGCTCGAGTTGAGCTCGGGGACCTTGCGGCGGCGGCCGAGGAGCGTCTCGACGTAGCCGGTGCGGCGCGCCTCTTCCAGCAGGCGGTCCATCCAGGCGCTGATGGTCGGGAAGGAGGCGAAGTAGCGCTCGACGAAGACCTTCGCCTCCGCCAGCGGCATGCCCGTCTCGCGTGCCACGCGCTGCGGGCCCATGCCGTACAGCAGGCCGAAGTTGATCACCTTGGCCTTGTCGCGCATCTCGCGCGTGACGAGCTCGGGCATCACGTCGAAGATGCGCGCGGCCGTCGCGGCGTGCACGTCCTTGCCCTCCTCGAAGGTGCGGCGCATGTGCTCGTCGCCCGAGAGGTGCGCCATGACGCGCAGCTCGATCTGGCTGTAGTCGGCGGAGACCAGCAGCCATTCGCCGTGGGCGTCGGGCAGGCGCGGCACGAAGGCGGCGCGCAGCTTCTTGCCGCGCGCGGAGCGCACGGGGATGTTCTGCAGGTTCGGGTCGCTCGAGGCGAGCCGCCCCGTGGCGGCGCTGACCTGGCTGAAGGAGCAGTGGATCCGCCCGGTGCGCTGGTTGACCGACTTTGGCAGCGCGTCGACGTAGGTGCTCTTCAGCTTCTGTACCTCGCGGTATTCGAGCAACGCCTTGATGATCGGCACGTCGCCGTACTGCAGGAACAGCGTGTCGTAGTCCGTCGCCCAGCCGGTCTGGGTCTTCTTGACGCGCTTCACTCCGGCGGCGTCCTGGATGCGCAGCTTCTCGAACAGGATCTCGCCCAGGGCCTTGGTGCTGTTGACGTTGAAGTTCTCGCCGGCGTGGCCCTGCACGGCGTGGGTGAGCTCGATCAGCTCGCGCTCCATGTGCTCGGCGATCTTCGCGACCAGACGCGTGTCGAGGCGGATGCCGCGTTCCTCCATGGCCGCGAGCACCGGCACGAGTGGCAGCTCGAGCTGGTGGAACAGGGACAGCGCCCCGGCCGCGCCGAGCTCCTTCTCGAGCGGTTCGCGCAGACGAAAGGCCACGTCCGCGTCCTCGCAGGCGTACTCGCTGACCTGCTCCAGCGGCACCTGGTCCATCGTGACCATGGTCTTGCCCTTGCCGAGCAGCTCGGCGGTCGGGATCTTCTGGATCCCGAAATGGCGCAGGGCGAGCGCGTCGAGGCCGTGCGTGCGCTGGTCGCCGCCGGAGACGCAGAAGCTCGCCACCAGGGTGTCGAAGGCCGGCGGGGGCAGGCGCAGGCCCGCGTTGGCCAGCACGAGCCAGTCGAACTTCGTGTTCTGGCCGAAGCGCTGGAGCGCGGGGTCGGTGAGCAGCGGCGTCAGAGCGGCGAGCAGCGCTGCGCGCCCTTCCGGAAAGACCTCGGGCTTCACCGGCACGTAGAACGCGCGCCCCGCGCGAGCCGAGAAGGAGATCCCGACCAGCTCGGCCTCCATCGGGAACAGGCCGGTCGTCTCGGTGTCGAGTGCGAAGGCCCGGGCCGCGGAGAGCTCGGCGATCATCGCTTCGAGCGCGGCACGGTCGCGCACGAGCACGTAGTCGCGTGGCCCGCTGCGACTCGGGGCCGGTGAGTGGGCCGCGACCTTCTCGAGCAGGACCCCGAACTCGAGCTCGCGAAAGAGCGCGATCAACGCCTCGGTGTCGGGCGCTGGCCTGGGTAGTTCCTTCACGCCGCGCTCGAGCGGCACGTCGGTGTGGATCGTCACGAGCTCGCGCGAGAGCAGCAGCATCGCCCGGCTCTTCTCGATC
>JANOGB010000264.1:0-3707 GCA_031413955.1 Planctomycetota bacterium | reverse complement strand
CCGAGGCCGCCGCGCCCGAGGCCGCCGCGCCCGAGGCCGCCGCGCCCCGGGCCGCTGCGCCCCGGGCCGCTGCGCTCGAGGCAGTTGCGCTCGAAGCGCAGTCCCTGCCCGAGATCCGCTACTTCGAGATCGGCGCCGGCTGACCCTTCTGCCAGAAAGTCGAGCTCGCCGTGAGCGAGCTCGCGCTGGAGTACGAAGGGCGCGTCCTGTTCCAGCTGATCCCCGCCGAGGAGACGAGCCGGCGCGCCGAGGAGGTCGCGTCCTACGGCTTCGGCGCGCTGCGCCACGGCCTGGTGGGCTTCAACCGCGCGGGCCAGGTGCTGGTGACGCTCCCGGGGCACGAATTCGGCAAGCCCGAGATCCGCGCCGCGATCGAGACGCTGCTCGCGGCGGACGAGGGCTGAGGCGCGCGGCGCGGGAGCGGCCGTGCTCCCTCACTCGCCCCACAGCACGAGGTCCGCGCCCGCGATCGGCAGGCCGTCCGCGCGCGGCGGACCCGCGAAGCTGAGCATGGCGCGCGTGGCGCGCACCGCCGCGGCGGGCGCCAGGTCCTGCTCGAGCACCAGCGAGAGGTAGGCGAAGTCGACGATCGCGCTGCCGGCCCAGTCGACGGCGACGCGGAAGCCGGAGATCGGGAAGGCCGCCTCCGGACCCGCCGCCGCGAGCAACGCGGCCGGCTCGTTGCCCGCCAGGACCTCGCAGCTCCCGAAGTGCAGGAGCGCCAGCGTGTCGAGCCCGCGCAAGGCCGCACCGATCGCGGCGCCGTCGATCGTCTCGCCCGCGACCGCCACGCCGGCGGTCGTGCCGTGCGAGGAGATGTACAGGACCACGGGCTCGAGCAGCCCGGAGAGCTCGTGGCAGAAGCGCACCAGGTCGTCCTGGTCGTGGAAGGAGCGCTGGCGCACCTCGACGGCCGGCACGCGCTCGAAGAAGGCGCGCAGCATGTCGCCGTAGGAGTACTCGTGCTCGCCGAGGGACTCCTCCCAGTGCGCCTCGAGGATCACGAGCCAGGTGCGCCCGGGGACCGGCACGAGGCGCGTGCCGCGCCAGCGGCTGGCCTCTGGATCGTCGAGCTCGACGGTGCCCTCGAGCCCCTCCCGCCAGCGCCCGCGGAAGGAGGCGCCGTCCTCCGCCAGCTCGAACACCGCGCGCCCGCGCGTGCCGTCGCTCTCCGCGTAGGTCGCGCGCAGGAGCCGCCCGTCGCGCTGGCCCTCGATCTCCGCTCGGCCGTCCCACAGATACGTGCCCGTCACGTGCGCGTCGCGCTCGACCAGGCGCATCGTCCCGTAGGTCGTGTCCCAGGCGCCGGTGAAGCCCGTCTCGGCCGCGGCGGACTCGAGCGGCGGCCGCTCCGGGCCCTGCGGGGGCTGCGGGGACCCGTTGCCCGGGATCCGGCATGCCGCGAGCAGCAGGAGCCCGACGGTCAGCCGCAGGACCGACGCTCGCGCGTGCCTCTCGTGCGTCTTCAAGCCGCGGCATCGTAGCGCCGGCGCGCCGCGCCGTCGTCATGCTGGCGCCGCGCCGTCGCCGGCGACGCCGCGAGTAGACTGGGCCGCCTGCGATGATCCTCAAGCTCGCGGAGCTGGCCGAGATCCTGCGCGAGGGCGAGGGAGCGCGCGTGGAGTTCAAGCGCGGCCTGCCGCGCCCGGAGAAGGTCGCGCGCAGCCTGTGCTCCTTCGCCAACACGCGCGGCGGGCTGTTCCTGGTCGGCGTGGACGACGATGGGAGCGTCCGCGGCGCGAGCGATCCGCGTGCCGCGACGGCCGAGATCCGGCGCGTCGCGCGCGAGCTCGTCCTGCCGCCGGTCGAGGTGCGCACGCAGACGCTCGCGACCGAGGCGGGCCGCGTGGTGGTGGTCTGCTCGGTGCCGCTCTCGCGCCTGCGCCCGCACGCGGCCCTCGGCGCGGACGGCGCGGACGAGATCGTCGTGCGCGTGGGCTCCTCGAACCGCGTCGCGCGCGGTGCCGCGCTGGAGGCGCTGCGCTTCCAGCGCCGCGGCCGGAGCTCGCTCGACGAGCTGGAGCAGCGCATCCTCGCCTGGGTCGGCCGCGAGGCCGGCGGCGAGCGGCGCGCGCGCGGCGTGACGATCGAGGGCTTCCTGCGCTCGCACAACATCGGCAAGCAGCGCGCGCGGCGCGCCTTCCTGCACCTCGAGCGCGAGGGGCACCTCGTCGGCCACGGGGTCGGCGCACGGCGCGCGTACGGATTGCCGTAATCCGGGGGAGCCGCCTGGGCTCAGTCGACCGCGGAGAGCGGAGATGGGATGAGAAGGGCTGGCTCCTGCGCAGTCACCTTATGGTGCTGCTAGTCGAAACGGCCTCGTGTGGGCCAAAGGAGCCAGCCCGTGAAACAGCCTATCACCACCCCGACTCGCCTCCCCATGACCCTCGGCCTCGATCTGGGAGATCGCTCCACGAGTAGTTGCCTGGTCGGTGACCAGGGCATCGTGGAGGAGGGTTCTGTCCGGACCGAGGCGCTCACCCTTCGCGCTGCCTGCGAGCGTGCCCAGGCCCGCGGAGCCGAGCGCGTCGTGATGGAGGTCGGCACGCACTCTCCGTGGGTGTCGCGGGAGATCGCGTCGCTCGGTCTGGAGGTCGTGGTCGCCGATCCGCATGCGGTGAAACTGATCTGGGCGGCCGGCCGCAAGTCCGACCGCCGCGACGCCCAGGTGCTCGCCCGACTGGGTCGCGCGGACATCGAGCTCCTGCGTCCGATCCAGCACCGCGGGGCGCAGGCCCAGGCCGACCTGTCGCTCCTGCGCTCGCGAGCGCAGCTGGTGGAGGTGCGCACCGGCCTGGTCAATCACGTGCGCGGTGCGTGCAAGTCGCTCGGAGTGCGACTGCCGAAGTGCTCGACGGAGTCGTTCCACAAGGCGGTCGCGAGCTCGATCCCCGCGGAACTGAAGACGGCGCAGGATGCCTTGCTGAGCTCGATCGCGCACCTGACCGCGAAGATCAAGGAGCTCGATCGCGAGATCGACCGGATGTGCGCAGAGCTCTATCCGGAGACCAAGCACCTGAGGCAGGTCGCGGGCGTCGGCCCGATCACCGCGCTGACCTTCGTGCTGACGATCGAGCACCCCGACCGGATCAAGCACACTCGCAATGTCGGGGCCTACTTCGGTCTGGTGCCCGACTGCAGCCAGTCCGGCAGCCGCAACCCCGAGCTGCACATCACCAAGCGCGGCGACGAGGACGTGCGCCGGCTCCTGGTGAGCTGCGCGCAGTACATCCTGGGACCCTTCGGCCCAGACACCGACTTGCAGCGCTTCGGCCGACGACTCGAGCTCAAGGGCGGCAAGGCCGCCAAGCGACGAGCGGTCGTCGCGGTAGCGCGCAAGCTGGCCGTCCTGCTCCTGAGCCTGTGGCGCAGCGGCCAGACGTACGTGCCCCTCAAGAACAGCCAGACCTAGCCGGCCTGCTCGACCCCGACGGCCCAGCCGTCTCCGATCCCTGACAACGAATCGACCTACGGGAAAGCCACCACCGCCCGGTCCGGGTCACTGCGATCCGCGTCTGGTCCCCACCAGGAGGACGCAACGGAGATTCACCCAGCAGGGCCCGACCGGACGGACCCCAGAGAGTCACGCTTCGGCGAAAGCCAAGCAGTGCGGATGGAAGGGCGGCGGAAGGTGCTCTCCCCAGGTCGGTTCGATCGAACAGCAACCACAGAACAAGCCTTGACAGGGTCTGCCCTTCTCATGGAAG
>JANOGB010000263.1:0-1649 GCA_031413955.1 Planctomycetota bacterium | reverse complement strand
CTCGCCGCCCTCGACCAGCGTTCCGCTGAGCTTCCTCGGGGGGGTGCTGCCGTCGACGGGCACGCTGAAGAGCTCGGTGATTCCATCCCGCTCGGCGTCTGCCAGGTAGATCGCCCGCGATCCATCCGGGACCAGCCCGATGGATTCCTCGACCCTGCCGTTCCCGACCAGCGTTCCGCTGAGCTTCACCGGCGGCTCGCTGCCGTCGACGAGCGCGCTGTAGAGTTCCAGCGGGGCGCCGGGCCCGAAATCGCCGGCGACGAACAGGACCCTGGGACCGAGCAGGCTGAAGCGCATGCTCTGCAGGAGGAAGTGGCGGACGAGTGGCGGGGTCAGGTCCACGGGCGGGAGCGAGCGATCGACCGGGACGCTGAAGAGCCTCTCGTCCAGCCCGGACGGCTGGATGTAGACCACGCGTCCCTGGATCGAGCCGGTGGGGGAGACAGAGTCGTTCACCGCTTCCTGCGAATCGTCGAGCCGAACGTGATCACCCGGACCGTCCGTTCGGACCGAGACCAGCGCCTCGTGATCGTCGACGAACTGGTCGGCTGCGTAGATCACGCGACCGCTGCTCGGGTCCTCGAGGAACTCGCGCACGAAGCCCAGGGCCCGGGCCTGAGCGAGCGTGCCATTGACGACCGACACGGGTGTGCTCGCATCGGTCGGGCGCTGGTACAGCTCCTGGAAGCCGGGCGCGCCCTCGAGCCCGGCGTAGAACACCTGGCGTCCGTCCGGGCTCGGCCGGAAGGTGAAGGGTCGGTCGGGCCTCCTCGGACGCCCGTTCATCTTGTGCGCCACTCCACCCGCTACGGGAACGGCGAACAGGTCGCAGCCTTGATCGAGCTCCTTGTCGGCTCGGAAGAAGACGTGACTGCCGTCGGCGCTGAGCTCGAACTCGAGCACGTCTCCGCCCGGTACCAAGTCGCCGCTGAGCTTCCGGCGTGGGGTGCTGCCGCCGAGCGGCGCGGCGAAGAGCTCGTCCACGTTGTCGCTCTCCGCGTCGGCGAGATACACGACCGTGTCCCCCGCTCCGAGGAACAGGTGTGGATGAGACTGAAAGTGGATTTCGCGGACGTCGCCGTTGAGCACGTTGTCGCCGCTGATCAGGATCGGCATGGCGGAGGCGTCGGCGGGAGCGCTGAAGAGCTGGAAGACACCGGCCTCCAGCCCATCGGACCGGAAGACGACGTGCGCGGAGTCGGAGCTGAAGCGCATCGCCGCGGTCACTCCAGTACCGGCCCGGTTGCCGCTGACCTTGAGCGCGGGGGCCGATGCGTCGATCGGCACGACGTAGATCTCGGGCACCGCGGCGCGCTCCTGGTTGGCGCGATAGAGGACCCGCGTCGAATCCGGACTGATGTGGGAGCCGAGCACGTTCCCGTTCTGGACCAACGCGCCGTTCAGCCGCGCGGGCGGCGCCCCGCCCCCGATCGGCACGCTGTATAGCTCGAACACCCTGAGCGTTGTCTGGTCCGCGCGGTAGACCACGCGCGCTCCGTCGGGGCTGAGCGCGAAGTTCGTCACCGTCCTGCCGGCGAGCGGCGTGTTCAGCACCGCTCGGTCCGTTCCGTCGAGGTCGATGCTGATCAATCCTTCTCCGGCGCTGGCGGTGGCAGCGATGCCGAAGAGCACTCGGTCTCCGGTGAGGC
>JANOGB010000262.1:0-2182 GCA_031413955.1 Planctomycetota bacterium | reverse complement strand
TTATTCTTGCGCGGGCCCTACGCGCCGAAGTTCCAGCCGAGGCCGAGCACGATGCGGTGGTCAGCCTCTTCCACGCCGCTCGGGGTGGAGTTGTCGAAGTCCAGCACGTACTGGATCTGGGCGCTCCACTTGCCCGTGATTTTCAGCTTGAGTCGGTTGTCCACCTTGGCGATCAGGTCGTCGCTGTCCTCGAGGCTCGGGAGGACTTCGGCCACCTGTTCGAAGGCCGAAGACTCCGAGATCTGGTAGGCCAAGTTCGAGGCCAGACGCGCGGCCAGGAACTCGGTGTCGGCGGTGTTGTCGTCGAAGTCCTCGTCGACGTAGGAGAGACCTACTTCGGTGCCCCACTTGAGCTTGTCCGTTTCCTTCCACTGGTACCCGACGCCGGCGCCCAGGATGCCGCGCAGGTTCAGATCGGCGACGTGGTCGACCTTCCCGGAGCCGTTCCCGAACAGGTAGGACTTCTTCGAGTAGAAATAGTCGTACTTGGCGCCGCCGCCGGAGTTGTTGGTGGTCACGTCCGTGTCGTCCGTGACCGTGTCGGTCGTGTTCCCGTAGTTCGTGAAGAGGTCGAAGGTCCAGCGGTCCTTCTCGCCCCGGCGCTGGGCGTTGAAGTTGCCGTTGATCGTCTCGGTCTGGCTGTTGCCATCTGTCCAGGAAGCGCCCAGGGTCAAGGCCCCAGTCCAGTGCGGAACCTGGGGCTGCGGGTCCTGAAAAGACGGACTGGATGTGTCCGCGGGCGCGCGTTCCGCGCCCGTACCGGCGAGCAGAGCCGCGACCAGACTGGCAATGGCATTCATATGGCGATGAGGGAGATGGGTTGGGACGAACGAGCCGAGCCCCGCTGGCCCGGCCGGGCCAGAGCGGGGCGGGGGGCGGGAAGCATAGCGACTTCCGCCGTTCCGTCGAGTTCGAGTCTGCATCGAGCGCGAAGCTGCCCCGCGCTACCCTGGAGTCCGGAAAGGATCGAGCGCTGGAGCCTTCTGGAGGCCCTGCGCCGTCACGGACCCGCGCCCTTCCCGTAAGCCGCTCGCCATGAAACACATCGCCATGCTCACCTCGCTGCTCTCGTTCCTCGGCCTGACCTCGTTGCACTGCGCACAAGAGGGAGGCTCTCCTGTTCGCGATCCACGCGCGGCCAAAATCTCGAAGTCGGGCCACGACCTCTCCCCGCTGCCGAGCGAGAAGCTGGCCGAGATCGTGCGCACGCTCGACCCGCTCGCGCTCGAGGTCACCCAGAAGGCGGGCACCGAGCGGCCCGGCACCAGCCCGCTGCTGAAGGAGAAGCGCAAGGGCCTCTTCGTCTCGGCGGTCGGCGGCCTGCCGCTCTTCCGCTCCGAGGACAAGTTCGAGAGCGGCACGGGCTGGCCCTCCTTCACGCAGCCCATCGATCCGGACCACGTGATCCTGCACGAGGACACGGGCCTCGGAATGAAGCGCGTCGAGGTGCTCGACACGCGCTCGGGCGCGCACCTCGGGCACGTCTTCGACGACGGCCCGGCCCCGACCGGGAAGCGCTACTGCATGAACGGCGCGGCGCTGAAGTTCATACCCGAAGGCGAGACACTGCCGAGCGAGTCGCGCCCGCTCGCCACCGCGAGCGCCTACTTCGCCGGCGGTTGTTTCTGGGGCGTCGAGGACGTGTTCCAGCAGATCCCTGGCGTGCTCGAGGCCGTGTCGGGCTACATGGGCGGCGCGCTCTCCAAGCCGAGCTACAAGGCGGTCTGCGACGGCGACACCGGGCACGCCGAGACGGTCAAGGTCGTCTTCGATCCCGCGCGTGTGAGCTACACCGAGCTCCTGCGCTTCTTCTTCGCCAACCACGACGCCACCACCCTCAACCGCCAGGGCCCCGACCACGGCACGCAGTACCGCAGCGGCGTCTTCGCGGCCGACGAGAAGCAGCTCGAAGCCGCGCGTTCCTTCGTGGCCGAGCTCGCCAAATCACCGCGCTACGCGCAGCGCAGGATCGTGACCGAGATCGTGGCCCCCGGACCGAGCTTCTGGCCGGCCTAGGAGTACCACCAGGACTACCACTTGAAGCTCGGCGGCTCGTGCCGCGTGAAGACGGAGTGAGGGTCACCCTGGGAGCGCCGGGCTCCAGCCCGGCTCTGCTCTTCCTCCTCTTCCCTCCGAGGGACCGAGAGAGAGAAGAGGGGAGAAGAACGGAGCCGGGCTGGAG
>JANOGB010000261.1:0-5408 GCA_031413955.1 Planctomycetota bacterium | reverse complement strand
CCAGCCCGGCTCCGGTTTCTTGCGTCTTGCGTCTCGGTTGATGCGGACGAAAAAGAGAAGAGGAAGAGCCGGGCTGGAGCCCGGCGCTCCCAGGGTGAAAAAAACCTAGGAGGGATTCTCGGCGGCGCGGGGCGGGCCAGGGAGCGCCGGCTCGGGCCCTTCGGCCACCAGCGGCTCGTCGGCGGCCCGCGCCAGCTCGTGCAGCGTGTGGTTCGAGAGCGAGCGCGCGTTCTCCTCGTCCAGGGCCGCCAGCACGCGGTCGACGCGCTCGTCGAGCCGCGCCCGCGTGGGCGGCGTGCTCGCGCCCTCCTCGCGCCGCAGGGCGTGCAGGAGGTCGAGCACGGTGATCGTCTGCGGGTCGCGCGCGGGCAAGTAGCCGTCGTCGATGCCCACGCTCGTACGCGCGAGCAAGCTGGCGCCGCACAGGGTCTCGAGCACCTGCGCGACGGTGCGCGGCGCAACGCCGAGCTCGCCCGCCAGCTCGCCGGTCGTGGGTGGACGCTGGCCGGCCAGGAAGGCGCGCGTGATCCGGCCCGCCAGGCGCAGGGCGATGCGCTCGCGAAAAGCCTGGTCGACTTTTCCGGTGCGCGCAATGCTCGTGAAGGCGGCCTCGTTCTGGAAGGCGAAGGCGAGCTCGGCGCCGACCAGGAACACGCTCCAGGAGAGATAGATCCACAGGAGCAGCATGGGCAGCGCGGCGAAGCTCGAGTAGATCGGGTTGTAGCGCGCGAGGTGGATCTGGCCGGACACGTGCAGCACCTGGATGGCCTGCCACACCGTGCCGGCCACGATGCCGCCGATGAGGGCCGAGGCCAGGCGCACGCGCGTGTTCGGCAGCGTGAGATACACGAAGGAGAGGCCGAACCACACGGCGAGCAACGGCAGGACGCGCACGCTCGCGCCCCCGAAGCCGAGCGGGATCGCGCGTCCGGCGGCGAAGGTGCCCTCGAACACCGCCGTGGCGGCCACGGCGAGCAGCAGGAACACGGGGGTGACCACCACGATCGCGAGGTAATCCGAGACGCGCCGCAGCAGCGTGCGCGCGCGCTTCACGCCCCAGATGTCGTTCAGCGAGCCCTCCACCGAGCCCAGCAGCTTGATCACCGCGTAGACCATGAAGGCGAAGGCCACGCCCCCGAAGGCGGCCAGGTCGCTGGTCTCGACGAAGTGGAAGATGCGGTCGACGGCCGCGCGCAGCTCGGGCGCGGATTGGGTGCGCTCGCCGAAGGTCGAGTCCAGGAACGGCTCGATGACCTCTGCCTTCAGCTTCGTGTACAGGTTGAAGCCCTTGGCCGCCGCGAAGGCGAAGGCCAGCACGCTCGGCAGCGAGAAGATCGTGCTGTAGGTCAGCGCGGCGGCCTGCTGCAGGCAGCGATCGCGGAAGAAGCCGCGCACGGCGATGAGCAGCACTCGCACCAGACGTGTCAGGAAGGCGAGCAAGCGCGGCAGAGCCGTGACCTCGAGCAGCCAGATGTCCTGCTTCACGAACAGCACCACGCGCTCGACGCGCCGGCGCCAGCGCCCGTGGGCGCGCGTCGGAGCTCGGGGGTTCATGCCGATCCTCCTGCAGAGGCGACGGGGCCGACCGCGCGCGGCGCCGGCGAGCGCGGCGGCCCGGAATGGATCCGCGGCGCGAACGGCAGGCCAGCGACGAGTTCCGCCTCGCGCTCGAGCCAGCGGCCGAGACGCGGCTCCAGCTCGGCCGCCGGGGCGCGCTCGCGCGCCAGCTCGAGGAACAGCGCCGCGTGCCCGGCCTCGGAGGGTGCGAGCTCGGCGTAGAGCGCGGCCAGCGGGCTCGCGCGCTCGGCGGCGGCCTCGGCCAGGAGCTCGAAGCGCTCCAGGCTGCGGCGCTCGATCAGGGCGAAGACGAGCAAGCGGTCGACGAGTCCCGCAGGACCGCGCTGGACGTGCGCGAGCAGCCCCTCCGCGTAGGGATTCGTGCGCACGGGTTCGAGCGCGCCACCGAGCTCCACCAGCAGGCGATGCACCTGGCGAAAATGGCGCAGCTCCTCGGAGGCGTGCGCGGCCAGCCGCTCGACCAGGCGCGAGTCCTCCGGCCGGCGTGCGAGCAGCCCCTGGGCCGCCGCGGCCGCGCCGAGCTCGCAGTAGGCATGGTCGGAGAGCAACGCCAGCGGTTCCTCCAGCGCGGCCTCGGCCCACGCGCGCGGCGTCGTCCAGGCGAGCTCGAAGGCGCCGCTCACTTTTTCTCACCCTGCGTCGCGCCCGGCTGCCACAGCACGTCGCCGCGGCCCTCGTCGTTGGCCACGCGCGCCACCACGAACAGGAGATCCGAGAGCCGGTTCAGGTACTGGAGCACGACCGGGTTGACCTCCCCGGGTTCCCGCTCCATCAGCTCGCTCACCAGCCGCTCGGCGCGACGCACGATGGTGCGCGCGAGATGCAGGTGCGCCGCCGCGCTCGTGCCGCCCGGCAGCACGAAGGAGCGCAGCGGTTGCAGGCGCGCGTTCTCCTCGTCGATCCAGCGCTCGAGGCGCTCGACGTAGGACGGCAAGATGCGCAGCTTCTCGCCCGCCGGTCCGGGCACGCACAGATCCGAGCCCACGTCGAAGAGTTCGTTCTGCAGCGCGCGCAACCGGGCGGCGAGGCGCGCCTCGAGCGGCTGCACGAGCACCACGCCGAGCGCGCAGTTCGCCTCGTCGACGGTTCCATAGGACGCGATGCGCAGGTCGTGCTTCTTGCGCCGCGCGCCGTCGCCGAGCCCGGTCGTGCCGTCGTCGCCGGTACGCGTGTAGATGCGGGAGAGGTGGACCATGGGAAGGAATGCGAGGGTCCGAGCCTGTCAGGTCGGGCCCCGTGAGTCTCGCTTGCGCTGCTCTTCCAGCGTCCGTCGCAGGGCGGGAAGTTGCGCGAGGTCCTTGCTCCGACCGGCCGTTTCCTTGAGCTCGATGATCCGACTCAAGGCCAATACACGAACGCTCACCCCGGCCTCGAGCTCGAGCACCAAGGAGTGCGGCAATCGGTCGTCGTGGTCGAGCCCGGCGACGGTACCGAGAAGGTCGAGATCACCCAGTCGCGTTGAGAACAAGTGATGTAGAGGAGAAGCCAGTCCCTCCACGTCAGGAACGAACCGCTCGGGCAGACTGTCGCGATAGCACGCTTCGAGCTCCGTCAGCACTCCGATCAATCGGCGGCGATTGTCCTTGCTACGCTCGTGAACGATGTTGAGATCGCGTGTAGCAAGAGGCGCTCCCTGCAGAACGGCGCCGACCCCGCCGATCACGATGAAGTCGACTCGAGCAGCAGTGAGCACTCTCAGGATCTCTCGGAACTGCATCGATGAGCCGAACGGCGGAGGTCATCGAGGTCGGACAGGAATCCCTCCAGTTCGCGCAGTCTTTCGCTTGGCGTGAGCAGAGCCAAGCGTCGGATCTGCGTCAGGTCTACCCCCTCCTCCGAGTACGCGCGCTCTTTCCGGCGTGGCGCATCCGGGTGACGATAGACCATCTCGTCGTAGTCCATGCGTTCATCATGGCTCGATGGTTCGCGAAACGGAATCCGATTCTTTCCGCTGCGCGGAGGGCTCACCCGGCGCCCCACTTGTGAGCTTTGCCATCCTGGGGATACCCTCGTCGGTGATCCAAGGCTCTCTCCGGGCTGTTCCTCGCTGCCTTCACGGAGGCACCATGCACCTCTCGTTCGGACGTTGCTCTGTCGCTTCGCTCTTCGCCCTGTCGCTCCTCTCCAGCCCGCCCTCCGCGCAGACGACGTGGTTCATCGCCGCCGGGGCAACCGCGCCGGGCCTCGGCACCGAGGCCTCGCCGTACGCGAGCCTGCAGTACGCGATCGACCGCCCCACGACGGTGGCGGGCGACACGCTTCTCGTCGCACCGGGGACCTACACGGAGCAGCTCAGCCTGACCAAGCAGATCCACGTGCGCTCCACCCACGGACCCCGCGTGACGTTCCTCGTGCGCCCCGCGGGCGCCTCCGGAGCGCACGTCTTCATGAGTTTCCTGGAGCCCGAGCTCGCCGGCAGCCGGCAGCTCCGGGGCTTCACGATCACGAGCACCACGCCTTCGCCCCTGGGCGTGAACTTGCACGGCGGAACGCTCGCGCGCTGCCTCGTCACGGGCCATTCGGGTCTGGCCGTCCAGAGCCTCTACGGCACCACCCTGAGCTGCACCATCACGGACAGCGGCTCCGGCTTCTCCTTCGCCACCTTCGGCGAGACCACGCTGGCGGACTCGATCGTGTGGGGCAACGGGACCGACATCCTCGGCATCGGTGGATTCGGCACCGCGCGCTACACCACCTTCGGGACCAACCCCGGCGCCTTCATGCTGAGCGCCGGACCAGGGAACGAGAGCGCCGACCCGCTCTTCGCGGACGCGACCCGAGGCCATTACGCCCTCCTGCCTGCCTCGCCTTGCATCGACACGGCCAACCCGTTCTCGCCGCTGGATCACGACGGCACTCGAGCCGACCGCGGGGCGCTGCCGCCCTTGCGCCTCCTCCTGCACTTCCGGCGCTAGTCTAGGCGCTGAGCTCACCGCGAAGCTCGCGTCCCAGCGCGCTCAGGCTCTTCCTTCACTCCTTGCGGTTGGCGATGGCGCATGAATCGCACGCGATTCCATCGCATCCGAGGAGCGCGCAAAGCGAGGCCGAGAACCGCGCAGCAAGGGGCCCGCGTCATCGACTAGGCTCTCGGGAACAAGGAGGTGCCGCATGGCCCGCTGGATTCCCTGGTTGTTGGTCCCCCTCTTCTTGTCCTCGACCTTCGCGCAGAGCCGGAAGCTCAACCTACCCTTCCCCGTCGACCCTGCCCAGCCGGGCGGCTCGGTGTCCACCTTCGAGGTCGCGCCCGACGCCAGCCGTATCGTCTACCTGGCGCGCGAAGCCGCGGACGCTCGCGCCGAGCTGTACAGCCGGCCCGTCGACGGGAGCCAGGCTTCCGTCCGGCTCACGGGGGCGATTCCATCGGCCGAGAAGATCGACCACGTCTTCGAGATCTCTCCGGACAACAAGCGCGTCTTCTTCGTGACCGCGGAGACAATCGAAGAAGAATACAGCAGCACCGATCGAGCTCGCCTCTACGCAGCCCCGATCGACGGCGATTCGGTTCCGAAGGCGCTGGCGGACGTGGGCCCCCTCGAGCCACGCTTCTCGGTCAGTCCGGACGGGGCCTGGCTCGTCTACTTGGTGCTCATCGAGGACCATGAAGAAGGGTATCGCACCGAGCTCTTCAGCGTCCCCGCCGACGGCCACCGCGAGCCGGTCCGGCTCACCTCCGACGCCGACTTCATCGAGGGTGGTTTTCGCCTCACCGGAGACCGAGTGCTCTTCGGCATCGCTGCCACCGCCAGCGCCGGAGAAGGATTGATCAGCATCGACCTCGACGGAACGGACCGAGCGGTGCTGAACACGCCGCTCGCCGGCAGGACGGTGAC
>JANOGB010000260.1:0-108197 GCA_031413955.1 Planctomycetota bacterium | reverse complement strand
CATGCGCTGCGCCGCACGCTGCCCCCCTGGCTGCTGCTCGGTTTCCTGGCGCTGCTCCTCTTGGCCGCGCGCAGCTCGGGCGGGACGCCGCTGCTGGAAGCGGACGAGCGTGCCCTGGCCGGCTTGCGTGCGCTCGCGCGCCAGAACGTGTGGAGCGTGCTGTTCGTGCTCGCGCCGCTGCTCTTCTGGCAAGCCGCGCGCCTGGGAACGCCCGCGGCCAACGCCTGGCTCACGCCCACGCCGGCCGCGCGTCCGGTCCTGGCGCTGGCGCTCGCGCTCGGCGGCTTGCTCGCCTGTGGGTGCGCCACGGCCTTGACGGCCCTGGTGAGCGAGCTCTCCACGCCCGGCACGAGCACGGCCTGGCGCCGCGTGCGCGGGCTCGAAAACCCGCCCGGGCTGCTGCTCGACGACGCGCCCAGCCTGCGCTGGAGCGTGCCCGCGCCCGCGCCCGGCCAGCGCCTGCGCCTCGCGACCACGGTCGCCATCGGCTCGGGCCCGGCCGTGACGGCGCGCTTCAGCGCGCGTGCAGGCGCGCGCTCGAGCGTGGTGGAGCAGCGCGTCGCCGGGCGGACAGCGCTCGAGCTCGAGCCGCCCAGTGGACCAGGCGAGCTCGAGCTCGAGCTCGAGCGCGTCGGAGCGGGCGCGTTGCTCGTGCTGCCGCCGCACGCGCTCGAGCTCCTGGCGCCGGTCGCGAGCGAGCGCCTGGGCGCGCTCGCGCTCACCAGCCACGCGTTCCTCTTCCTGGCAGCGGGTTGCACGCTGGCGCTCGGGCTCGCGAGCTGGATGCGCGCCAGCCTGGCGGCCGGGCTGGTGCTCGCGCTCGCCTTCCTCTCGTGGACCGACACGGGCATCGCACGCCTCGTCCCCGGCGCCGAACTCGCGCACGCCTGGCAAGAGCTGGGGGAGGGCCTGGTTCCCCGCTGGGCCTCGCCCCCCGCTCTGGCCAGCGCACTGGTGTTCCTTGCCGCCGGCCTCGCCTTGTTCGTGCACGCCCCGGGCGGCAGGAAGAATCCGGCGTGAACGCCTGGCCGCGCTTCCTCGGCTGGGCTGCGGTGGCCGCGCTCGCGCTGGTTCCGCTGGCCTGTCCACCGCCGCCCGCGAGCAGGCCGGCGCCCTTGCTGCTCCTCGGGCCGTTCGCCGAACTCTGGGCCCAGGTGCAGTGGCTGCGCTTCCAGGCCGCCAGCCGGCGCGGCGAGGAGGCGCGCGCGCTCGAGCTGGCGGAGAACGCGCTGGCCCTCGACCCGCGCGCCAGCGAGGGCTGGCAGACCCTGGCCGCGCACCTCGTCTTCGATCTCGCCGCGCGCGAACGCGAACCCGTGCTCGCGCGCCGCCGCGCCTGTTTCCAGGCCGGGCTCGCGGTCCTGCAGCGGGGGGCGGAGCGCAGCGAGCGGCCGGCGGAGCTGGAGCTCTTCCGCGGGCTCGTGCTGGTGGCCAAGGCCGAGAGCGACCCCGCGCTCGACCCGGGTGGCGCGCCAGCCCTGCTGCTGGCGGCCGCCGAGGCCTTCGAGCGCGCCGCGCGGCTCGGCCACGAGCGTGCGGCCGAACTCGCGCCTCAGCTGCGCGCGGAAGCAGCGCGCGAGGAACAGGAGTAGCTCGGCGCGAAGCGCGCCGCGGTCGCGAGCGCGACGCGCAGGTTGCCGGGATCGGCGCGGCCGCTGCCGGCCAGGTCGAAGGCCGTGCCGTGGGCGGGCGAAACCCGCAAGTACGGCAGGCCGAGCAGCACCGTGATGCCCTCGCCCGGCGCGTGCAGCTTGAGCGGGATGAAGGCCTGGTCGTGGTAGAGCGCGAGCACGCCCTCGAACTCGCCCCGCGCCGCGCGCAGAAACACGGTGTCGGGCGAGAGCGGACCGGCGACCTCAAGACCCTGCTCGCGCGCGCGGCGTACGGCGGGCTCGAGCCGTTCGCGCTCCTCGCTGCCGAGCAGGCCGTTCTCGCCGGCGTGCGGGTTCAGGCCCGCCAGCGCGAGCCGCGGCCGAGCGAAGCCGAGCTGGCGCAAGCCCTGGTCGAGCAGCACGAGGTGCGCGAGCACGCGCTCGCTCGTCACCAGCGCGAGCGCCTCGCCGAGCGGCAGGTGGCGCGTGAGCAAGAGCACGCGCAGCTCGCGCGCGATTCCGAGCATCTGCACGTCCGGGGTTCCGGCCCAGCGTCCGAGCAGCTCGGTCTGACCCTCGACCCGCTCGCCCGCGAGGTGCAGGGCTTCCTTCGAGACCGGTGCGCACACCAGCGCATCCACGCGCCCCGCCAGGGCGAGCTCGTGTCCAGTCCGTAGTGCGGCCAGCGCAGCACGCCCGGCGGAGGCCTGCGGGCGGCCGAGATCCCAGTCGTGCACCTCGCCCGAAGTGAGCCACGCGTTCGCGGTGAGCGCGCGTGGATCGGTGCGCGGATCCCAGTCCGGCACTGCTCCCGGCCGGCACGCGGCCGGGCCGATGGCGAGGATGCGCAGCGGCGACGACTGCGGCTCGGCCAGGACCCGCGCGACGATCTCCGGCCCGATCCCGGCCGGATCGCCGACGGTCAGCGCGAGCAGCGGAGGCCGGGCCGTGGGCCGGTCGGTCGGAACGCTCATCGGAAGTAGCGAGCGTAGAGGGAGCACGGAGTCAGGGCAACTTCTCTACGCTCCGCCCTGAGCTCAAGAAAACGCCTAGCCGCAGCGCGGATCGTAGGGAAGTTGCCCTGACTCCGCACTCCCGTTCAGGCCCTGCAGGAACGCCAGCAGCTCGGCCACGGCGTGGTAGAGCTCGTGCGGGATCTCCTGCCCGAGGTCACAGGCCGCGAGCAGCTCGAGCAGGTCGGGATCCTCGCGCACCGGCACATCGTGGGCGCGCGCGAGCGCGAGGATGCGCTGGGCGAGGTCGCCCGTGCCCTTGGCGGTGACGCGCGGCGCAGGCATGTCGGCGCGCTCGTAGCGCAGGGCGACGGCCAGGGGCCGGTGGCTCGAGCGGTGCGGGGGATTCATCCGACTACGTCCATGAGGTTGTGGTCGCGCAGGTAGCGCGTGTCGAGCGGCATGAGCCCGAGCTCGGTCTCGGCCGGGGTGGCGATGCGCACGCGCAGCTCGACGGCGCGCTGGCCGCCACCCAGGCGAGCGCGCAGGACGGCTAGCTCGCCCTCGATGCGGCGCGCGACCTCGGCGCGCGTCACGAGCAGCCGGACCGAGAGCAGGCTCGGCGTGAGCGTGAGGTCGGCGCGCAACGGGCCGAGGTTCGAGAGCTCGAGCCCGAGTGCGAGGCGGAAGGGCGTGCCGTCGGCCTCGCGCTGCTGCTCGCCTTCGCGCCGCGCCGGAACGGCCAGGCGTGCGGTGCTCCAGCCTGCGCCATCCGGGAACGGGAAGGAGAGCAGGAGCGGCTCGCCAGCGCGCTCGCGCGCGAGGTTCAGGAGCTGCTCCGCCTCCAGGCAAGTGAGGGCGCGCGCGATGGCCTCGCGCAAGCTGGATGGCGCGGGTCCCGCGTCTTCCAGGGCGCTGTGCGCGCGCAGCAGCAGCCCCTTGAGGTCGCCGCGCAGTTCCTCGAGCGCCGCGCGTCCGACGCGCCCGCCGAGCAGCGCGGCCAGCGCGGCCTCGTGACCGAAGCCGAGCGCACCCAGCAACGAGCGCAGCGCGCCGGCATCGCCAGCGGGGGGCGCGAGCTGTGCCAGCCCCTGGGCGAGCGCGCGCAGCTCCGGCGCGAGCTCGGCGCGGCCCGCGGCCGGGCGCAGCGCGCTCTCCAGCTCGCCGAGGACCGCGCCCAGGGGTCGTTCCTCCCCCACCACGCCGCGCAGCGCGCGCAACAGCGCGGACTGGTCGCCCTCGGGCGCGAGCATCCTGAGAACGGCGCCCTGCGTGCCCTGCTCCACCAGCACCAGGAAGCGCGCGCCGGGATCGAGGCGCAGCTCGGTCTCGGCGGGAATGACGTGGCGGCCGATGGCCAGGAGCACGGAGCCGTTGGCGCTGGGCTGGAGCACCTCGGCCTTCAGCACGCGCCCGTCGCGCAGCAGGGCGTGGACTTCGCTGTTGCCCCCGCCGGTCGGGCGGAAGACCGCGCCGGCTCCGGAGGATGCGATGGGCTCCACGGGCCGTTATCGGAGGCGCGCGGGATCCCATGAGCCGCAGCAGGAGCCTCCCTCAGAAAAAAGAAGAACCCGGCAGGGCGTTTTCACGCGTGCCGGGTTCTCGTGAGGGCTGCACTCGTCATCCGCGCTGGGCGCGGGTCAACCGTGCAACTCCCGTCGGATGCACGGGATCAGCTGTGCAGCCTCTTGGTACTGACACTACTCATGTGGGATCACCTCCGGTTTCAGCGGGCCTCCCCGGCGAACGTCGGTGTCGATCGTCGTCCGTCGGGCTCTTTGCCACGCCCCGGCGTCCCGGGGCGACACTGTTTTCAAACAAAACCGTGACCGGCTTCAGGCCTTTCGGCCGTGGCCGAACGGCCGAGCGAAGAGGTCCGCTCGGCTGCTCGCCATCATCTATCGGCCATCCACGACGTCAAGCCCAAAAGACGTCAAGCCCCAGGTGGTCGAGCCCCGGGTGTGCGCACCCGCCGCACGGCGCGCCTCCAGGCCGTCAGGCGCTTCTTGCGGTCCTTCGTGGTCAGCGCGGGGGAAAAATCGACCAGGTCGTCGCGCAGCGCCGCGGGCGTCTCCGGGTCCGACCAGAGACCGATTCCCAGGCCGGCCAGGGCGGCCGCGCCACGCGCGGTCGCGGCCAGGTTGGCGGGACGACGGACCTGTGCCCCGGAAAAATCGGCCTGGAGTTGCAGCAGGAGGTCGTTCTCCGCGGCGCCGCCGTCGGCGAGGAGCAGCTCGACCTCGTGCCCCGATTCCGCGCGCAGGAGCTCGATCAGCTCGCTGTTCTGGAAGGCCATGGCCTCGAGCGCCGCGCGCGCCAGGTGTCCGCGCGAGCTGCCGCGCGTGAGTCCGAGGATCGCGCCGCGCGCACCGGCATCCCAGTAGGGCGCGCCGAGACCGGTGAAGGCGGGCACGACGAACACGCCGCCCGCGTCCGGCACGCTGCGGGCCAGGGCCTCGATCTCGCTGGCGTGCGTCACCAGCCCGAGCTGATCGCGCAACCACTGCACGAGCGCCCCGCACACGAAGACGCTGCCCTCGAGCGCGAACACCGCCTGCCCGTCGCGACCGATGGCCAGGGTCGTCAGCAGCCCGCGCGCCGAGTCGCGCCGCTGCGCACCCGTGTTCAGCAGCAAGAAAGAGCCGGTGCCGAAGGTGACCTTGAGCGCGCCCGCATCGAAGCAGCCCTGGCCGAAGAGCGCGGCCTGCTGGTCGCCGGCGACGCCGCGGATCGGGAGCGCGCGCCCGCCCGTGCGCGCGGGATGGGTATGGCCGAAGTCGCCCGTCGAGGCGCGCACCTCGGGCAGCCAGGCTGGCTCGAGCCCGAACAGCGCGCACAGCTCGGGGTCGTAGCGCCGCGCCCCGAGGTCGTAGAGCAAGGTACGCGCAGCGTTGGTCGGGTCCGTGGCGAGGGTCGCGCCGCACGTCAGGTGCGCGAGCAGCAGCGCGTCGACGGTCGCGAAGCGGACCTCGCCGGCGCGCGCACGGCGGCGCAGCTCGGGGTCGTTCGCCAGCATCCACTCGATCTTCGTGGCACTGAAGTACGGGTCGAGGACGAGGCCCGTGCTCTTCTGCACGCCAGGCCCGTGCCCCGCTTCGCGCAGGGCCCGGCAGCGCGCCTCGGTGCGCCGGTCCTGCCAGACGATGCCGGGGCCGAGCGCGCGTGCGCTCCCGCGCTCCAGCGCGAAGACCGTCTCGCGCTGGTTGGTGAGCCCCAGCGCTATCACGTGGCGCGCGCGCGGATGCGCCAGGACCTCGGCCAGGGCGGCATCGACCGCGCCCAGGATCGCCGCAGCCTCGTGCTCGACCCATCCGGGCCGGGGGAAGCTCTGCGCGAACTCGCGGTAGGCGCGCTGGATCGGCCGCAGCTCGGAATCGAACAGCACGGCCGAGACCCCGGTCGTGCCGGCATCGAGCGCGAGCAGCGTGGCGTCCAAGTCGCAGAGGAGCCTAGCTCCGGACGACGGGTCCGCAAACGCAGGAGCCCCGTCCTGCGCCGAAGGCCGGGGCTCCGCGCTTCAAAGAAGTCGGCGGATCAGAGGATGCGCTGCGTCATGGCGACGCGTTCGAGGGCGAAGTCGGCCGTGACGTGCGCGCTCGTGCCACGCGCGAGGACGTCGAGACTCAGCAGACTGCCCTGCGCCCGGGGCGAGGCCGCCAGACGAGGCACGGGCAGCAGCACGCGCTCGGCATCCAGCGTCACCGGAGCCGAACCACCGATCTGGAGGAAGGCCAGGCCGTCCTGGAAGGCGGCGCCGCCGCGGAACAGCACCATGACGCTCGAGCGCGCCAGCGCGGCACGATCCAGCTCGAGCGAGTAATCACCGACCAGCGTCACGGCGAGCAGGCCGCCGCCGATGCGAGAGACGTCGATCTGGCCGCGTCCACGCAGCGTGATCGCGAGTGTGCGCAGCTCGCGCAAACGCCCGACGAAGGTCAAGCCGTGCACGTCGCCGACGATCGGAAGGCTGGTGCCCTCCTCGCCGGGCGACAAGTCGGTCGGCACGGGAGGGGTCGAGCCCGTACCGCTGCCCCCACCCGCGGCGGAAGCGCACAGTCCGAACGCAGCCAGGAGAATCCACGCCAGTACCCCGCTGGTCCAGCTGCGCGGCGCTCCGCCCTTGTTGCACAGTCTCGTCTTCATCGGGCTCGTCTTCATTGGGTCACCTCGTCGTTCGCATCCGCGCTGGTGGGGCCGGCGGGTAGCGTGAACAGTTCCGGGCAGGTGCGGAGCAGGGCCTCGGCGAATCCCGGCTGGCGATCGATCACGGCGCGCGTCTTGGGCGCGTGCAGGAAGAGCCGTGTGATGTCGGCGCTGCGCTCCGGATGGCGGTCGAGCAACTCGCGGAAGGCGCGCAGCGAGCGCTCGGGCTGGCGCAGGTCGGCGTAGTACATGCCCACGTTGAAGCGCGCATAGAAGAAGCGCCCGTCGCGCTCGGCCAGGCCCGAGGCCACGATCCAGCGGTTGCAGGCGATGGCCTTCTTCAGCTCGCCCTCTTCGGCCAGCAGCTTGCCGAGCTGCCCGAGCGCGTGGCCGCGGTTCTCGTCGTGCACCGAGCTCCGGAAGATCTGCCGGTAAGCGGTGGCGGCGCGGATGCGCTTGCCCTCGTGGGCATCCAGCCAGGCCAGGTACAGGCGCGCTTCCTCGTGGGCAGGATCGGCGACCAGCGCCTCCTCGAGCAGGCGCCGGCCCTTCTCGAGCGGGCTCTCGATGCGCTCCAGCCGGCCGTTGAGCATGTGGCGCGCCTCGGACCAATCGAGCCCGCCCAGCTCACCGCGACCGCTGGCCAGCACGCCATCCACGAACCCACGCCCGCGCGTCTGCAGGCTGGCCACCTGGGCCGCCTTCTCGAACACGCGCGTGCGGAAGCCCGGATCGGCGCCGGCCAGGACATAGGCCTTGCCGAGCTGGTAGAAGATCGTCGCCAGGCGCTGCTCGAGCTCGGCCGCGCGGAAATCGCCGCCAGCCTGCCCGCCCAGCAGGGCGGAGTAGCGCGCGAGCAGGCCCTCCGGATCGGCCAGCTCACGGTGGGCGCGAACCTGCGTGCGCGCGTCCTCGAAGAACGAGCGGCACGCCCCGCACTCCTCGAGGTGCGCGATGGCGCTGGCGCCGGCCACCTCGTCGAGCTCGCCGTCGACCAGGCAAGAGAGATCGAGCTGGAAGCGGAGGCACACCTCCGCCAGGTCGTCCACCCACCAATCGGTTTCTTGCGGGTTCATTGCACCTGTTCCTGGCTCCCGACCCATTCGTCCATCAATCCTGCCCCGAGCAAGCCTGCCCCGAGTCCGGTGTCCATGTCGTCGCCCTCGGCGTCTGCCCGCCGTTGTGTCGAGCCGGGCACGCGAGCCGGCCGCATATCGGGCGGCAAGCCCTCGAAGACCCTGCGCATCGAACGGTGGATCTTCCGCCGCGCGCGGAAGATCACCATCTTGAGGTTCTCCAGCTTGATCCTTAGCTGCGTTGCAGCCGCGCGGTAACTGAGGCCCTCGACCTCGACCATCTGGATCGCGCGTTGCTCGCGCTCCGAGAGCATCCGGTAGAAGCGCAGGTAGAGGTACAGGTAGTTCAGGAAGACGCGCTTGCACTCCTGGGCGCTCTCGTCCTCGATCGCGTCGCGCACCGGCTCGGTCGCGCTGGCGTCCTTGGGATCGGAGAGCTCGTCGAGCGCGACCTCGCCCCGCCCGCTGCGCGAGAGCGAGCGCAGATGCTTCAGCACCGTGTTGCGCACGATGGTCGCCGTCCAGACCCGGAACGCGTCGTCCCGCTCGCAGTTGAAGCGGTGGGGATAGCGGTAGACGTTGAAGAACACCTCCTGGAGCACGTCCAGGGCTTCCGCGCGACAGCGGTAGCGACGCAGCCTGGAGGCCACCTGCTGGTACAGATGCGCGGCGTTGAGCTCGTAGAGGCAGGCGAAGGCGGCCTTGCTGTTGTGCACCCGGAAGGCCTCCATCAGCCGCGTCGAGACCTGGTCCCGGCGCGCCTCGGCTTCCTTTTCCTCGTCGTCCAGGGACGCGCGAACGGACTCCCAGGTGGCCTCCCCGGTCTCGCGTCGCAGGTCTTCCAGCTTGGGACGGATCCTCGCGAGGCGCTCCTCGTTGGCCGTCCAGTCGAGCGGCCCAGGGGACCCGTAGAGCTGCGTCACGCGCAGCCCTCCATCGAGGCTTGGTCCGAACACATCATGGGGTGATGCCGCGGGGGGATGGGGTTCTCGGGGACCGCGGAGGAACGAGAAGGAACTCTTCTAGCGCAAGGTTAGCGTAGTTCCGGGGGGTCGGGTGGTAACCACCGGCAAGGAACAAGAAATCCAGAAGGGTCCTCGCCTGGCCCCAGGGCCGCCGCGAGTAGGTCGGGAGCCAGGCTAGGATGGCCCCGTGGGGTCCCGATCGCGCGCGCGGTACACGCAGGAGGTGCTGGAGCTGGCGCTCGGGATGGGTTTCGACCTGGCCGGCGTCGCACCCCTGCGACCCCCGCCGGGAGCCCTGCGCTTCCGGCAATGGCTGGGAGCCGGGCACCAGGCGGACATGACCTGGCTCGAGGAACACCGCGAGCGCATCCTCGATCCGCGCCTGGCGCTCGCCGACGGAAAGAGCCTGCTCGTGGTCGGCCTGGGGCACTCGCGGGCGTCTTGCGAGACCGCGGGGGGCGGTCGGGTGGCGCGCTACGCGGCCGGACGGGACTACCACAACGTGATCGGGCGCAAGCTGCGCCGACTGGCAGGCGTCCTGCGCGAACGCGGCCTGCTCGGGCAGTGGAAGAAGGTCGTGGACGCAGGACCTCTCATGGAACGCTCCCACGCCGCCGAAGCCGGACTGGGCTTCGAATCCAAGGCCGCCAACCTGTTGCACCCGCGCTTCGGTCCGTGGTTCTTCCTGGGTGAGCTCTTGATGGACGTGGAGCTCGATCCGACGCCGCTCGCGCCGGCCGGATCCTGCGGAACGTGCACGGCCTGCCTGCAGGCCTGCCCGACCGCGGCGATCCTCGAGCCGGGGCTCGTCGATGCGCGTCGCTGCCTGTCCTATCACACGATCGAGAACCGCGGACCCATTCCCCAGGAGCTGCGGGCGGACCTCGGTGAGTGGCTCTTCGGATGCGACGTCTGCTCCGAGGTTTGCCCCTGGGGGACGAGTGCGCCGGATCTGGCGGCGCGCTTCGGGCTGCACCCCGCGCTCGAGAACGGCGGGCCGGCGGACTGGCTCGGCTTCTCCGAGGAGCGCTTCCAGGCGGACTTCGGCGGCTCACCCCTGCAACGGACCGGGCGCACGGGGCTGGCCCGGAATGCGGCGCTGGTGCTCGGAAACCGGCCCAGCGAAGCAGGCAAGGCCGCCTTGCTCGCCGCCCTTTCGGACCCGTCGGCACTGGTGCGCGAAGCCGCATTCTGGAGCCTCGCCCGCGCCCATGGCCGCGAGCAAGGGGTGCACGGGGCCCTCGAACGCCTGGTCGGCGCCGAATCCGACCCGGCGGCCAAGACGGGGATGCGCACTGCGCGCGAGCGCCTGACCTGACCGTCCACGGATCGCAGCGGCGCGTCGAGGAATCGCCACAGGGCCAAGGGCAGGGCGGGAGGCGTCCATTCCGGCCCGAAACCTGGCAGGGAGAGCTCGCCCGCTCGCCGGCCGCCCTCCGCGGGTGTCGAGTTTTCTCGACGTCCGAGCGCCCTCGGCGGGCCCGCCAGGGACTCGACCTCACGGCCATAACCTCCGGCAGAACAGGCAGTTGCAAAGCCTATGTAGTGTCGGCGGACGGACTTGCTGCGGGCTTTGCCTTGAGGTCGCCAAACATGAACCCCAGCGACTTCTACAACGACCGCAAGTTCTGCGAGCACTGCCAGACCTACGTCTCTTACTTGCAGTCGACCGACCACTCCTACTGCGTGCAGTGCGGCCAGCCGGTCCGCCTCTTCTCGGAGTCCGACTGGAGCGCCTTCAACGAGGCTCTCAAGGAGCGCCGCCCGAAGGGCGGGCGCCCGCCCAAGGAGCGCAACCGTGAATCGGCATGAAGCAGTAGGCTGAAGTACTCCCGCGCTGCACGGCGCGGGCGTTCCTTTGGATTGGATTCCACGAATCCAGTGACCGGGGTCCGGCCGACGGACCCCGGTGTTGTTTTTCGGCCTACCCTGTTCCAGGCGTGCTCCTGTCCGGCCGCGCCTTGACGAGGCCCATCCCCGAGTTCCCAATCGGGCTCCCCCCGGCCACCTGCCCCCCCACCCATGACCACCGAATCCGCTCCGCAGGACGTGCTCTCCGCCGTGCAGGCCCGCTACCGCCAGGGGGCCCGCGAGCGCGTCAACGAGCTCTGCTGCCCGGTGGACTACGACGCCAACCTGCTGGCCGTGCTGCCGCCCGAGATCCTGGAGCGCGACTACGGCTGTGGCGACCCGTCGCGCTTCGTGCGCCCCGGCGACACGGTCCTCGACCTCGGCTCGGGCTCCGGGAAGATCTGCTACATGGCGAGCCAGCTGGTCGGGCGCACGGGGCGCGTGATCGGCGTCGACGCCACGCCCGAGATGCTGGCCCTGGCCCGGAAGCACGCGCACGAGATCGGCACGCGCATCGGCTGGCACAACGTCGAGTTCCGGCACGGCCTGATCCAGGACCTGGGCCTCGACCGCGACGCCCTGGCGCGCTGGCTGGCGGAGCACCCCGTGCGCTCGCTCGCCGACCTGCAGGGCCTCGAGGCCGAGAAGACGCGCCTCTGCAGCGAAGCTCCGCTGGTGGCGGACGAGTCGGTCGACCTCGTGCTCTCGAACTGCGTCCTGAACCTGGTCGAGGGCGGGCAGAAACAGCGGCTCTTCGGCGAGATCCAGCGCGTGCTACGGCGCGGCGGGCGCTGCGCGATCTCGGACATCGTCTCGGACGAGGACGTCCCCGAGCGGCTGCAACGGGATACCGAACTGTGGTCGGGCTGCATCTCCGGCGCGATGCGCGAGGATCGTTTCCTGCAAGCCTTCGCCGACGCGGGCCTGCACGGGATCGAGGTGGTCGCCTACCAGGAGGGCCCCTGGGCCGTGGTCGACGGGATCGAGTTCCGGTCGCTGACGGTGGTCGCGCACAAGGGCAAGGCGGGCGCGTGCTGGGAGCACAACGAGGCTGTCCTCTACAAGGGCCCCTGGAAGCAGGTCAGCGACGACGACGGGCACGTCCTGCGCCGCGGCGAGCGCACGGCGGTGTGCCGCAAGACGTTCGAGATCCTGACCCGCGCTCCGTACCAGGACAGCGTGATCGGGATCCCGGCGCTGATCCCCATCGCAGCCGCGGACGCTCTCCCTTTCGCGTGCCAGGGCACCACCCTGCGCACGCCTGGCGAGACCAAGCACGGCGTCGTGCGCGCGGACGTCGCGCCGGGCACGAACGGCTGCTCGAGCGAGAGTGAGTGCTGCTAGATCTGGCGCGGAACGGCGTGAACTCCTGGCGCGTGCGCGCCTGATGCTGATCTTCACTCCGGAGCTCTGTCCGCAGGAGAGCGATCCGCTGGCAGTCCTCGAGCGCATGCTGCCCGCGCTCGATGTGATCCAGGTGCGCATCAAGGATCCGGAGCTCGGGACGAGCCCGGCGCGCGCGACCTCTGACTGGACGCGGCGCGTGCTGGAGCTCGTGGCGCGCACGGGCAGCGAGACCCTCGTGCTGGTCAACGACCGCGTGGACGTGGCCGCGGCGCTCGCCGCGCAGGGCGTCGACGGCGTGCACCTCGGCGCGGACGATGCGCCGCCCGAGCTGGCGCGCGCGCTGCTCGGTCCGGCGGCGCTCATCGGCCTCTCGACGCACTGCGCCGCCGACGTCGCGCGCGCCGCGGAACTCTGCGTCGACTACCTCGGCTTCGGACCGATCCATGCGACCGCCACCAAGGGTTACGCGCAGGGTCTCGGCA
Source organism: Planctomycetota bacterium (assembly GCA_031413955.1). Classification (GTDB taxonomy): domain Bacteria; phylum Planctomycetota; class UBA1135; order UBA1135; genus JABFRZ01. Next base: position 95,788 of record JANOGB010000260.1, on the reverse strand, counting down.
GCGAGGCCGCCTGGGTCGCGGCGCGCTCGTGCGCGTGCCCGCTCTTCCCGATCGGGGGCATCGACGCCACCAACGCCTCCGAACTGGCCGAAGTGGGCCGCGCGGCCGTCGGCCGTGCGCTCCTCTCCGCCGCCGACCCCGCGCGAGCCGCGCGCGAGCTCGTGGAGCTGCTGCGCAGCGAGGGCTCCGCAGGCTTCAGAGGAACAGAGTAGCGTCGCCGTAGCTGTAGAAGCGGTAGCCGCGCGCGAGCGCCTCGCGGTAGAGCCCCAGCACGCGCTCGCGCCCGGCGAAGGCGCACACCAGCATCAGCAGCGTCGAGCGCGGCAGGTGGAAGTTCGTGAGCAACGCGTCGACCACGCGAAAGCGCTTGCCCGGATGCAGGAACAGGTCCGTCGAGCCGCTGCCCGCCGCGAGTTCGCCGCGCTCGGCCACGCCCTGCGGAGCGACGCAGCTCTCGAGCACGCGCACCACGGTCGTGCCCACGGCCACGATGCGTCCGCCGCGCGCGCGCGCGGCGCGCACGGCCGCCACGGTCTCCGGCGGCAGCACGTAGCGCTCGGGCTGCAGCACGTGCTCCTCGATGCACTCGCTCTTCACCGGCTGGAAGGTGCCGGGCCCGACGTGCAGCGTCAGCGCCGCCTGCGCGACTCCGAGCTGCGCCAGCCGTGCCAGGAGCTCGGGCGTGAAGTGCAGTCCCGCCGTCGGCGCCGCCACCGCGCCCGGCGAGCGCGCGTAGACGGTCTGGTAGCGTGCCGCGTCGCGCTCGTCGTCCGCGCGCTGGACGTAGGGCGGCAAGGGCACGTGCCCGGCACGCTCCATGACGAGCGCGGGATCGAGCGCGGCCCCGCTCTCTTCCTCGAAGCGCACGCTCCACTCCATGGCCACGCTCCCGTCGGGTTTTCGCGCGCGCGCGACGAGGTGCACGACCGCGCGCGTGCCCTCGAGGGCCAGACGCTCGCCTTCCGCCAGGCGCCGGGCGGGATGGATCAGGGCCGTCCACGTGCCGGATTCGCCGGCGCCTGGCTGCACGAGCAGGAGCTCGATCCGCCCGCCGCTCGCGCGCCGCGCGAACAGGCGCGCGCGCAGCACGCGCGTGTCGTTCACCACCAGCAAGTCGTGCGGCCGCAGGAACTCGCCCAGCGCGCACACGCGGCGATGGTGGGTCCGGTCGGACTCGCGCTCGTGCACCAGCAAGCGCGCCTGATCGCGCACGGCGGCGGGCTGCTGGGCGATGGCCTCCGCCGGCAGCTCGTAGTCGAAGTCCGCGAGCTTCATGGGGCCGCGCGGCGCGAGCGCAGGCAGTCGTACAGGAAGAGCGTCCAGAAGAGGCCGCCGAGGACCGGGAACAGCCAGACGGGCTCGGCCCAGACGCCCTGCGCGCGCCAGCCCTGGACGGGCCAGTAGAGGAGCGGCGCGGCCAGGACCAGGGTGCTCCAGGCGAGTGTGGGACGAAGGGCGAGGAACGGCACGATCCAGCTCAGATACCACGGATGGAGCGTCGGCGTCAGCACGAGGAAACCGGCGATGAGCAGCGCGGCCACGCGCGGGAGCTCGAGGCGCCGCCACCACGCCCAGACGCCGAGCCCGAGCCAGAGCAGGAGCTCGAGCGCGCGCGCCAGACGACGCGGATCACTCCATGTCTCGTCGGACTCGAAGCGCCGCGCGAGCAGCGGCTCGATCCAGCGATGGAGCAAGCTGAACGACTCCCAGCGCAAGGCGTACTCGCGGATCCCGCCGAGGCCGGGCGCATGACCGGTCAGGAGCGCGAAGGGCAGGCAGGCGAGCACGACGCACAGCCCGAAGAACAGCGCCCAACGAAAAGGCCGCCGCGTGCGGCGCAGCGCGAACGGCACCAGCGCGAGCGGCAGCACCTTGGTGGCGGCCCCCGCGGCGAGGAGCGCCAGGCCGAGCGCGCTCTGGCCGGCAGACGCGCGCACGAGCCGCGGAAAGCACGCCAGGGCGAGCAGCGTGCACAGGATCGCCAGCGAGTCGAGGTGCGCCGCGCCCGCGAACTCGAAGGCCACCCAGGGATTCCACGCCCAGGCGACGAGCAGCATCCGCGGGCGGCGCGCGCGCGCGAGGATCCAGCCGAGCGGCACGCACACCAGCAGGTCGCAGCTCGCGTAGAAGAGGCGCAGGAAGAAGCGCGCGCGCGCAGGGCGCTCCGCGCCACCCGCCGCGGCCACGAGCCCCGCGTTCACGGCCTGGGCGAGCCCCGGATAGGCGGCACTCACCTCGGGATGGTTGACGCGCCGGAAAGTCGCGTCCCAGCGCGCCCGAAAGGGCTCGAGCTCGGCCGAGGCGGGCGCATGCGCATAGGGATCGGTGCCCGCTGCGACCAGGGCGCCCTCCCAGATGTAGCGGTGCACGTCGTCCGAGAGCCCGGAATCGACGGCCAGGAACGGGAGCCGCAGCGCGAGCGCGCCGCTCGCGAGAACCAGCAAGAGCGCGGACGAATCCCGCAGCCCGCGCGCCAGGAGGAGCGCGCACGCCCAGCTCCCGGAACCCAGCGCGAGCGCCCACAGCGCAACCGGCGACCACACGTCATCGGCGCCCTGCGCGACCCAGGTCCCGACTCCGACCAGCAAAGGAACGAGGCAAAGCACGAAGCCGATCTCGCGCACGACCCGCGCGCGGGAGGTCTGGCCCGGCCGCATTCCCACGCCAGGGAAGAACGACCCTCCGGCGGGGCTCGAGGGTGGATTCCCTTGGACTCCAGACCAGCCCGGAAGGTTCATGGGGGATACGAGGCGGGCGGCGTTCCTCCGCCGGCCTCGAGACTCTTGTCTCCAGCCCGGGGGGCCATGGTCAAGAGTCGCGTCTCGTCGGACCCTGTCCGGCGAGATGGAATCGGGAGGCACCAGCCAGGGACACGGCTGGTGCCTCTCATTCCGATGGGCCGGCCAGGCGCCCTCCTGGCAGCAGTTCGCAGAGGCGCGCGCGGAGCGTGTCCGGATCCCAGCCCAGGTAGCGCGCCGCGCGTGTGCGGTTCTCGCTGCCGACCCGGTGGCGCGTGGTCGCGAGCGCCAGCTCGAGATCGAGCGCGGATGGGCGCAGGGAAGAGAGGCGCGCGCGGAACTCCAGACCCCGCGCGCGCAAGGCGGCACGCACATCCGGGCCGCCGAGCGCGCGGCCCGGGGAGGCGCGCACGAGTTGTGCGACGAGCGCGGCCAGCGCGCTCACGTTCCCGTCCCAATCCTGGCGCCACAGATCGCCGACGGCCTCGTCGTCGAAGCACGGCGGCCGGAGGGACTCGGCGCGTGCGACGCCGTCCGCGAGGACGCGCACCAGGGCCGGGATCTCGTCGCGCCGCTCCCGCAGGGGCGGCACGCACAGCGGCTCGGGCTCCAGCACGTGCTCGAGCTCGCGCGTCAGCACGCCGCGCTCGCGCAGGAAATGCACGGGTGCCGGGGCCAGCAGGAACAGCCGCTCGCGCCCCTCGGCCGTGCGCGCCAGCTCGAGCTGCGCCTCTTGCCCGAGTACTGCCAGGTCGAAGACCCGGCTGCCCGCCTCGGCCGGGCTCGCACCCTCGATCAGCTCCCCGCGCGCGCTCGGATTGCGACAGTTCGGATCGCGAAAGTGCAGCCAGCGCGCGAGCGTGCGGCGTCCCGCCCCGGGTGGCCCGACGAGCAGGAGCGGGGCACGGGATCCGGCCGCGACCTCGAGCGCCGGTGCAAGCGACTGGAGAAAGCGTCCGCAGAGCTCCCAGGCGATGTCCCTTCCATCGTGCGCGCGGCACGCGGCACGGAAGCTCGTCGCCCACCAGACCGGCTCCAGGAGCGCGAGCGCCGCGCGCGCCGCTGCGCGCAGTCCTTCAGCCGCCAGCTCGGTGCGCGCCGACTCGAGCACGAGCACTCCGAGGACCCGGGCCCCGCGCGCCTCCAGGAGGGGCAGCGCGAAGCCCGAGGCGGCTTCGGCGTGAATGGAGTCCGCAGGCTGGCCGAGATGCGACGACAGCGTGCGTTCCGTCTGCGCGCGCCACGCGATCCGGCCACCACCGGGGCGCTCGCTCCAGTCGCCCAGGGCCCCCCCATGCTCGGCGCGCACGCGTGCTGCGCCGGGGCCGGGCTCGATCCAGTAGGCCCGCCACCCGAGCAAGGGACCGAGGCCAGCGAACAGCTGCCGCGCGAACTCCGCGCGTGGATCGTCGGCCGCGTAGGTGTCCGAGCAAGGCGCGAGCCCGGCCCCGTCGCGCGCGTGACAGGGCGCCTTCCCGCGCGCGGCCAGGAGCGCGACTCTCCACGCGCGCGCCAGGCCAGACAGGGTCGCCGCGGACGGCAAGAGCTGATGCGTGCTCTCGAGCTGGATCCAGCCCGCGAACTCTCCGCGCGGGTCCCGGATGGCGGCCAGGAACAAGGCGCGGGTGCGGCTCCCACCGAGAGAATCCGCCGGTGCCGCCTGTCCCTCCGCGCACCGTGCTCTGCGCAGGAGCGCGCCGGCGAGCAGCGTGCCGGGCGCGGAAACCGTCTGGAGGCGCCGCTCGACCTCCGCGCGCAGCTCGCCCGGCGCATCGAGAGCGAGGACCTCCGTCCGTCCGTCCGTGTGCCGTGCGAAGACGCCCAGGAGAAGCGCTCCGAGGGCCTTGCGATCCAGGCGACGCTCGCTCTCCGGGAGGAACGCGGGAGTCGCACAGGAACCCGTGAGGTACGCGCCCCAGGCGGGCCAGTCCTCGCGCAGCTCGGCCAGCGAAGCGGGCAGCGCGACGGCAGGAGTACCTTGCAGCAGTCGTCGAGCGCTGGATTCCTGCCCGCACAGGAGCGCGCTCCAGCCGAGCAAGCGCCGCAGGCTCGGGTCGGCGACCACGAGCTCGGCGTGGCGATCATGCAAGGCCCAGGCGCGCGCAGGCTGAAAGAGCTCCAGCCGCGCGGCCGCCAGTCCCGCCACGAGACGTGCGCGGAACGGCGCGCGCGTTCCCGAGCCGAGCGCCGAGCGCAACAGGGTCTCCCAGTGCTGCTCGGCCTCGGCCAGCGGGCCGGCCACGTGGCGCGCGCACGCGCCCCACCACTGGCGCCAGTAGGGCGAGGCTCCATTCGTCTCGCCGGCGGCGAGCAGGCGCTCGATCACCGCGCACGGCGGCTCGGTCGGGGCCGGCGGAAAGCCCGCCTGCGTGGCCTCCGGCCAGGAGAGCAGCGTGCGCCAGGCCACGTCGTACTCGAGCGTGCGCGGGCCGAGGTCCAGGAACGAGTCGGCGGAGCGCAGCGCGGAGAGATACGCGTGCAAAAGCGCGTCGATCGCGCGCCTCTGAACGCGACGCTCCAGGAACTCGAGCTCCTTGCGCGCGCGCTGCCAGGACGGTGCGGCACGCCGGCCTGCGCGCAGGCGCGCGTCGTCGCGCAGGAGCCGCAGGGCCGTGATCACGCGCCGGACCACGGCCTGCTCCTCGGCGCGCGCATCCGGCAGCAGCCAGCCCAGCACCTCGTCGGCCATGACGCGTCAGGGCGCCTTCTCTGGCGCGCCCGGGCTCGCGGACTCGCGCCCGCGCGCCGCGCTGCGAAAGAGCTCGAGACCGGCGCGTGCGCGGCGCGCGAGCTCGGACAACGACAGCCCGCGCGCGCGCGCCAGTCGATCCGCCGCAACCCCGTCCAGGACCAGGGCGAAAAAGGCCTCGCGCTGCTCGAAGGGCAGGCGGTTGAAGCGCGCGCAAGCCCGGGCGAGGTTACGGGGATCCAGCCCCAGGGGAGCCGCAAAGAGCGCCAGCGGCTCGGCATTCCCACCCTCCTGGGATTCCTCCGAGAGCACGGCCGTCAGGGCTTCCTCCACGCGCAGGTCCAGCCAGCCGGCCAGCGCGGGTTCGCCGCGCCAGGAGACCGCGTGCAGGGCGCACAGGGCCTGGGCGCACAGGAGCGCGCGTTCGACGTCGAGCAGCAGGGCGCGCTCCGCGATGCGCGCGCCCAGACGCGCGCCGAGCTCCAGCGGATCCTCGGGCACGATGCGGGCCAGGACCTCGTGTCGGGTCCCGGTCAGGAGCAACTCGTGTGCGCGCGACTCGCCGGGGGCGGCTTCTCCTCGCGCACGAACGTCGGCCTCGGAGTACATATGCCCGTTCTGCGCGGATTCAGGCTCCCGCTCGTTCACCGGCTGCGTTTTCCCGGACGTGTAACCCGCGCTCGGGAACACTACGATCCGCGCACGCACTCGGCACGAGGCCAGCCACAAGGCCAGCGCAGCGCGACGAACCACAAGCGGAGACGACTGTTTGAGCGGATTCCTCGAAGGACGAAAAGGACTGATCCTCGGCGTGGCCAACAAGCGCTCGGTGGCCTGGGCCTGTGCCCGGGCCCTGCAGCGTGAGGGCATGGAGCTGGCGTTGACCTACGCCAACGAGCGCCTCGAGGGCAACGTGCGCGAACTCGGGGCCGAGCTCGGGGTCAAGGCCATCCTGCCCTGCGACGTCACCAAGGAGAGCGACATCGACGGGCTCGTCGAGGGTGTCGGCGGGGCTTTCGGCCGGCTCGATTGCATCGTGCACGCCGTGGCCTTCGCCAAGCGCGAGGAGCTGACCGGCACCTATCTCGACGTCTCCAAAGAGGGCTACCACCTGGCCCAGGAGGTCTCGGTCTATTCCCTGCCGGCCGTGTCGCGCCGCATGGTGCCGCTCATGGAAGGTCGCGACGGCTCGATCCTGACGCTCTCCTACATCGGCGCCGAGCGCGTCATCCCGAACTACAACGTGATGGGCGTCGCCAAGGCCGCACTGGAGGCCTCCGTGCGCTATCTCGCTCATGACCTCGGGCCGCGCGGGATCCGCGTCAACGCCATCTCGTCGGGCCCGATCCGGACGCTCTCCGCGGCGGGCATCGACGGTTTCGCCGCCATCCTGGACCACATCGCCGAGCGCTCCCCCCTGCGGCGCAACATCACGGCCGAAGAGGTGGGCGACGTGTGCGCCTTCCTCGCGAGCCCCCTCGCGCGCGGGATCACCGGCTCGACGATCTACGTCGACGCGGGCTACCACATCATGGGTCTTTGAGCGCGGAGCGCTCACGAGCCCCGGTCCGGTTAGCGGGCATGCTTTCATGCTGGCCCGAGGAGCCGCTCGGCCCCGCACTGCTCGCTCTTTCCGGCGATCTTCAGCCGGGAGCGCCGGGCTCCAGCCCGGCCCCTGTCTTCCTCCTCTTCTTTTCCTGCGCTCCCGAGGGAGGGGGAAGGAAGCGAGGAAAGAGGCCAGGCTAGAGCCTGGCGCTCCCGGCAGAGCTCCAACACGCCTCGCCCTTCCTCGTACCGGCGGCCTCGTTTCCCCTGCCGCCCTTGCACACTTTCCTCGAGGACCATACAACCTTCGGCCCGTTCGGGCGGGCCGGGTCGCCTCGAGGAAGGCGCACAAAGCACCGAGCCTGGGCCGGAACGGCTCCCTGTAGTCCCTTTCGAACCCACTGGGTCCCTTCTCCCTCTCCATGAGCGCGATGATCGAGATCCGGGGCCTGGTCAAGCACTTCGGACCCCTCAAAGCCGTGGATGGCGTCTCCTTCGACGTCGCCCAGGGCGAGGTCCTGGGCTTCCTCGGTCCCAACGGCGCCGGCAAGTCCACCACGATGAAGATGGTCACGGGGTTCCTGACCCCGACCGAGGGCACGGTGCGTGTCGCGGGGCACGACGTGCTGACGGAACCCGTCGCGGCGAAGACCGCGCTCGGCTACCTGCCCGAGGGCGCGCCGGCCTACCCCGACATGACCCCGCTCGCCTTCCTGCGCTTCATTGCCGAGATCCGCGGCCTCGGGGCGGGCACCGAAGCCCGTATCGCCGAAGTCGTGCGGCGGGTGCACCTCGAAGGCGTGATGCGCCAGCCGATCGAGACCCTCTCGAAGGGTTACAAGCGCCGCGTGGGCCTGGCGCAGGCGATCCTGCACGACCCGCGCGTACTGGTGATGGACGAGCCGACCGACGGCCTCGATCCCAACCAGAAGCACGAGGTGCGCACGCTGATCCGCGAGATGGGCCGCTCGAAGGCCATCGTGCTCTCGACTCACATCCTGGAGGAGGTCGAGGCGGTGTGCACGCGCGCCATCATCATCACCAAGGGGCGCATCGTGTTCGACGGCAAGCCCGCGGAGCTCGAGTCGCAGGCGCCCGCGAACGTGACCAAGAACCGCATGGACTGGGTGTTCCGCAAGCTGACCAGCGGCGAGATCGCGGGCGCGACCGCCGAGGAACCCGTGGCCATGGGAGCACACACGTGAGGCACACGATCTCGATCCTGAAGCGCGAGCTCTCGGGCTACTTCGCGACCCCCGTCGCCTACGTCTTCATCGTCATCTTCCTCTTGCTGGCGGGCTTCTTCTCCTTCCAGCTCGGCGACTTCTACAACGACGGCCAGGGCCAGGCCTCGCTGGCGAGCTTCTTCGGCTGGCATCCCTGGCTGTACCTCTTCCTGATCCCGGCGCTGTCGATGCGCCTGTGGGCCGAGGAACGCAAGCTGGGCACGATCGAGCTCCTGATGACCCTGCCCATCACCTTGACCGAGGCCGTGCTCGGCAAGTTCCTGGCGGCCTGGATCTTCGCCGGCGTGGCCCTCGCCCTGACCTTCCCTATGTGGATCACGGTCAACTACCTGGGCGACCCGGACAACGGCACGATCCTGGCCGGATACCTGGGTAGCTTCCTGATGGCCGGCGGCTTCCTGGCCATCGGCTCGTGCGTGTCGGCCGTGACCAAGAACCAGGTGATCGCCTTCGTGGTCTCGGTCTCCCTGTGCCTGGTGTTCCTGCTGACGGGTTTTCCGCCCTTCATCGAGTTCTTCAGCGGCTGGCTGCCGGGGCCCGTGGTCGACGTCATCGCATCCTTCAGCTTCTTCACGCACTTCGACGGGCTCTCGAAGGGCCTGGTCGAGCTGCGCGACCTGGTGTTCTTCGCTTCCCTGATTGCGCTGGCGCTGTTCGCCAACGCGCTGATCCTCGAGGCAAAGAAGGCGGACTGAGAGGCCGAGCAGGAATCGATGATACAGCCTCTCAGATGTCTTCTGGCGCATCGCCTGACGGCGCTGCTTCCCGTTCGCGAGCAATTCTTGCTCGCTCTCTGAGCGCCGCTGCAGGAGCCAACATGAACAAGCGCAATCTCACCCTGACCGGCCTCGCGCTCGCCCTGGTGTTGTTCTTCGCGATCAACATCGCGGCCAATGCCGGCCTGCGCGCGGTGCGCGTGGACCTGACCGAGGACAAGGTCTTCACGCTCGACGAGGGCTCGAAGACGATCGCCAAGGACATCGACGAGCCCATCAACCTGTACTTCTACTTCTCGCGCACTGCCGCGCGCGAATACCCGCCCGTGATGGAGTACGCCGACCGCGTGCTGGGCATGCTGCGCGAGTACGAGCGCGGCTCGAACGGCAACATCCACCTGAGCGTGGTCGATCCCGAACCGTTCTCCGAGGAAGAAGACAGGGCCGTCGAGCAGGGCCTCCAGGGCGCGCCCCTCCCGAGCGGCGACATGCTGTACTTCGGCCTGGTCGGCACCAGCTCCACCGACGCGCGCGAGGCGATCCCGTTCTTCGCGCTGGAAGAAGAGAAGCAGCGCACGCTCGAGTACGACCTCTCCAAGCTGATCTGGGCCCTGGCGCACCCGGACAAGAAGAGGGTCGGCATCCTCACGGCGCTGCCCATCGAGGGCGGCGGCGGCAATCCGATGATGGGCCAGCAGGGCGCGCCGCGCTGGCAGATCCTCGATCAGCTCGAGGACTTCTTCCAGGTCGAGGTGCTGCCGAACTCACCCGAGAAGCTCGAGGACATCGACATCCTGGTGGTGATCCATCCGCGCGATTTCACGGACTCGACCCTGTACCTGATCGACCAGTGGGCCCTGGCCGGAAAACCCCTGCTGGTGTTCGTCGATCCGCAGTGCGACGTGGATCCGGGCGCCTCGGACGATCCCTCCAACCCGATGTCGCGTTTCACCGCCAGGAAGAGCTCCGAGATGGACAAGCTCTTCCAGGCCTGGGGCCTCGAGCTGGTGAAGAACAAGGTCGCCTGCGACAAGGAGCTCGGCCTGCGCCGGGCGGTGCGCAACAAGGACGGGCGCGGGCAGACCGAGACCACGGTGGTCTTCTTCCTGCAGCTCGGCGAGAAAGAGGCCAGCCGCGCGGACCCGATCACGCGCTTGCTTGGAAACCTCCTGGTGATGACCCCGGGGTCCTTGCGCAAGCTGCCCGAGGGCACGACCACCTTCACGCCCTTCCTGCAGACCAGCGAGGCGTCCCAGGAAGTCGACAGCACGCAGTTCCAGTTCATGCCGGAGCCGCAGCAGCTGCTCGCCAACTTCGTGCCCGGCTACGAGCGCCTGACCCTGGGCGCGCGCGTCAGCGGCGAGGTGCAGAGCGCCTTCCCGGAAGGGAAACCCGGCGCGCCAGAGGAGCCGGAAGCGGAGCCCGAACCCGCGGGTGAAGACGCGGCCGAGGATGTGCATGCCGCGTCGACCACGGGCCTCCTGGCCTCGAACCAGCCGCTCAACCTGGTGGTCTTCTCCGACGCCGACCTGCTGCACGACAATATGTGGATGCAGGAGCTCGGCCGCATCGGCCAGCAGGTGCTCGTGCGCCCGATCTCCGAGAACGTCGACCTGCTCAAGAACACGATCGAGAGCGTGAGCGGCGGCCAGGAGTTGATGAGCATCCGCATGCGCGGCAAGACGTCGCGGCCCTTCGAGCGCGTGAAGGAGCTCCAGAGTGACTCCGATCAGCGCTTCCTCGCGCGCCAGCAGGAGCTGGAGCGCAAGCTTCAGGACGCCGAGCGCCGCCTGAACGAGCTGCAGAAGGCCAAGGAGGAGGGCAGCGAGGAGCTCGTCACCGCCGAGCAGCGCAAGGAAGAAGAGAAGGTGCGCGAGGAGTTCGTGCAGACGCGCCGCGATCTGCGCGACGTCAAGCACCAGTTGCACAAGGACATCGCCGGCCTCGGCACGAGCCTCAAGTGGCTCAACATCGCGCTGATGCCGGCCCTGGTGTGTGCCGTAGCCGTGGCACTCGGCGCCTGGCGCGGCCAGCAGCGCAGTCGCAAGTAAGTCGAGCTAGCCATGCAGCAGAAGAACGTCCTGATCCTGTCGATCGTCACCGCGGCCGCCCTGGGCGTCGCAGCCCTGGCCCTGCGCGAACCCGGCGGCGCGGCGGCTTCGAAAGGCGGGTCCACGCGCCTCTTCCCCGAGCTCGCCGCGCGCATCAACGACCTGTCCGAAGTGCGCGTGGAGAAGGGCGGCAAGAGCGCCACGCTCAAGAAGGAAGGTGGCCAGTGGAAGCTCGCCGACCGCGGCGGCTATCCGGCCAAGTTCGAGAACATCAAGGAGCTGGCCGTGCGCATCGCCGACCTCGAGATCGAGGAGGCGAAGACCGCCAAGAAGGCGAACCACGCCCAGCTCGCGCTCGAGTGGCCCAACACGGCCGAGGAAGGCTCGGAGGCCGCCGAGGCGGGACTCGTCACGCTGCGCGACGCGAGCGGCAAGGACCTGGCCGCGCTGGTGGTGGGCAAGTCCGAGTGGCGCGGCAGCAAGGCCAAGGTCTTCGTGCGCCGCCTGAGCGAGGATCAGGTGTACTTGTGCGCGCCGCGCGGCACGCTCTCGCTGGTGGCCGACGCCAAGAGCTGGATCGAGCCCAAGTTCATCGAGCTCGCCAACGAGCGCGTGCAGAACGTCACGATCGAGCACGCCGACGGCGAGAAGGTCGAGATCGGCCGCTCGGCCGCGAACCACACGCAGTTCGCGCTGCAGAACCTGCCGTCCGGCGAGACCGAGAAGTACGAGGGCGTAGCGAACGGCGTGGCCCAGGCCCTGGGCTACGGCCTGCAGCTCGAGGACGTGCGCCCCGTGACCGAGGTCGACTTCGCCCAGGAACCGCTGGCGAAGACGCGCTTCCGCTGCGTCGATGGGCTCGAGCTCCTGATCGAGACGGCCAAGTTCGAGGACAAGACCTGGGTCAGGGTCTCGGCCAGCTTCACGCCGCCGCCCGAGCCGCCCGCGAACGACGCGAGCGCGCCCCCTGACCCGGCCGCGACCGAGGCAGGCGCGGAGGTGACAGCGACGCCGCCCGCAGGAGAGCCGACCGACGAGAAGAAGGACGTGGGCAAGGAAGCCAGCGAGCTGAACGAGCGCTTGGCGCCCTGGGCCTTCGAAGTCGGCTCCTACCGCACGGACGTCCTGGCCCGGCGCATGAAGGACCTCCTGGCCGAGCCGGTCCCGGAGGGCGGCGAGGACGGCGGCCTGGGCGAGGCGCTGGACGGCCTCGGCCTCGACATGGGCGACGTGATCGAGGACGGAGCGGACGAGGGCGAAGTGCCCGGCGCCGACGTGCCGCAGCTCGAGCCCGAAAAAGAAGACGAGTAAGCGGTCGAGCCCGGGCGGACTGGAAGACGATGGAAGTCCGCCGCGACTCCCCTTTTCGGAGGGTCCAACCCATGAAGATCCTGCTGCCCTCCATCGTCCTCGTGCTCCTGTCCACTGCCGCGCCCGACGAACTCGCGCTGCGCTATGCGCCCGAGGAAGGCACGGTGCTGAAGCGCTCCTTCGAGGCCGAAGCCGAATACGACCTCGCCGACCTCAGCGCCTCGGTCGACGGCGAGCCCATCGGGCGCGAGGGCGAGCTGCCCGAGGACTCCTCCAGCTTCATCGAACGCATCGTGGTCACCGACACGCTGGGCTCGGTCGAGGACGGTCGTCCGGCCGAGCTCGTGCGCGTCTTCGACGAGCTCAACCAGGAGGACGCGTCCTCGAACGGCGAGGAGGAGGCGAGCAGTACGCTCGTGAGCACGCTCCAGGGGCGCGCGGTGCGCTTCATCTGGGACGAGGAGGCCGAGCGCTACCAGGCCGAGGCGGCCGACGAGGCCGAGCTCGACGACGACGTCGCCGCCTGGCTGGCCGAGGACATGGACCTGCGCCTCGTCCTGCCGGCACGCGAGGTCGAGGTTGGCGCAGAGTGGGAACTCGACGCCAAGCTGTACCTCGCCTTCATGTGGCCGAGCGGCGTACTCGGCTTCCACGCCGAGGGCGAAGAGCCGGGCGACGGTAGCGACGACTTCTCGCGCCAGACGATCGAGCGCCTCGAGGGCTCGGGCACGGCACGCCTGGAGGAAGTGCGCGACGAGGACGGCACGCGCGTGGCCGTGATCCACGTGGAGCTCGAGGTCACCACCAGTTCGGACAGCGTGCTGCCGGAGCTCGAGCACGAGGGCGAGGTCGTGCGCCCGGAACTCGCGATCGAGGTCGAGATCGAGCGCACCCTCGCGGGCACGATCCTGTGGGACCTCGAGCACGGTCATGCGCTCTCGGCCGAGCTCGCCTGCGAGGCCTCGCGCATGCAGACGCGCTCCTGGACCGTGAACGTCGAGCAGGACGGCGAAGAGGTCGAGGTGGACGTGGAAGAGGCGCTGCTGTACGAGGGCACGATCCGCTACACGGCCACGATCGAGCGCGAGTAGGAACCAGCGCGGACCTACGCGCAACCAAGAGAACCACAGAGGCACAGAGGACGCAGAGCCTCACAGAGCCAATCCGGCTTGCTCCTTGAGGCTCGGCGTCCTCTGTGCCTCTGTGGTCTTGCCGAGGTCTTGCTCAGCCAGCGGCCGCGGAAGGATCAGCGCCCACGCCTCGGAGGGGTCTGCGCGCGTTCCTTCTTGAAGAGCAACAGGTGGTTGAAGCCGCGCAGGAAGAAGTTCTCCTCCTCCGCCACCTTGTGGAAGCGCGGCTTCTCGAGCTTGCGGTTGCCGCGCACGACGACCACGTGGTCGATGGGCTTGAAGCTTCGCTCGAGCAACGTGTAGAGGCGCGCACCGATGCCCACGAAGCCCTGCTTCTTCTTGAAGGTGTCGGAGACGTACACGGCCAGGTAGCGGCGATCCTTCAGACAGCGCTCGAGCTCGGCGAAGACGCGCTCGAAGGCCTCGAAGTAGGCCGGCTCGAAGGCGTCCAGCGCGCCGATGTCGCCCGCGCGCGGCTGCTCGCCCTGCGCGTAGTCGAGGTGGGTCGAGTACGGCGGATCGAGGAAGAAGAAGTCCACGCTCCCCGCCTCGAGCGGCAGCCGCCGCGCGTCGGCGCGCTCGATGTCCTCGCGCGCGGGCGCCAGGTCGAAGCCGCGCGCCTGCCGTCCGAGCGAGCGCGCCACGTCGAGCGTCGTCCCGCCCCCACAGAAGGGATCCACCACGAGGTCTCCCTCGCGCGTGTAGCGCTGCAGCAGGTTCCAGATCACCCACGCCGGCGTGCGCCCCTCGAAGCGCGGATCCCCCATCAGCTCGTCCCCGTACTGCTGTGTCGGGTGGTACCAGAGCGTGGTGGTCTGGAGCTTGGCGGGCAGCGGCCGGCGCATCGGGAGGCGGAGTCTACTGCGCGCGCTCCGGGCTTCGTGCGCGCGGAGTAGGATCCGCGCCATGCCGAGCGAACGCTTCGCGCTCCCCTTCGCCGACCTCGCCCTGAGCGCACAGCTCGATTCTCCCGAGCGCCGCGATTCTCCCGAGCGCCGCGATTCTCCCGAGCGCCGCGATTCTCCCGAGTGCCGCGATTCCCCCGAGTGCCGCGATTCCCCCGAGTGCCGCGATTCCCCCGAGTGCCGCGATTCCCCCGAGTGCGTCGCGCGCGGGAGCGCGATTCTCCTTGCACACGGCGCGGGCTTCGCCATGGACGCTCCCTGGATGGTGGCGATCGCGCGCGGCCTCGTGGCGCGCGGCTTCCCGGTGCTGCGCTTCAACTACCCCTACATGGAGCGCGCGCGAACGAGCGGCCGTGGACTCCCGCCCGACCGCCAGCCAGTCCTCGAAGAAGCCCACGCCGCCGCCCTCGCGGCCCTGGTCGAGCGCGCTGGGGGCCGGCGCCTCTTGCTGGCCGGGAAATCGATGGGCGGGCGCATCTCGACCTACCTCGCCGCCAAGGGCGAGCCCTGCGCAGGGCTGGTCCTCTTCGGCTACCCGCTGCACCCCCCGCAGCAGCCGGCCAAGCTCCGCAGCGAGCACTTCCCGACCATCGCCCAGCCCGCGCTCTTCCTGCAGGGCACGCGCGACGAGTTCGCCGAGCTCGACCTCCTGCGCACCGCGCTGGCGCGCTACGGCGGGCGCGCCACGCTCGAGGTGATCGAGGGTGCCGACCACGGTTTCCACGTGCCGAAGAAGAGCGGGCGCACGGACGAACAGGTGCGCGAGGCCCTGCTCGACCGCGTGGCGCGCTGGGAACGCGAGACGTTCCCCGACTGAGCCGCCCATCTCTTCTCCGCGCCCCTCCGCGCCCTCCGCTCTCCGCGGTCGGATCGATTCCTACTCCGCCAGCCAGCGCTCGAAGGCCCCGAACTCGTAGTCGCGGCCGAGGAACTCGCGCACCAGCTGCGCGGCGTCGCGCGCGCCGCCCGGCTCGAGGACCGCGCGGCGAAAGCCCAGCGCCCGCCCGCGATCCATCAGGTCCGGCTGGAAGAACGCCAGCAGGTCCTTGGCGATCACCAGCGACCACAGGTAGGTGTAGTAGAGCGCCGAGTAGCTGTTCAGGTGTCCGAAGGACGCGTGGAAGTGCGTGTCCGGCGTGTGCGGCAGGCAGCACATGGCCGCCTTCAGCGCGACCATCTCGGCCGTCAGGTCGTGCCCACGCGGATCGCGCTCGTGGTAACCGAGCGCGAGCAAGCCGTAGAAGACCTGCGTCTCCACCGTCAGGCCCTTGCCGTAGTCCTCGGCCGCGCGCAGACGGCCCACGAGCGCGGCGGGAATCGGCTCGCCGCTCTCGACATGGTGCGCGAAGTGCGCCAGGACCCCCGCGTCCCAGGCCCATTCCTCGAACAGCTGGCTCGGCACTTCCACGAAATCACGCTCGGTCGCGATCCCGGCCTGGGTGAGCCAGCACCCGCGCCCGGCGAGAACGTGGTGCAGGAGGTGCCCGAACTCGTGGAAGTAGGTCGTGACCTGCTCGTGCAGCAATAGCGCGGGGCTGTTTTTTTCCGGAGCGGGGAAGTTGGCGATCAGCACCGCCTCCGGCAAGGTCTCGCCCGCCAGGCCGTCCTGCGCCGGGACCATGCAGGCGTGCTTGTACTTGCCCGCGCGCGGAAAAAGATCGAGGTAGAAGCGCGCGCGCTTCTCGCCGCCCTCGAAGAGCTCCCAGCATTCGACCGAGGGATGCCACACCTCGGCCGAAGGATCGCGGCGGAACTCGAGGCCGAAGAGCTGGGCGGCCGTGTCGAGCACGCCCTGCTTGACGCGCTCGAGCGGAAAGTAGGCGCGCAGCATCAGGCTGTCGCACTCGAGCTGCTCGGCCTTGACGCGCTCGATGAGGTAGGCACGCTCCCACTCGAAGACGAGCTCGGCCGCGGGCTCGCGCTCGCGCTTCTTGGCCAGGAGCTCGGCCTGCTCCGCGCGCGCGCGCACGGCGACCAGCGCACGCAGGCGTTCCAGGAAGGCGCGCGCCGCGCCGGCCGAGCGCGTCATCTTGTCCTCGGTGACGTAGTCGGCCCAGTGGGCGTAGCCGAGCGTGCGCGCGAGCTCGTGGCGCTTCTCCACGAGACGCGGGAGCACGTCCAGGTTCTCCGGCACGGCGCGGTTCATGACCGCCAGGAAGTACTCGCGGCGCAGATCGGCGCGCTCGGAATAGGTCAGGAAGGCCATGCGCTCGTGCGGATCGGTGCCGACCACGACCGCGCCATCGGCGCGCGGCGGATGGGCGGCGACGAAGTCCGCCGGCAGTCCGGCCAGGCCCGCGACGCCCTCCGTGATCACGAACTCGCGCCCGCCGCTGACGATGTTGCGGTCGAACTCCTGGCCGATCGCCACCAGCTCTTCCTGCAGCGCGCGCAGCCTGGCGCGCGTGGCCGCATCGCGGTCGACGCCGCTGCGCCGGAAATCGCGCAGGGCGTGCAAGAGCAGACGCCGCGCGGCGGGCTCGGCGAGCGCCGC
Source organism: Planctomycetota bacterium (assembly GCA_031413955.1). Taxonomy (GTDB): domain Bacteria; phylum Planctomycetota; class UBA1135; order UBA1135; genus JABFRZ01. The sequence goes on along the minus strand of JANOGB010000260.1, from coordinate 78,962 downwards.
CGGGTCGAGCCCCGCGAGCCGGTCAAAGAGCTCGCGGTCGAGCGCGAGCTCGGTGCGCAGCTCGGCGATCGCGCGCTCGAGGGCCTCGCAGCGCGCGCGCACGGCGGCCTCGGGGTGCGCGGCGACGAACAGGCCGATGCGCCCCTCGATGCCGTTCAGCGGCTGGAGCAGGCGGTCGAACTCGCGCAGCACCTGCACGGCCGGCCCGCCGCGCCCGGCACGAAAACGCGCGGCGCGCGCGCGCACCTCGGCCAGGGCGGACGAGAGACAGGCCTCGACCGAGGCCACGTCCATGGGCGCGCGGCTTTCGTCGGTGCGTGCAGCGAGCCTCACCGCGCCAGGCGCTCCGCGTAGGCGAGCAACCGCGCGAACTGCTGGTGGAAGTCGTGCGTGCCGCCCGCGAGCGGCGCCTTGAAGTAGCAAGCCGTGTGCGCGAGCTCGCCCGCTTCCCCGCGCGCGAGGGCCAGGTCCGCCCAGCGCGCGAGGTCCAGCACCAGCGGCGCGGCCAGGGCCGAATCGCTGCCGCTCCAGGTGAGCTGCAGACTCATGCGCGCGCCCAGGAACCCTTCGAAGTGCACGAAGTCCCAGGCCGTCTTCCAGTCGTGCAAGGACGGCACGAAGTCGATCGAGACGTGGCTGTGCAGCGCTTCGTCGTCCAGGATGGCGCGCAGGGGCGCGTCCTTGTTGCGCAGCTTCGACGCGGCGCGCAACGGGTCGGCCAGGGCCTCGCCGTCCTTGTTCCCCAGCAGGTTGTAGCCCTGCCAGGAGAGCACCTTGAGCGCACGCGCCGCGAACATCGGCGCCAGCGTGGTCTTGAGCAGCGTCTCGCCGGTCTTGCCGTCGCTGCCGCAATGCGGCAGGCCGAGCTCGCGCGCGAGCTGGCGCAGGGCGGGCAAGGAACTCGCGCGGTTGGGCGTGAAGTTGACGAATGCAGCCCCGGCGCGAAAAGCGGCGTAGGCGTACAGGCTGGAAGCCGGGAAGACGCCGTCCGCGTCGAGCGCGCGCTCGAAGGCCACGAGCTCGTTCCAGTGCGCGCGCTCCTCCATCCACGGCTCGACGCTGGCGAGGTACACGACCACCACGCGCTCGAGCCCGTGCTCGTCCTTGAAGGCGCGGATGTCCTCGGACAACCGGTCGGTGCGCTCACGCGGCGAGACTCCGCCCAGGGAGGCCGCGCGCGGATCGAGCTCGGCGCGCCCGACGTCGGCGAGATCGAGCACGCCCGGACGGATCCGTGCGTCGAGCGCGGCCGCCTCGGCGCTGACGGCGGCCACGAGCTCGGCCGAGAGGATCCCGTGCCGCACCAGCTCGCCCGCGCCGTGCGACAGGTTCCCGACCGTGATCTCGTGCCCGCCAAGCACGATGTCCTCGAAGGCGCACAGCCCGAGCTTGCGGAACGGCTCGCGTTCGGTCGCGATCCCGACCGGCTCCAGGAGTCCCGCGCGCAACCCGGCCAGGCCGTAGGTCACACAAGTGGCGATGGAGCCGCGGGCTCCGATCAGCCACAGGCCGAGACGCGCGGGGTTTTCGTCGCTCATCGCGCCTGGCCGGCCTCTGCCGCGCGCGACAGCTCGACCCAGCGCTCGACGACCGCGTCGTACTCGGCCGGCCAGAAGCTCCCCCGCTGGAGGCCGAGCGCGGGCCCGGGAAGAGGATCGGGAGCGGAGGTAGGACGCGCGAGCTCGGCCATCGGGCGCGAGATTGTGCCGTCCGGGGGTGCGCCCGTCAGGTCTCGAGGGCCGGTTCCGCCGTCCGCTCCGGCCGTGGCAGCCGCGCCCGCCTCCAGCGACCCCGCTTCCAGCGCCCCAGGCGGAAGAGCCATGCGCAGGGCGTCGACCCAGGCCCGAGCCTCGTTCCGGCGGGGGTGCGGAACGGCTGCGCCGCGGGCCGCGAGCTCGGCCAGGCGTCGGTCGAGCACCTCCAGGCGCGCGCGGGCCTCTGTCGCCGCGCGCATCCGCTCGGCCGAAGTGGCCGAAGACTCGGCGCAGCGCTCCAGGCGCGCCCGCAGCTCGCGCACCTCGAGGTGCAATTCGGCACTCGCCGCGAGCTCGGGGTCCGAGGCTTCGGACCCGAACCCGGCCGTGAGCGCGCGCTCGAGCCCCGCGCCCAGGGCGCCGAGGTCGCTCGTCTCCTGCGCTGGCGCGCCGCGCTGGTCCAGCACGAGCAACAAGAACAGCCCCGCCACGGCCGGCGCGACGACCGGCAAGAAGAAGGACGGGAACAGGGCCCGCACGGCCGCTCCGACGCGCAGGCGCGCGAGCACGCGCGCGCGCACGAGCTCCTCCAGCGCGCTGAACCCGCGCGCGGCGCGGCGTTCCTCGAGCTCGAAGGCCAGGGCGAGCGCGCCCTGGTGGCGCAGGGAAGCGTCGAGAGCCCGGGCCGTGGTGGCGAGCGGGCTCGGGTGCTCGAGCCACCAGGAGGCCGCGGCCAGGGAGCCGCACAGGGTCGCGACGCCCCATGCGCTCCCCTCCACACCCGAGAGCAGCGCCGCGGCGCGGACGAGCAGCGCAGCCGTCGCGAAGAAGAGCGCGCACTCCAGGACCCGCGCCGCGCGCAGGCCGACGCGCGCCAAGCGGACCACGGCCACGACCGAGCGCGGCTCCGCGCTGATCCGCGCCGCGATCACTTGCCCGCTCCGGCCTGCGCGCTTGGCTCGCCCGCTTCCACCTCCGGCAGCGCCGCAACCCAGGCGGGCGTCAGGTGCTCGAGCGGCGCGCGCGCGAAGAACAGCCGCACCGGCTGGCCGCGCTCCGGCAGCAACCATTCGTTCGCGGCCCAGATCGTCTGCTCGAAGCACTCCTCCACCGCGCTCGTGAGCAGGGTGTTGCCCTGGAAGAAGAACGACAGGTTGATCAGGTTGCCCTCGACGTCGGCCAGGAACGACTCGGGCTGACCCGGCTTCAGCGCCAGGAACCGCGAGCCCAGGTAGACCCAGCGATGGCGGCGCAGGCTGCGTCCGCTCTCGAGATTGCGCACCAGGTCCTCGGCGCGGAAAAAATACGTCTCGCCCGCCTCGCGCCACGCGACGTAGAGGTAGAAGCCGTCGCCCTCGGGCGGGTAGACCTGCATGTTCGGGCGCCCGCGCTCGTCGACACCGGAGCGCTCTTCCCAGTGCGCATTGCGGCCCGGCTCGACGCCGCACAGCAGCAGGGCCGCGTTGAGCAGGCTCGGGCGCACGCGGGTCACGAACAGGCTCTCGTGCATGGCGCCGTTCGCTCCCACGAGCAGGTACTCGAGCAACTCGTTCTTGATCTGCACCACGGCCGGCACGGACAGCACCCCGGCCTCGCGCTCGAGCACGAGCCCCTCCTGCGCCAGGGCCTGCTCGAGCTCGGCCCCTGCCTGGGGCACGTCCGCCTGCGGCCGTGCGCTCACGCCCGGAGACGAGAGGGCGAGCAGGCTCAGCGCGAAAAAGAGGCGGGCGCGTGGATCGAGGACCTTCATGTACCGGGTAGGGTAGCGGGGCGTCCCGCACAGCGCTTGCGTGCACCATTGCCTCCGCTCCCGTCCTACCCGCGCCGCGCAGGAACGCTACCCGCTTCCGCGCTGCTCAACGCCGAGCACGCTCGCCCCTACCCTCGCGGCGCAGGCGGCGGATTGCCCCACCAGCCCCTTGCCTCGCGGCCCGCGACAGCTCTTCTTACTCGCTCCCCGGTCCCCCCGGGGGCGCCCATGCGCGACCTCAAGAACTTCGAGATCCAGCGCCAGCCGGACGACCAGACCTGCGGGCCGACCTGTCTGCACGCGGTCTACCGTTACTTCGGGGACGAGCTCGAGCTGGAGCGCCTGATCAGCGAGATCCCGATGCTCGAGCAAGGCGGGGGCACGCTCGAGGTGATGCTGGGCGTGCACGCCCTGCGGCGCGGTTATCGCGCGACGCTGCAAACATTCAACCTGCGCGTCTTCGACCCGACCTGGTTCACCGAGCGCGTGTCGATCGAAGCAAAGCTCGCCGCCCAGATGACCGCGCGCAAGCACCCGAAGATCCGCCTGGCGAGCCGCAGCTACCTCGAGTTCCTGCGTCTGGGCGGACGCATCCGCTTCGGCGACCTGACCTCCTCCACGCTGCGCGCACCGCTGCGGCGCCAGCTCCCGATCCTGACCGGACTCTCGGCCACCTTCCTGCACCGCTCGATGCGCGAGCTGCCCGAGACCAGCCAGGACGACGACCCGCGCGGCGATCCCGTCGGGCACTTCGTGGTGCTGTGCGGCTACGACGCCGAGCAGCGCGCCGTGCTGGTGGCGGATCCGCTCGAGCGTCCCGGCACGGGCGCCAGCACGTACGTGCCGATCGTGCGCGTGGTGGGCTCGATCTTCCTCGGCGTCCTCACCTACGACGCATCCTGTCTGGTGATCGAGCCACGCCTGCGGCGGGAGAGCGCGCGATGACGACCGTGGTGGCCGTCAGCGACATCGGCGACTGGGCCCTGCACGTGCCGGGCGTGGAGGTGGTGCTGGCCAAGGACTACCTGGCCGAGGCGCGCTGGTCCGAGCTCGAGGGCGTGCGCGTGTTCAACCTGTGCCGGCGCTATCGCTACCAGAGCGAAGGCTACTACGTGTCGCTGCTGGCCATGGCGCGCGGCCACACCGCCATCCCGAACCTGACGACGCTGCTCGAGATGCGCTCGCGCACCATGGTGCGCGCGGTGGACGACGAGCTCGAGGAGTCGATCCAGCGCACGCTGAAGAAGATCCAGAGCCCGGAGTTCGTGATCTCGATCTACTTCGGCGCGAACATGGCCAAGCGCTACGCACCGCTGGCGCAGCGCCTCTTCAACCTCTTCCCGGCGCCGCTCCTGCGCGCGCACTTCAGCCGCGCGCGCAACCGCTGGCGCCTGCAGCGCATCGAGCCCATCCCGGCGCGCATGATCCCCGAAGCGCACCTGCCCTTCGTGCGCGAAGCGGCCGAGCGCTACTTCGCACGCCCGCGCTACCAGGTGCGGCGCCTGCGGCCGGCGCGCTTCCACCTCGCCCTCCTGACCGACCCCAAGGAGCCTTTTCCGCCCTCGAATCCGGGCGCGCTACGGCGCTTCGAGCGCGCCGGCGAGAAGGTCGGCTTCGGAGTCGAGGTGATCGGGCGCGACGACTTCTCGCGCCTGGCGGAGTTCGACGCGCTGTTCATCCGCACGACCACCTACGTCAATCACTACACCTTCAACTTCGCCCAGCGCGCCCAGGCCGAGGGCCTGGCCGTGATCGACGACCCGCAGTCGATCATCCGCTGCGGCAACAAGGTGTTCCAGGCCGAGGCCCTGCTGCAGGCCAAGCTGCCGACCCCGCGCACGGTGGTGGGCAACCGCTTCAACCTGCCCGAGATCGTCAAGGCCGTCGGGCTGCCGTGCGTGCTCAAGTATCCCGACAGCGCCTTCTCGCAGGGCGTCTCGAAGTGCGCCAGCGAGGAGGAGCTGATGGAGAAGGCCAGCGGCATCCTCGAGGTCTCGGACCTGTTCGTGGCCCAGGAGTTCATGCCCACGGCCTTCGACTGGCGCGTGGGCGTGTTCGCGGACCAGCCGCTGTACGCCTGTCGCTACCACATGGTGGACAAGCACTGGCAGATCGTGCGCCACCATGGCCAGAAGGCGGAGTACGGCAAGATCGAGCCGGTGCCGCTGGATCTGGTGCCCGCGGGCGTGGTGCGCACGGCCCTGCGCGCGGCGCGCTGCGTGGGCAATGGCCTGTACGGCGTCGACCTCAAGCGCAGCGGGCGCACGTGTTACGTGATGGAGGTCAACGACAACCCGAACATCGACCACGGCTACGAGGACTCCCTGCTGGGCGAGGAGCTCTACCTGTGCGTCATGCGGGGGTTGTGGGAGCGCGTGCTGAAGCTGAAGAACGGTCGCGGTCGTGGCTGAGCCGCTCGAGCGGCCGGAGCAATCCGAACGCCTCGGGCTGCTCGAGGGCATCGGGCTCGAGCTCGAGCTGGTGATCGTGGACCGGGCCACGCTCGACGTGCGCCCGATCGCGGACCAGGTCCTGTTCGCGGCCAGCGGCAACCACAGCGGCGACCACCACAACGGGCGCATCTCCTGGTCGAACGAGCTGGTACGGCACGTGCTCGAGCTCAAGACGAGTCTCCCCGAGCGCAGCCTGGCGGGCGTGGCCGCCGCCTTCCAGGAGAACGTGCGCGAGCTGAACGCCCGGCTTGCCGCGCTCGGCGCGCGCCTGATGCCGACCGGGATGCATCCGTGGATGGATCCGCGCACGGAGACGGAGCTGTGGCCCTTCGAGTACGCCGAGGTCTACCGCACCTACAACGAGGTGTTCGACTGCCATCGGCACGGCTGGGCCAACCTGCAGAGCGTGCACCTGAACCTCTCCTTCGGCGACGACGAGGAGTTCGGCCGCCTGCACGCGGCGGCGCGGCTGGTGCTGCCGCTCGTGCCGGCCCTGGCCGCCAGCACGCCGCTGATGGAGGGCCGCACGACCGGCCTCCTGGACCAGCGCCTGGAGGTCTACCGCCTGAACAGCGTGCGGGTCCCGCTGATGATCGGGGCGGTGATCCCCGAACCCGTGTTCGCGCGCGAGGCCTACCAGCGCGAGATCCTGGCGCCGCTCGGCGCCGCCGTGGCGGCGATCGAGCCGACCGGCACCCTCGAGGGGGAGTGGCTCAACGCGCGCGGCGCGATCGCGCGCTTCGACCGCGACGCGCTCGAGCTGCGCCTGACCGACACGCAGGAGTGCCCGCGCGCCGACGTCAGCGTCGCCTGGGCGCTCACCTGCGTGATCCGGGCCCTGTGCGAGGAACGCTGGAGCTCGGCCGCCGAGCAGCGCGCTCATCCCACGCAGCCCCTGGCGGAGCTCCTGCATGCGGCCATCCGCTCCGGCCCGGCCGCGCGCGTCCAGGACCCCGCCTTCGCGCGCGCCCTGGGCTGGCGGCGCGGCGGGCTCCCGACCCTGGGCGAGCTGTGGGTGGCGCTGCTCGATTCCACCGTCGCCACGCACCCCGCGAGCGACGAGGAGCTCCTGCGGCCTTTGCAAACCATCGCGCGCCACGGCACGCTCTCGCAGCGCATCCTGACGGCGCTCGGCCCGTCCCCCTCCCGGGCCCGCCTGCAGGCCGCGTACCACGACCTGTGCGGCTGTCTCGAGGAGGGCCGGCTGTTCGGCGACGACGGATGACGCGCAACGGTGTCCATGTCAGCGGGCTCGTCCTGACCTCGGAGCATGCGTCCAAGCGCGTGCCGTTCCGCTACCAGAAGCTCTTCCGCCGGCGCGAGGCCCTGCTCGACTCCCACCGCGGCTGGGACCCGGGCGCCCTGGAGCTGGCGCGGCACCTCGCGCGCCAGTTCGAAGCGCCGCTCTTCCGCGGCGTCGTCACGCGCCTGCTGGTCGACCTCAACCGCTCGCTACCCTCGCCGACCCTGTTCTCCGAGTACGCCCTGCGGCTCGAGGAGAAGGAACGCCTGGCCCTGCTGGCGCGCTACTGGGAGCCCTATCGCCACGCCGTGCGGCGCTGTCTCGAGGAGCGGCTCGAGCGCGGCCAGAGCGTGCTCCATTTCAGCGTGCACAGCTTCACGCCCAAGCTGCGCGGCGAATCGCGCCGCACCGACGTAGGCCTGCTCTTCGACCCCGCGCGGGCGGCCGAAGGGCGCTTCTGCCGCGCGCTGCGGGCCGCACTGCAGAGCGAGCTGCCGGAGCTCAAGATCGACATGAACGAGCCCTACTCGGGCGTCTCGGACGGGCTCACCACGACCCTGCGCGCCGAATTCCCGAAGACCCGCTACCTCGGCATCGAGTTCGAGATCAACCAGCGCTTCGCGCGCGGCGACCGGGCGCGCTGGCGGACGTTGCAGCGCAAGATCGGCAGCGCGCTGGAACGGGCCCTGAGTTCGTGATTCGCCGGGTCCACTGACGGACCGCGGCGAGTACCGAGAAAAGACGGGAAAGGATGGCGGCGCCGTCGGACGACGGACGTGTTATCCGTCAGCCGAGGGGGAAACTCGGTGTCCGAGGGGGAACCCGCCGCCAAGGCGACACCGCTTCCCCCCTTCCCATGTTCGCCAGCTCGCTTCACAATGGCCACGGAGGAGGGGGGAGCGGTGCATTCCCCCGCGCAGGCTTGTCGGATGGGTGCAGTCGAGACGGGCTCCTGGCGGAGCTGTACACGGAGCTGCGGGCTCGAGCCGAGCGTTTCATGCGCGGCCAGCCGCGCGACCTGACGCTCCAGGCCACGGCTCTGGTTCACGAGGCGTGCCTCAAGCTCTTCGGGCAGGAGCGGCTGGAGAGCGCCGACCGCACGCACCTCCTGGCGCTGGCCTCGACCGCCATGCGCAGCGTCCTGGTCGACCACGCGCGCGCGCGCGGCCGGATCAAGCGCCTGCCGCCGGGCGAACGCCTGCCCATCGACGAGATCCACGTGGCCTTCGAGGAGCGCGCGGTCGATCTCCTGGCGCTGGACGAGGCGCTCCGGAAGCTCGCCATCTTCGATGCGGACATGGCGCGCGTGGTGGAGCTGCACTTCTTCGGCGGACTCTCGCTCGAGGACACCGCGCGTGCCGTCGACATGCCACTGCGCACGCTGGAACGGCGCTGGGCCGCCACGCGCGCCTGGCTACGGGCGGAGATCGGATGAGCCTGACGCCCGAGCGCTGGCATGCGATCCTGCGCCTGTACGAGGCCGCGAGCGCATTGGACGCGGCCGAGCGCGATTCGTTCCTGGCGCGCGAGTGTCCGGATCCGGAGCTCCTGGTCGAGGTGCGCAAGATGCTCGCCGCGACCTCGGCCAAGGAGTTCCTGGAGCCGCCGCCGCTCGACGAGCCGGCGGCCGGGCGCGAGCTCGGCGACTTCACGCTGCTCGAAGAGATCGGCCGCGGCGGCATGGGCGTCGTGTACCGCGCGCTGCAGCGGCCGCTGAAGCGCATCGTGGCGGTGAAGATCCTGCCGGCGAGCTTCGCGCTCACGCCACGCCAGGTCGAGCGCTTCCAGCGCGAGGCGCGCGCCGCGGCGCGCTTGCAGCACCCCAACGTCGTCGCGGTCCTGACCGTGGGCGAGGAGCGCGGCATGCGCTACTTCGCCATGGAGTACGTCGACGGCCTCAACCTGGCCGACGAGCTCAAGCGCCTGCGCGCGGATCTCGGCGCCCGCGGCGACGAGCGCGCACACCTGCCGAGCAGCCATGCTTCGGACTACTTCCGGGCCGTGGCCGAGAAGATGCGCCAGGCGGCCGACGGCTTCCACAGTGCGCACCAGCACGGAATCGTGCACCGCGACGTCAAGCCCAGCAATCTGCTGCTGGATCGCGAGGGCCACATCAAGATCGTCGACTTCGGCCTGGCGCGCGACGAGGAGCAGGGCAGCCTCTCGACCTCGGGCGACATCGTCGGGACGCCGCACTACATGAGCCCCGAACAGGCGCGCGCGCACAGGCACAAAGTCGACCATCGCACGGACATCTACTCGCTGGGCGTAGTGCTCTACGAGCTCCTGACCCTCCAGCGCCCCTTCGAAGGCAAGACCTCGCAGGAGGTGATCAGCAACCTCTTGCAGAAGGAGCCGGTGCGGATCCGCAAGTTGAACCACCGCGTGCCGCGCGACATGGAAACGATCTGCATGACGGCGATGGCGAAGGCTCCCGCCGATCGATACCCCGACGCGGCCGCGTTCCGCGACGACCTCGCACGCTTCCTCTCGCACGAGGCGATCCAGGCTCGCCCGCCCTCGCCCCTGGAGCTCGCACGCCGCTTCGCCCTGCGCCACAGGAAGCTCCTCGCCGGGAGCTCGCTGGTCTTCGTGGGTGGCATCTTGGGCTGGAGGCTGAGCGGAACCCTACGAGCTGCCGAAGGGGCCCTCGTGACCGTCGAAGCACCCGGCCACGACGGCGCCACCGTCTGGGATGTACGGCTCGACCCCCTTTCCCCGACCCTGCCTCCCGCGCTCGAGCTCGGCCGAGTTCCACTGCGAGCAATGCGCGTCCCCCTGGGGCTGCACCGCTTCGTCATCGATGCGCCGGGCGTGGGATTCAGCGAGCTCACGCGCCACATCGCGACGACTGGAAAGGTCTACGAACTCAGGGCGATCATCCGCGCGAGCGCTACGGTCGTCGAATCGTCGGCCGCAGCGATGGTGGCGGTTCCCGCGGGCGAGTTCGTGTTCGGGTGGACAGCGGGCGGCCCGAGCTGTCCGCCCCACCAGATCCGCCAAGCGGTGGCGCTCCCCGCCTTCACCATCGATCGCCATGAAGTCTCGAACGGCCTGTACCTCGAGTTTCTGCGGGCTTCGGGACACCGTTGGCCCGCTCTGTGGCCTGCGGAAGGGTCGAGCGAATGGAAGGCGCTGCCCGCGAGCTGGCCGACTCTGCCCGTCACCGGGGTCTCCTTCTTCGATGCGCGCGACTACGCGGAATGGGCCGGCAAGCGTTTGCCCACGCAGTGGGAGTGGGAGAAGGCTGCGCGCGGCCTGGAGGGTTTCGAACTGCCCTGGCAGCTCGACTCGGCCGATGGGCAGGATCCCTCCGCCTCCGAGCACGCCATCGTAGGGCGGGTGTACCGTGCCTTCGATCGTCGCTACGAGAACTACCTCGAGAACTGCGTGCCCGTGGACTCCATGGAGAGCGGCCGCAGCCCGTTCGGTCTGCATCATGTGCTGGGCAATGCCCAGGAATGGACCGAATCGCTCTGGTACTCCTGGAGGGACGACGGGACCGTCGAGCCCAGCTGGGAGACTCACGTGCTCAAGGGCGGCGGCTTCAACCTGCCCATGGGCGGCTGGACCATCGACATATCCTTCTACGGTCCTGCGGACGACCAGGGAGCCATCCAGACACTCGGCTTCCGCTGCGCGAAGAGCGCAGTTCCCTTCGATACCCGCCAAACGACTCACTGAAAGGAACCGAAATGACTACCAGGAAAACCAAGGGCAAGCACGAGGAAGAGATCTACGTTCCGGCGAAGCTGATGCTGATGTGGCGTTTCCTCGAACCCTCCCTGGGTTTCTTCCTGACCCTGTCGCAGGACCAGAAGTTGGAGGTGAAGCGTGAGATCTGGAGACAGATCGACAGCGTCTTCGACCTGGATCAGCTCAAGGGCTGGGACGAGATCGAGCTCGAGACGTACGACTACCACAAGCCTGAGAACGAGGTAGCCGAGGTCGTGAAGGAGCACGTCGATGCCCTGGAGCCCGAGCCGGGCTTCGGGCTCACGATCGATCCCGACAACGTCGTGGCTCTCGCCTACAACAAGCACAACTGCAAGTTCGTCTGCTGCGATCACGGATACCCCATCCTCATCAGCACTTCCGTAGCACGGTCACGCCGGCCCTGGGTGATCCCATCGCGGAACTACCCCCAGATCACGGTCCAGGTGCTTGCAGTCCTGGTGTGGGAGTCGCCCTTCCCGCCCGAATGGCGCATCTCGCGCGAGAAAAAGCACGGCAAGACCAAGGCAGGAGTCGTGCATCCCACCCCCAGGAAGAGCGAGAAAAAAACCAGGCGGAAGGGACAACGGGCGCGCACCACGACCTAGGCGTGCATCTCCTCCCACAGGGCCGAGGACCAACTTTCCGTGGCTTGTTCGGTCAGATCTGCAGCTCGCGCCGGCGCAGGAGCCCACCGAAGAGGCCGAGCGCGAGGCTCAGTCCCGTGCACAGCAGGAGTGACTTCGTCGGGAGAAGAGCCGCTCGGCCCACGGATGCCGTCGGCGAGCTTCCCTCGCCCTCCGAAGCAGTGAAGGATTCGACCGGCTCGGAGGGCGAGAGCGTGCCTGTGCTCTCGCCCAGCACGAGCTCGTCGCCCTTCAGGCAGCAAGGCGGCGGTTCCTCGACCTCGATCGCTACCGATTCGGCGGCACTCTCTCCGAGGAACCACTCGGTCTCCTCGGCCATGTACTCGATCAGGGACTCCACCTCGAGCGCGTTGAGGCGCATGTTCGGCATGGGCAGATTGCGGTAGGCCGCGAAGAGCTCGAGTGCGATCGGATCGCGCTCGGCCAGCATCGCGTCGGGCTCGGCCAGCCAGCGCGCGAGCCAGGCGCGCTCGCGCCGTTCGGTCACGCCCAAGAGGTCCGGGCCCTGGCGCACGAGCCCGTCCTCCGCGCCGATCGCGTGACACGAGGAGCAGCGCGTGCGGAACAGGCTCTCGCCGCGCGTGATGCTGCGCAGCTCGGGCGCATCGGCGTAGTCGAGGCCGGGCTCGGGCGGAAGGCTCCAGTTGGAGAGCCAGCTCCCGATCTGCGTCGCCAGGAGGTGGGGGTTCTCCATCGCGGAGCGCTTCATCCACTGGCCCGTGGCCTGGTTGCCGATGAGCAGGTTGAGGGTGTGGTCCGAGAGCTTCGTGTCGCCTTCCCTGCCCAGCAGGCCCAGCTTCTGGCGCAGCAGTCGGATGTCGTCCGCCTGCCCGGTCAGGAACAACCAACCCGGCCCGGTCTGGAAGCGCTCCGCGTACTCGCGCAGGACCTCGGGCGTGTCGCGCTCGGGGTCGATCGAGATCGAGTACAGGAACACGTCCTGGCCGACGCGATCCCCGAGCAAGGCCTGCACTTCGGTGAGCTTGGCGGTCTCGAGCGGACAGGCGTCGGGACAGCTCGTGTAGATGAAGTTGACGACCACGACCTTGTCCTGGATGAGGTCGTCGAAGAAGCGCAGGTTGCGACCCTCGTGCGAGACGAGGGGGGTGTTGGGGAAGTACTCGGCGCCCCAGACCGCGGCGCCGCTCTTCGGCGCGGGATCTCCAGGAACCGCGAAGCTCACGCGGGCCGCCAGGAGCACGGCCAGGATCGTCAGCGCCCCGCGTCGGTTCTTCATTGCTGCGGTTCCCACGTCCGACGCGAGAGCAGGGAGAGCCCTGCCCTCGCGCGTGCTCACGGGAGGAATTGGAGCGGCACTGCCAGGACCGTGTCACCGCCCGTTGACTCGACGCTGACCTGATTGGTCGCATCGGGAGCCGGGCCGCTCGTCACGCGGATCGACCATGTGCCGTCCGCGCGCACGGCGGCGCTGCCGATGAGCGCTCCGGACAGGTTGGAGCCGACGCGCCCGCGCACCGTCAGGTTGGCCACGGTCGCGCCCGTGCTCGTGCCCTGCAGGCGCCAGCCGCGCGTGGGCGAGTACTGGGCGGAGGTGACGCTCAGCACCTCGCCGGGCGGGTTTCCGCCGCCGTCGCCGCCAGGTCCGAAGCCGTCGCCGCTGCGGAAGGTCGGTAGCCCGACCGAAGCGACGTATTGGACTCCATCCCAGCTCGGCACCGGCGCGGGCAGGAGTGCGAGCTGTCCGGGCCGCTCGATGTCCCAGCGCAACAGCATGGCCGTGTCCTCGTGCTGGGTGTTGTGGCAATGCTCCATGAACGTCCCGGCGAACTCGCGGAAGCGGATGGCGAACTCGATCTCGTGGCTCGTGTCCGGCCCATCGCCGATGCGGTAGACGTCCTTGCGCGCCCACTTCTCCCACTCGGGCGGCGGCGCGTCGTCGCGCGAGAGCACGATGCCTTCCTCGAAGTGCACGTGGACGGGGTGGTTCCAGCCGCCCCCCGATTTGAGCTTCCAGATCTCGAGGTGGCCGAGGCCATCGGCACTGAGCTCGCCCAGGTTCGGAGCGGCCGAGATACGCTCCGAATCCATGTTGAAGCCGGCGCCGCCGTCGGTCTTGATCGTCCAGGGCCTCTCGTCCGTGCCATCCGAGCGGCCGAACTCGAAGGTGCGGTGACGGGCGTTGGCGAGCTCGTTCGCGCTGGGCCGCGGCAGCGGGATCATCTTGCGCTTGCCGGCCACGAAGTCGGCCGGGTTCATGCTGCGGTCCTGGCCGCGCGCCTCGCGCACGCGGAACTCGAGGAACTTGCCGACGCAGGGATCGCCGTCCACCCAGCGCTCCGCGAAGCCGTCGCCATCGTCGTCCTGCGCGACGGCGCGATAGTCGCCGCTCAGGACCTCCTGCAGCGGGATCGCCTCCTTGGGCCCCTTGCCGTCCTCGTGCTCGAGCACGTTGACGAAGTACAGCCGGTCGCCGGGCTGGAAGGCACTGAAGTCGACGACGATGTCGTAGCGTTCGGCGATGCCCTGGGTGGGCAGGATGCCGCGCTGCGTGCCGAGCGTCCCGTCGAAGGCAACGGCGTGCTCCATGATGTTGCCGTCGTTGGCGATCATGTGGAACGGCACGGGCGCCCCGCTCTGGTTGACGAGCGCGATCTTGATCAGGCGCGAGACGGAGGCGTTCAGGATGCGGAAGCGATAGCGCCGCGGGCGCACCTCGAGATAGGGATCGAACTGCCAGTTCGTGAGCAGCCGGTCGCCCAGGAAGCCGTCGGTGTTGAAGATGTTGAACCAGAGCTGGCCGCTGCGGTCCCAGGCCTTGTCCGCGATCAGCAGGTTGACGTCGAAGTCGCGGTTGCCCCAGTCGAGCGCGCTGCCGCTGGGCAAGCGCAGGTTGACGCCGTCGTCGATGGCCTCGTTTCCGCGATCGATCGAACTGTAGTAGTTCATCATCGCGGCGTTGCCTTTGTAGACGTTCTGCGCGGTGAAATCGAGCATGTGGTCGTGGAACCAGTGCGTGCTCGCGACCTCACGGAAATCACCGCGCAAGCGCCGGATCCCGCCGCGTCCGTCGGGCGCGCCGGCGCGCGGATCGCTGGCCGTCACGTTCATCGTGTCGTGGCCCGCGATGACCATCGGCCAGCGGTAGTCGTAGAACTGTCCCGGGAAGAAGAAGGCGTGCGTGTAGCCGTCGCTCTCGGCCGGGTTGTGCCCGTTGTGCTCGTGGGTCGTGAGCGTGTGCGTCCCGAAGCCGAAGTTCGCGGACGGATCGAGCGGCAGCGCGTTGTAGTGGCGGAAAAGGATCGGCTGGCCATAGCGCGCCTGCAGCAGCTTGGCCGGGAACGTGCCGTCGAAGGTCCACAGCGCCAGCGGATCCTGGGCCGGGAAGTTCGGATGGAAACGGGCCTGGATGCCTTGCGTCGTGCCGTCGAACCCGAGTGCTCCGAGCGTGTTGTGGTAGAGGCCGCCCGGAGCGAACTCGCCGACCTGGTAGCGGTGGCGTTGCTTGGGATCGCGCATGCCGCCGTTCCTGCGCGCGCCGGTCGAAGCGCTCTGGAAGTACACGCTGGGTCCGAACTCGCTCCAGCGTTGATGGGCCCAGCCCTCGCCCGGCGGACGGCCCTCGGCCGGAGCGGTCACCAGGGTGCGGCCGAGGAGCGCTTCGATCCGGGAACTCCAGGGGTTCCGTAGCGCGACGTTGCTCAGCCGCTGCGGACCGGGAAAGAGTGCCTGGCGCAGGAAGGAATCCAGCGCGCCTCCGTCCGGTACGCTCCTCGCGTTGGGCACCTGCGGGAGTGCTTGCCCGGCGCTGAAGTTCGTGGGCAACGGCTCGAAGCCGAACTCCTCGAGGAGCAAGAGCTTCTGGGTGAAAGGCTGCGCGCCGAAGAGCGGGCTGGGTCGTCCACCGGTGGGAACGTCGCCGCCGGCGGGGGCCAGCGCTCGAGCGCTGGGGTTGAACGCGAGTGCAATTCCAAGGACGAGGGAAGTGGCAAGGACCCGGGAGTTCATCGGTGTGTGAAGGATGGAGACGCGTCCTTCCGACCGTCATCGATAACGAGACGTCCGCGTCCGCAGATCGGACGACAACGGAGGGGGAGCCGGAAGGCGTGAATGCCTCGGATGGACGGGACAGAGGACCATTCTTCTCTACTTCCAAGATTTGGCAATGCAGATTCCAGCCCATTTTTGGCGGAAAGACGGCCGTTCCGCTCAGATCAAGGCCGCCGAACGCTGGAGTCCGCATTTGCCGCAGGGGGCATCCTGGAATGGACTCTGTGATTCGGACCCGTCCAAGCCCCGGATGCGACGGGAGCGCTTTTCCTTTCCGGCGCCCGGGTGCGGGTCCGGCCCCCGGTCGACCGGGCCTACCCGCGCTCAGCCCGCATCGAAACGGGCCGCCGAGAGTTCCAGCGCGCGGGAAGCCTGGAGGGTGCGAGCTCCGCGGCGAAAACTCTCGGTCGGCATGCTGGACTGCTGCTCGCGCTCGCGCTGCCGGACGGTGACGGTGCGCTCGGCCACCTCGCGCTCGCCCGCGATCAGCAAGAACGGCGTCTTCTGGTGCGTGGCTTCCTTGATCTTCTTGTTCATGTGCCCGGCGTCGTCCATGCACTGGACGCGCAGCCCATCCGCGGTGAGGAGCGCGGCCAGCTCCCTGCAATAGTCGGCGTGCGCTTCCCGGATCGGGATCAGCGCCACCTGGGTCGGCACCAGCCAGAAGGGGAACTTGCCGCCGTAGTGCTCGATCAGGACGCCGGTGAAGCGCTCGAGCGAGCCGTAGATCGCGCGGTGCACCATGATCGGGCGCTTCTTGCTGCCATCCTTGTCCGTGAAGGCGAGGTCGAAGCGCTCCGGCAGGTTGAAGTCGCACTGCACGGTCGAGGTCTGCCATTCGCGCCCGAGAGCGTCCTTCATCTTGAAGTCGATCTTCGGGCCGTAGAACGCACCGCCGCCCTCGTCCAGCTCGAGCGCGATGCCGGCCTTGGCCGCGCCCTCGCGCAGGGCCGCGATGGCGCGCTCCCAGACCTCCGCGCTGCCGATGGACTTCTCCTTCGGGCGCGTCGCCAGATAGGCCGTGAACTCGAAGCCGTAGGTCGTGAGCAGCGTGCGCACGAGCTCCAGCACGCCCGCGATCTCGGCCGGGAGCTGCTCCGGAGTGCAGAAGATGTGGCTGTCGTCCTGGGTGAAGCCGCGCACGCGCAGCATGCCGTGCAGCACGCCCGAGCGCTCGTAGCGGTAGACCGTGCCGAGCTCGGCCCAGCGCAGTGGCAGCTCGCGGTAGCTGCGCCCGCGGTTCTGGTAGATCAGGATGTGCCCGGGGCAGTTCATGGGCTTGACGCGATAGGGCATCTCGTCGATGTCCATGGGGGCATACATCAGGTCCGCGTAGTTCTCGAGGTGCCCCGAGACCGCGAACAGCGTCTCGCGCGAGACGTGCGGCGTGTAGACCGGCATGTAGCCGCGGGTCTGGTGCAGCTCCCACCAGAACTTCTCCATCTCGCGCCGCACGGCGCCGAGGTTCGGGTGCCAGAAGATGAAGCCGCTGCCCGCTTCCTGGTGGTGGCTGAAGAGGTCGAGCTCGGTGCCGAGGCGGCGATGGTCGCGGCGCTCGACTTCCACGAGCCAGGCCAGGTGCCGCTCGAGGTCGTCTTTGCTCCAGAAGGCCGTGCCGTAAACGCGCTGCAGCATCGGGTTCGCCTCGTCGCCGCGCCAGTAGGCCCCGGCCACGCGCTGCAGCTTGAAGGCGAAGGGCCGGTCGAAGCGGTCGATGTGCGGACCCTCGCACAGGTCCTCCCAGCCGGCGTGCGCGTAGAAGGTGATGCGCTCGCCGGCGGGGATGTCGCGCACAGCCTCGACCTTGAACTTCTGTCCGCGCTGCGCGAGTCGTTCTTCGGCCTCGCTGCGCGTGTACTCCGTGCACACCATCGGCCCGGCCTTCTTGGCCATGCGGCGCATCTCGTTCTCGATGCGCTCGAGGTCCCTCTCCTCCAGCGGGCGCGGCAGCTCGAAGTCGTAGTAGAAGCCGTGCTCGATGGCCGGCCCGAAGCCGAACTGCGCGCCGGGGAAGAGCGACTCGACGGCCGAGGCCATCAAGTGCGACACGGAGTGGCGCAGGGTCGAGAGCGGGAACGGGGTCTCGACCGGAGCGACTTTTTCGGAGGCCATGGGCCCTCGTGCAGGGGTGGGAAGTGCCTCGCTCACCGACCTGGTGGGAGAGGTCCGCTGCCGTCCCCGAGAAGGGCCGCGGGGCGGGGAGGATAGCGGGGGCGGGTGCGCGGCTCCAGCTCGAGTCGCTCTTGGCCCCCGCGCACGAATTCCTCTCGACTCTCCTATCGCGCGGAAAAAGCGGCGCCGGGATCCCCGATGGTCGACCCCCGCAGACAAGATCGCATGGGGTTGCGATCCCGCATCACGCGTTTGGGGGAAGGTGGGGAAGTGGTCTGCGGGGCGGGGTCCGAGAGGATCCCGGCTGCCGTTGAACGAGGTATCGGAGCCTTGCGGCGATTGCCCAAGGACTTTCTGGCGATTCCGCGGGGCCAGAATCGCGCTGGAATGCCGGCCTGAGCCGCCTCCCAGGCCGGGCTACTCGCTCCAGATCTTGACCTCGTTCTCGAGACGGATCCCGCTCTGATCCGCCACGCGCGCACGCACCTCTTCGATCAGCTCGAGCACGTCGCGCGCGCGCGCACGGCCACGGTTGACGATGAAGTTGCCGTGCTTCTCGCTGACGACGGCGTCGCCGCGCGCGAGCCCCTTGGCGCCGGCCGCCTCGACCAGTTGGCCCGCGCTGCGGCCGCCGGCGAGCTCCGCGGCGGGATTCTTGAACACACAGCCACAAGAGCGCTCGGTCACGGGCTGGGCCGCGCTCTTCTCGCGCAGGTAGCTCGCGACCCGCTCGCGGACCGCCGCGCGCTGGTCGACGCGAAAGCGCAGCACGGCGCCGAGCACGATCGCGGCGCCGAGAGCGGCGTCGCGGTAGCGCGGGGAACACTGGGCGCGCCCGAGCTGACGCAGCTCGCCGTCCGGCGCGAGTACGCGCACGCTCTCGACCACGTCCCAGGTTTCGCCCCAGCGCCCGCCGGCGTTCATGGCGACGCCCCCGCCGAGATGCCCGGGCACGCCGGCCAGGCCCTCGAAGCCGCTCCAGCCCAGCTCGCGGGTGACGCGCACCAAGCCCGGCAACGAGCACCCCGCCCAGGCCACCAGGCGCGTATCGGCGTCGCGCTCGAGCGGCACGAGCGCCAGGCGCTGCGGCGTGAACTCCTCGCCCTCGCGTGCATCACCCTCCGGCTGGGGACGAAAGACGCGCGCCATGCGCTCGGTCGTGAGCACGACTCCGCGCAGCACGCCGTCAGGCACGATCAGGTTCGCGCCCCCGCCGAGCACGCGCGGCTCGAAGCCGCGCTCGCGCGCCGCGTTCCAGGCCGCCACGAACTCGGCGGGGCTTGCGGGCTCGAGCAGCCACTCCGCCCGGCCCCCGACGCGCAGGGTCGTGCGCCCGGCGAGCTCGGCCTCGCGCAAGGCCGCGCAGGGCCAGGTGAGCGTGGCCATCACCGCAAGGCCGGCGCGCGCGCGGCGAGCCGCGCGAAAAGCGCCTCGCGGATGCCATCGATGTCGCCCGCGCCGAGCACGAAGGCCGCCGCGGCAGCGGGCAAGACCGCGGCGAAGCGCTCGCACGCGCGCGCGGGGTCGCCGCCCTCCTGGGCCGACACGCCGCGGCGCCGCAGCGCCAGGACGAGCTCCGCCGCGCCCGCCCGCTGCTCGCCCTCGCGGTGTGCGCGCGCCCCGTAGACATCGGCCACGAGCACGTGGTCCGCGCCGCGCAGGGCCTCGGCGAAGTCATCGAGGAAGCGCGCCGTGCGGCTGTGCTGGTGCGGTTGGAAGAGGACGTAGAGCGGTACGCGCGGATAGGCGCGGCGCGCGGCCTCGAGTGTCACCCGGACCTCGGTCGGGTGGTGCGCGTAGTCGTGCACGACGTGCAGCACGCCGGCGCCGTCCTGCACGCAGCCCACGCTGCCCCACAGCTCGAAGCGGCGCTCGACGCCGGCGAAGCGCTCGATGCCCTGGGCCCCCGCGGCCGCCAGCACGTTCGGCTCGACGCGCGCGCGCCGCGCGCTGATGCCGATCGCGAGCGCCAGCGCGCAAGCCGCGTTCTCGACGCTGAAGTGTCCGGGGATGGCGAGCTGGAAGGGCGGCGTGGCCCAGCCCGGCCCGAGCAGCCGCAGGCAGAAGGCGCCGCACGTCTCGCCCAGGAGCTCGACCTCGAGCTCGCGTCCGAGGCGCCACACCGTCGCGCGCGCCGCGTGCTCCACCTCCGGCGGCACGTCGCGCCCGAGCACGAGCAAGCCATCGGCCGAGACGCGATCGGCGAAGCGTGCGAAAGCCTGCTTGATCGCGCCGAAGTTGCCGTAGTAATCGAGGTGGTCCTCCTCGACGTTGGTCACGATCGCGCCGTACGGCGCGAGCTGCAGGAAGCTGCGGTCGTATTCGCAGGCCTCCGCGCAGAAGAGCCCGTCCCGGTGGCCAGCCAGGGCGTTGGTACGCAGCCGCCGGCACGTCCCGCCGATGAGCGCGCCGGTGACGGGCGCGCCGAGGAGCGCCCCCACTCCCTCGAGCGCGTGCCACAGCATCCACGAGCTGCCGGTCTTGCCGTGCGTTCCGGCCACGGCCAGCGTGCGGCCGGGCGGACACAGCCTGCCCAGCGCCTCGGCGTACTTCCACACCGGGATGCCGCGCGCGAGCGCCGCGCGCAGTTGCGGGTCGTCGCTCGGGACGGCTGCCGAACGCACCACGAGCTCGACGTCGGCGGGCAGGTGCTCGGCGCGTGAATCGCCGAACACGATGGCGGGCGCGCCGCCCTCCCGCAACCAGCCCGCGAGCATGGGCGAGCGCGCGCGGTCGTGGCCGCTGAGCTTCACCCCGCGCGCGGCCAGGATGCGACCGAGCCCCGAGACGCCCGCGCCGCCGGCGCCGAGCAGGTGAACGCGCCTCGGAAAGGCACGCTCGGACCGGTCGCCCTGCGCGGGCGGCGGACGGAGCGTGGCTTGGATCGGGCTGGGCATCGTCGACTTGCGAACGCTTCGTGCGCGCTTCGTGCTCGATAGCAGACGCGCGTGAGCGCGGTCACGCCTTTGTGCGGAATCGTGTCGCCACAAGCAAGAGCTCGTCGGCCAGGCGCACCACGCCGTCCTTCGGAATGCTGTGCGCCAGAGCGCGCGACATCGCCGCGCGCTCGCGCGCTCCCTCGGCACCCGCCAGGTGTGCCAGGGTCTGGACCAGGCCTGCATCCAGGCGTGCCTCCGGCACGATGCGCACGCCCGCGCCGAGCGCGAGCGCGTTCCGCTCCTGGTGCCGGTCCGCGTGATGCGGGTACGGCACGACCAGGGCCGGGCGCGCGCGCGCAGCGATCTCGGCCAGGGTCGAAGCGCCGCCGCGGCACAGGACCAGCGTCGCCGCATCCAGCGCGCCGGCCATGTCGTCGAGGTATTCGAGCGCGCGATAGCCGGCCCCATCCGCCGCGCCCTCGGACAGCCGCCCGGGCCCGGTCTGGTGCAGGACCTGGAGCCCCGCCTCCGTGAGCGCCCGGGCGTGGGCCGCGAGGAAGCGATTCAGGGCTGCCGCGCCCTGGCTGCCGCCGAGCACCACCAAGAGCGGTGCCGCCGGGCGGAAGCCGAGCCGGGCCCGGGCCGCGGCGCGCTCCTCTTCGCCCGGCTCGCGGGCGAGAAACGCGGGCGCCAGCGGAGGTCCGAAGCGGCGGTGACGGCGCCCCTCGCGCGCGAGCGAGCTGGGCCAGGCGTGCACGACGCGCTCCGAGAGGCCAGCCAGGGCGCGCGTGGCCTTGCCCGTGACCGCGTTGATCTCGAGCAGCACCACCGGGATCCCCAGCGAGCGCGCCGCCAGCACCGCGGGCACGGCGGTGTAGCCGCCCAGGGCGAGGAGCACCTCGCTGCCATGGCGCGCGAGGGCCGTGCGCGCGCGGCGCGTCTCCGGCCCCGTGCGCAGCGCGAGGTCGAACCAGGACGGCGCACCCTCGGCCTCGAGCGCCAGCACGACGCGCTCGAGCGGCATCACGCCTGCACGCTCGGAGACGTGCGCCAGCACGCGCTCCTCGACCCCGCGGCCCGCCGAGAACCACAGCACGTCCTGCGGCGCCGAGCCGCGCGAGCGCAGGTGCTCGAGCAGGTGCAAGCCCGGGACGACGTGCCCGCCTGTTCCGCCGCCGGCCAGGGCGAGGCGCATGGGATGGTCCGCCGCTCGGATTCAGCGCCGGGCGAGCTCCAGGCGCCTGGGCGCCGGGGCTGCGAGCGCGCGCGCGCCCGCCGGAACGGCCGCGGCGGAGCGCGTGTCGACCGCACTCCCCGGGTAGGGTCCACGCCAGCCCGCCACGAGCCCCGCGCAGGCAGCCGGCGCAGCCAGGGACACGATCCAGGCGCAACCCGCCAGCAGGAAGATCTTCGTGCCGCGCTTCATCGCACCTTGCCTCCGCGCGTCGCCGGACGACCAGCGTTCGTGCTCGCGACCAGCGTGGATTTCTTGTTCTCGGCCTGCGCCGTCGAGCGCGCCGGCTTGGCGGGAGCGCTGCCCGAGCTCGGCAAGGCCAGCACCTGACCGAGCACGAGCCGGTCAGGGTTCGTGCGCGGGTTGAGCGCGGCGATCTCGCCCCAGCGTTTTCCGTCCCCGAGCGCGCGCTCGGCGATCTTCCACAGGTTCTCGCCCTGCGCGACCTTCCAGGTCTTGGCCGCTTTGTCCGCAGCGCGAGCCGTGCGCGGCTCCGCCTTGGCCGTTCCGGAAGCCGGCTCTGCGCCGGGGATCTGGATCGTCTTGCCGGCGCGCAAGCGCGCGGGATCGAGACCGGGGTTGGCGGCCACGATCTCGGGCCAGCGCCGGGCCGAGCCGAGCTCGCGCTGCGCGATCTCGCTGAGCGTATCGCCCGAGCGCACGCTGTAGGCGTGCGTGGCCGAGGCCGGGGCACGGCCCACGATCGGGTCGCGGGCGGGTTCTTCGCGCCGAGTGCCCGTGCGCGCGGGAGCCTCCGCGGGCGTGTGGACTTCCGGGGCGCCTTCGAGGGCGCCTTCAAGGGAACCCGGAGCGCTGGACTCGACCTCCGGAACCAGCTCGCCCGCCATCGGCTGCAGCTCGCTCTCCGTACCGAACGCAACCGCACGCCGTGCCTTCGGCTGGCGCAGCAGCGGACCGGGCGCGGACTCGGCTACGAGGCTCAGGCGCCGCTCCGCATCGAGCTCGCCGGCACCCGACTGGTCCGGGCCGCGGGCCAGAGGCGCAGCCGTGTCCTGGGCTGCAGCCCGGAGCGCGTGCGCGCCGGCGACGTTCTCCTTCTTCTTCGCCTTGCCTCCGTCCCACATCAGGACGGCGACGACGGTGACGACCAGGAAAAGCAGCGCGACTATGCCGTAGCGTTCGATGGAGTGCATGGGTAGAGCTCCTCATGGGTCTTGCGCGCGGCCCCCAGGGCGAGGCCCACGGCGAAAGAGGAAACGATCAAGGACGTGCCGCCGTCGGAAAGAAACGGGAGGGTCATGCCTTTCGGTGGTGCCAGCCCGGACACGACCTGGACGTGCACCATCGCTTGTAGCGCGACGGAGAGCAAGAGGCCGAAGGTCGCGAGCGCTTCGTAGCGCTCGCGCAGGGAGAGCACCAGCCGCAGGGCGAACCACAGGAAGGCGAGCCAGCAGGCGAGGACGAGCCACATGCCGAAGACGCCCAGCTCCTCGCCGACCAGGGCGAAGACGTAGTCCGACTCGAGATACGGAACGCCCGCGTTGCGGAAGCCGCCGTGCGTGTAGCCGGCCCCGAACAGGTCGCCCGAGGCGAGCGCCTTCAGCGTGCCCGAGACCTGGCCGTTGTCGACCTGGCCGAGCCACATGGCGATGCGATTGCGCATGTAGGGCACGAACAAGCCGGCGGCCGTGATCGCGCCGCCGCCGATGGCGACCAGCGAAGCCCCGACCGGCAGCATGCGCGCGCCGCCCACCCACATGGTCGCCAGGGCGCAGATCAGGAGCAGCATCGCGCCCCCGAGGTCGGTCTCGACCAGCACCAGCACGAAGAAGAACAGCGAGAGCGTCAGCATCGGCAAGACGCCGCGGCGCACGGCGTGGACGCGCGTGCCGAGCTTCACGCAGCGATCGGCCACCCACAGGACCACCACGATGCGCGCCAGCTCCGAGGGCTGGAAGGTGAGCCGGGCCCCGAGCGGGAACTCGACCCAGCGAAACGCCCCGTTGCGCGCCGCGCGGAAGGGCTCGATGAAGACCAGCACCAGCAGCACCGCCGACAGCACCACCAGGTGCGGCAGGCACCGGCGCAACCCGGCCGGCCCCAGGCGGAAGGCGAGCAGCATCACGCCCAGCGAGAGGATGCGCAGCAGGGCCTGACCGCGCAGCTCGCCCCAGAACTCGGCCGGGGAACGGGTCGTGGCCGCGAAGCTCGCCTGCATCAGGAAGCCGAGTCCGGAGAGCGCCAGCACCACCAGGAACAGGCGCGTGGCCGGGCGCAGCGGATCGTGGACCTCGGCCTTGCGCGCCAGGTTGTCGAGGAAGCCCATGATCGTGAGCTGCTCGCCCGCCCCGGGCCCACGCAGGGTCGTGTCCTTCGCGCGCGGGACCATCACCTGAGCTTCAAGAGGGCCAGGCTGGCCGTGGCGCCGCAGGCGGCCACGATCCAGAAACGAACCACGACCTTGACCTCGTGCCAACCCTGCTCGCGCGCGACGAACACGCCGCCGTAGCGCTGCAGGCCGTGGTGGATGGGCGCCATGGTGAACAGACGCCGGCGCGTGCGTTTGTACCAGAAGGTCTGCAGGAAGCTCGTGGAGAGGTCCAGCACGAACACGCAGCCGATCAGCGGCAGCACGAGCTCCTGCTTGGAGACCACCGCCAGCCAGGCCAGCGCGCCCCCCAGCGGCAGCGAGCCGGAGTCGCCCATGAAGATCTGCGCCGGGTAGGCGTTGTACCAGAGGAAGCCCAGCGCCGCGCCGCACAGCGCTGCGCCCACCACGGCCATCTCGCTCGCCAGGGGCACGTGCGGCAGCCCCAGGTACGCGGTCCAGTCCGCGCGGCCGGTGACGTAGCACAGGACGAGCAGCGCGCCGGCCGAGATGACGGCGCAGCCGGCGGCGAGACCATCCATCCCGTCGACGATGTTGACCGCGTTCGCGGCGCCGACGATCACGAACCACTCGAAGACCAGGAAGAGCGCGATGCCCGGCACGCCCCAGGCCGCCAGCGGCAGCGCCGCTTCCTTCAGGAAGGGCGCGTAGAGGTCGAGCAGGGATGCCCGGCCCGTGGTCTTGGCGTACCAGCACAGGATCAGGAGCACCGCGAGCGCGACGGCCGAGAGCCCACCCATCTTCGCGCGCGACGAGAGCCCCTTGCAGCCGGGGATGGCGAGCTTCTTGTAGTCGTCGACGAAGCCCACCGCCGCGAGGCCCGCGATGAGCAGCACGAAGAGCACGATCTGCAGGTTGTCCAGGCGCGCCCACAGGAGGACGGCCGCGATGAGGGCCGCCACGAGGAAGCTCCCGCCCATGGTCGGGGTCTCGCCCTTGCCCGCCTTCTGGGCCAGCTTCACCAGCTCCTCGTGCGGCGCCTTGGTCACATCCTCGCGGATGCGGTTGGCCCGCATCCACACGATCACGTGCTTGCCCCACCACAGCGCCAGCACGAAGGCCGTCAGAGCGGCCATGGCCATGCGGAACGAGATGTACCCGAACAGACGCAGGTCCGCCCGTTCGTAGAGCAGCTCGTACAGCATCGCGTCAGACCTGGAGTGGCTGGGCCGGGCCGAAGCGCTGCTTGAGCGCATCGACCACGTGTTCGAGCGCCATGCCGCGGCTGCCCTTGACCAGCACCACGTCGCCGGGCTGCACCAGCTCGGTCGCGCCGAGGGCGGCCTCCGCGGTGGAGCGGAAGTGCACCAGGGACTCCGCCCCCATGCCACCCTCGCGCGCGCCCGAGGCGGCGGCCGCGACGTGCGTGCCGACCAGCAGGATCGAATCCACGCCCGCCTGCGCCGCCTCGCGCCCGAGCTCGCGGTGCAGCTCGGCCGAGCGCTCGCCCAGCTCGAGCATGTCCCCCATCACCAGCACCCGCCGCTGGTAGCCGTGCAGGCCGGACAGCACGCGCACCGCGGCGCGCAGCGACTGCGGGTTGGCGTTGTAGCAGTCGTCGAACAGCGTGATGCCGCCGAGCTCGATGCGTTCCATGCGCGCGCGCGTCGGACGCAGGTTCGAGACCGCCGGCAGGAGTCGCTCGAGCTCGATCCCGAGCCCCTGTGCCACGCACAGCGCGGCCAGCAAGTTCTCGACGTTGTGCGTGCCGACCAGCGGCGAGGTCACCTCGCGGCCATCCAGCTTGCAGCCGTCCAGCTTGAAAGTCGTCCCGCCGGCGTGGAAGAAGAGCTCGCGCGCATCCAGGTCGCCGCGCTCCGCCCCGCTGCCCTCGACGCTGAAGGTGAGCACGCGCGCGCGCGTCCGCGCCGCCAGCTCGGCCCGCTGGCGCGAGGCGGCGTTGAGCACGCACAGCCCGGCCGGCGGCAGGCTCTCGGCCAGGGCGCCCTTCTCGTGTGCGACGCCTTCCAGCGAGCCCAGGCCGGCGAGGTGCGCGGCGCCCACGTTGGTGATGATGCCGATCTCGGGGCGCGCGATGCGGCACAGGGCGGCGATCTCGCCGGGGTGGTTCGTGCCCATCTCGACCACGACCAGGCGCGTCGTCTGGTCGGCGAGACACAGCGTGTGCGGCACGCCGATGTCGTTGTTGAACGAACTGGGCGAGGCCACGACCGGGAAGAGCCCCGCGAAGAGCTCGCGCAGGATGTTCTTGGTGGTCGTCTTGCCGGACGAGCCCGTCACGCCCAGCACCGTGGCCACGAGCGTCGTGCGGTACCAGGCGCCCAGGGCGCCGAGCGCGCGGCGCGGATCGGGGTGCTGCAAGAGCCCCACGTGCGCCGGACACTCGCACGGCGCGCAGTCCGTGGACAGGAGCAGCGCGCCCGCGCCGGCCGCCAGGGCCTGGGCCGCGAAGCGATTGCCGTCGAAGTTCGGGCCCGAGAGCGCCAGGAACAGCTCCCCCGGTTTCAGCGTGCGCGTGTCGGTCGAGACCCCCGCGAGTGCGAGCCCGGGGTGGCCGGCGAGATGCCGCGCGCCGGTCGCGAGCGCGAGCTCGCCCAGCGTGAAGCGCCCGGCTAGCGCAGCTCTTCCAGTACGACGCGCGGGTCCTCGAACGAGATCCGCGTGTCCCGTACCTGTTGCCATGTCTCGTGTCCCTTTCCGGCGATCAGCAGGATGTCCCCCGCGCGCGCTTCCGCCAGGGCGCGCGCGATCGCTTTGCGTCGGTCGGGCTCGATCACCACGGTGCAACCCTTGAAGGTGCCGCCCGCGAGGGTGGCGCGGCCGTGCTCGAACCCGGGCAAGATGTCCTCGATGATGGCGCGCGGGTCCTCGTCGCGCGGATTGTCGCTCGTGATCCAGGCGCGATCCGCGTGGCGCGCCACGGCCTTGCCCATGGGCGCACGCTTCTCGCGGTCGCGGTTGCCGCCGCAGCCGAACACGCACAGGATGCGCGCGCTGCTCTCGGGCCCGGACTGCGGCATGGGCTCGGGCAGGATCTCGCGCAGCGTTCCGAGCACGCGTTCGAGCGCGTCGGGCGTGTGCGCGTAGTCGACGAACACGCGGAAGCCGCGCTGTCCGGTGTCGACCGGCTCGAGCCGCCCGCGCGGCGCGGTGAGCGAGGCGAGTCCGGCGACCGCGGTCTCCGGACTCGCCCCCAGGAAAAGGACGGCGGCCAGAGCCGCCAGCGCGTTCTCGACGTTGTGTCGACCCACCAGGGGTAGAAAAAAACCGGTCCGTGGGATCCCCATCCCTGCCAGGAACATGGTGGTCCCTGCCGGGCCGACCGCGTCGAGAGTTGCACTCAGGTCTGCATGGGACCTGGTCCCGTACGTGAACACGCGCGCACCGTTCCGTTCCGCCGCGCGGCGCATGCGCTCGCAGGCGCCGTCGTCGGCGTTGATCAGCGCCGCTGCGCCGGCCTTCAGGTGCTCGAAGATGCGCTCCTTGGCGCGCGCGTAGGCTTCGAGATCCGCGTGATAGTCGAGGTGATCGCGCCCGAGGTTGGTGAAGATCGCCACGTCGAGCGCGAAGCCGGCCAGGCGCTCCTGGTCGAGCGCGTGTGAGCTGACCTCGAGCGCGATGGCGTCGCCGCCGAGCGCGAGGTTCTTCTGCGCCAGGCGCGCCAGCTCGGGCGCGTCCGGAGTCGTGTGCGTGGCGGGCAGGGCGGGTGCGTTCCACAGCTTGTACTCGAGCGTGCCCAGCACCGCCGGGCGGTGCCCCGCGTGGGCGAGCAGCACGCCGACGAGGTGCGCGACCGTGCTCTTGCCGTTGGTGCCAGTGATCCCCACCACGCGCTGGGCGCGCACCGGCTCGCCGTGCACCAGCGCGGCGGCGAGCCCGGCCACACGCCGCGCGTCGGCATGGACCCACAGCGGCACGCCCGCGGCGAACTCGAAGGTCTGCGGCGCGAGCAGGGCGGCGGCCCCGCGCTGGACGGCATCGATGGCGTGGCGCGCCCCGTCCGAGCGCGTGCCCGGCAGGGCGGCGAACAGCGCCTGCGGCTCGACCCGGCGGCTGTCGAGGTGGACGTCGGCGATCTCGGAGTCCACGCCGCTCGTGCCGCCCTCCAGGCGTCCACCCAAGGCACGAACCAGAGCACTGAGCCTCATCGCGTAGGCCCCCAAGGAGCTGTTTCCGTGCTGCGCAAGGCCAGGCTCTCCGTGCCGCGCAGGTCCAGGCCGGCGCGCCCCAGCGCCAGCGTGGTCGCCCCGAAGCCCGGCGCGACCTCGAAGGTCGGCGCGCAGCCGTTCCTGGTCAGGCCCAGAGCCTCCGCAAGCACGCGCTCGGCGGCCGGGCCCGCGACGCGGCTGCCGAAGCGTTCCTTGCCGCGCGGCTCGTCGACGACCAGCAGGACCATGAGCTCTCGGGGGTGGTTCGGCGCCCGACCGAAGGCGCAGATCGAGCTGGTGTAGCAACGCCCATGGGGCTTTTCGATACCGCTCAGCGCGTCGATGCGCGCCTGAGTGGCGGGCAAGCCCTCGGCTTCCCAGCGCGCGCGCTCTCCTAGCTCGACGTGCACGCACAGCTCGCTCGGGACTTTTTGCGCCGTCCCGGTCTTGGTGCCGAGGTCGAACGAACCCGGGCTCGGCTGGCTCCCCTGTGCCCGCGCCACGCTGCTCTGAAAAGCGCGGCCGACCTCGCGTCCGGTCCCTTCGCTCGCGCCCAGGCGCATCATCTCGCGCACCCGCTCGCTGGTCTCGCGCGAGAAGACGCGCGTGGCTGCCGCGCCCGGAACGTCCAGGTGCTGCGCCCCTTGCTCGACCGAGCGCAAGAGCGCCAGGGGCCGGTGCTCGCCGCCGCGCACGACCGTGGCCAGGGCCTCCGCGTGGCGCCAGAGCGTGGTCGAGAGCTCGTGTCCGAAGCCGACCGAAGCGTGCGTGTAGGCGTAGGACCAGGGCGTGGACGGCAGGTTCCCGGCGCGCTCGGGGCCGAGGCCGGAGCCCGGCGCCCGGCCGTAGCCGAGGCGCGCGAGGGTGTCGTGGAAGCGCTGGTCGTCGATGCGGAGTCCGATCTGCGCCAGGGCCGCGTTGACCGAGTAGGCGAAGAAGCGCCCGGCCGTGTCGGTGCCCGTGAGCGCGCCCTCGGCCTCGCGGATCACGCGCCCGCTGGACGTCCCGTCCGGGTAGACGACGCGGTACTCGCCCTGACCGGCGTCGAGGGTCGTGTGCGGCGTGACCACGCCCTCCTCGAGCGCCGTCGCCATGGTCAGGACCTTGAAGGTCGAGCCGACCGTGAACACGTGGTAGACGGGCGCGAAGGGCTGGATCGCATACGCCTCGGCCGAATCCACCGCCAGGATCTCGCCGCTCTCGACGTCGACGACGATGCCCATGGCGAGCGCCGCGGCGTGCGTCGCGAGGGTCGCGCGCAGCTCCTCGCCCAGGAAGCGTTGCAGTCCGAGGTCGAGCGTCGTGCGCACGACCGGCGGCTCGCTCGCGGGCAGGAAGCCGAGGTAGCCGCTGGCGCGCTCGCCGCGCACCGGCCGGTCGTCGAGCCAGTGGTAGCGCTCCGCTCCGCGCTCGACAAAGGCGTAGCGCTTGTCGGCCAGCAGCCGATCGCACACGCTCTCCAGCCCTGCGCGCGGCGCCGGCTTGGTCGCCTCGGGCCCGAGATAGCCCCAGCTGCCGTAGAGCTCGTGCTCGCCCGCCGGATAGACGCGGTCGCGGGCATAGGCGATGTGCATCTGCCAGGTCGCGACCCCCTGGGCCTCGAGCTCTGCGCGCAGGGGCAGCACGAGATCCGGCGCGAGACCACGGATCGGGCGCGCGAAGGCCGTCGGCAGCAGGGCCTTCCAGATCTCGTCGCGCGCGCGGCCCGCCGCGGCCTCGGAGCCGAGCGCCTGGTCGAGCGGGATGTCGAGCGGGATGTCGTGGCGGCAGGAATACAGACCGTCGGCGAGACGGCGCGCCCAGCGCCAGGCCTGGGAAACGCCGTGGCGCCTGCGCTGCTCTTCAGAGAGCAGGATCTCGGGCTGCCACACGAGCTGGAAAGCACGCTCGCCGGCGCGCGCGAGGGCCAGGCCCTCGAGCGACCCCTTGCCGCTGCCCGCGCCGTCCGCGATCCAGTCCTGGATGCGCTGGGACTGGCGCAGGGTGAGCTGCCAGTCGTCGACGTGCACGCGGCCGCTCGCGTCCGCATCCGGCAGCAGCGCCGCCAGCAGCTCGCGCGCGCTCGGCTTTCCGCCCAGCACCAGCGCCAGCGCCTCGGCCATGCGGCGCGGCGTGTGCGCCTGCCACAGACTGCGCGGCGAGAGCTCGAGGTCGAAGCGCGGCGCGAAGCGCGCGATCGTCTGGCCGTCGCCGGAGGCGATCGAATAGGCGGGTGCCTCGCCCATCTCGGAACGCACCCGGTTGGGTTGCTGCGCGTCGCCGGTGGCGATGCGCGCGACCCACAGCGCTACGGCCAGCACCACCGCGCCGACGACCACGAAGGCGCTCATCGGGCGCAGGCCGGAAGCGGAGAGCAAGACCTCGTGCGGACTCACGGAGCGGCCTCGTTACCAGCGCTGGGATCCTGGGACCGCCAGGCTCCAGCCTGGCTCTGTTCCGTGGCCGCTCGGAGAAGAGGAGAAGAGCCAGGCTGGAGCCTGGCGCTCCCGGGGAAGAGCAGATGACACTCCTGGCGGTGGTTCTCGACGCGCGCCAGCTCGTTGCGGCGCGACTGGGCTTCGCACCAGCGCTCGAGCCGGTCGAGCTCGTCGCCGCGGGCGCGGTTCGCGGCGGCAAGCCCGGCCGTGAGCACGCCGCTCGCGAGCGCCAGGGCGCACACACACCAGCCGGCGAGGGGGCGCTTCACTCGCCTTTCTCCGCTTCCTCCTCGGCGAACTCGGGGAAGTCGTCCCCCCCCGGAAACACGTCGCCGCGGGGCGCGACCGGCACGCGCACGCGCACGGCACAACGCAAGAGAGCAGAGCGCGCCCGGGGATTGGCTCGGCGCTCGGCGGCCCCCGGTCCAAGGGGCTTTTTGTTGACCAGCTGCCAGGAGCCCTCCCGGGCGCGCTCTTGAAGCACCTTGCGGACGAAGCCGTCCTCCAAGGAGTGAAAGGTGATGACCACCAGGCGCCCGCCATCGATCAGCGCGCGCTCGGCGACGCGCAGGCCGTGACGCAGCTCCTCGCCCTCCTCGTTGACCGCCCGGCGCAGGGCCTGGAAGCAGCGCGTGGCGGGGTGGATGCGGCCGCGTCCGCCGCCCTGGCACTGCGCGATCAGGTCGGCCAGCGGCACCGTGCGCGTGAAGGGTGAGCGCGCGCGCGACTCGACGATGGCGTGCGCGATGGCGCGCGAGTTGCGTTCGTCGCCCTCGTAGAAGAAAAGGTCGGCCAGATCTTCTTCGTCCCAGCGGTTGACGATGTCCGCGGCCGTGCGCGAGCGCGTCGGGTCCATGCGCATGTCGAGCGGACCGTCGGCCTGCAGGCTGAAGCCACGCGTGGGCCGGTCGAAGTGCAGCGAGTTGGCGCCGAGGTCGAGCAGGAAGCCGACCACCGGCATGGCTCCGGCCGCGCACAGGCGCGGATAGAGCTGCGAGATGCGCGCCTGGCACAGGTGCACGCGCGCGCCGAAGTCGGACAATGCGTGGCGCGCGTAGGCCAGCACCTCCGGGTCTTGATCGACGCCGAAGAGCTTCACGGCCGGGAAGTGCTCGAGCAGCGCGCGCGCATGCCCGCCGGCGCCCACCGTCCCGTCCACGATCCAGCCCGTCAGCTCCTCGGGCGCGGACGAACCGCGCAGTGCCGTGAGCACCTCGCCCAGGAGGACCGGAACGTGCACTCGTTGGCCGGAATCGTTCGGCATGCTGCCCCCCGTGGCGATCATGGTTCAGCCTCTGCCACTGCCATTCCCCCCGCCCGAGCCGCCGCCCCCACCCGGGCCACCCCCACCGACCAGGACCACGTCCAGGTCGTCGAAGTGGTCGTCGTTCTCGGCCTCGAACTTCTCCCAGCGCGCGCGGTCCCAGATCTCGGCCCGGTCCGCGACCCCGACCATCACCACTTCCTTGTCGATGCTGGCGTACTTGCGCAGCTTCTCGGGCAGGAGCACGCGCCCCGACGTGTCGAGCGGCGTCTCGTGCACGTTGGAGAAGAAAAGCCGCTGCATCGTGCGCAGCTGCGCGCCCCCGAAGGGTTGGGTCGTGAGGCGTTGCAACACCTGGTCGTAGCCCTGCTTGGAGAAGAGGAAGAGGCAGCCCTCGAAGCCACGCGTCAGGACCGCGACCTGCAAGCCCTCCGCGTCGCGCCCGAGCTGCTCCTGGAAGCGCTTGGGAACGAAGACCCGATTCTTCGGGTCGAGCGTGTGGATGGAGTCACCGGTGAACACCGCCCCCGCCCCCACCCGCTGGTTTCCCGTGTGCGATCTGGCTTGTTGTGAGTGCCACTTTGCGCCACCTGACTGAACTCGCGTGAGTATAGGTGCCGCCGCGAGGTTGGCGAATGCCAAGTGGAGAAAACTTGGAGAAGTTCTGCAGGCGCGCCCGGGCCACGGCGGCGAAACGCCGGAAAACAACGAGGAATCCTGGGGTTCCAGCGCGCGCGGTGAACGGGCTCGAGCCGCTCGGAAGTTCTTCGAGCGCCGCTTAGCTGCGCGAGTCGGGCGTGGGGGCTTCCGCCACCTGGATGCCACTTGCATCCGGGACGGGCTCCACGCGAGGAGCAGCCAGGGACTCGATTCCCGCCCCCTCGAACACGCGCGCCAGCTCGGACTTCAGGACCATGGCGCGCTCGGAGTCGAGCTCGAAGACCAGCACCTCGAACTCCTCCTGCCGGCGCGGTCGGCGCACGCACAGGGTCTCCCCCGCGGCGTGCCGGCGGACCCCGACCAGCTTGAGGCGCTTCTTGCGCAAGAGCAGCAGGGCCATCAGGTAACGGAGTTCCTGGAGGCGCTCCTCGCGGCGCCCTTCGAGGCCCAGGAAGAGCTCCTCGATGGCCCCGAAGTCGACCGCGAAGCGCGCGCGCCGGTCGGACTGGTGCCGTGTGCGCCAGAAGAGCACGTCCGCAGCCGGGTTGGGCGCCTCGAAGCAGGTCGGGCAGCGGTCCTCGCGACGCAGGCGATCCCCCTCGAAGAAAAGCAGCGAGTAGAAGGGCTCGCCCTCCTGAAAAGGCCGCTCGCACCCCGTGCAGCGCGGCTCACGGCGATGGATGCGCCAGTCGTTCATCAATCTCGACGCAGTATAGGAACGCGGCTGCAGACGGAACAGGATCGGCCCGGGCGGCCTGGCTCGGCGCACAGGAAACGGGCTCGACCGCTCGCCTTCCGCTATAAAAGGCCGGTCAAGACCCAATGGTCAGGTCCGCGGGCCCGAGGACCCGCCACCCTCCGCCACATACATGGCAACCCATCTAGAAGAGTCCCTGCAGCGCGAGATCGACCGGATCCGGGAGCACCTCCAGGCCATGGCGGGGCTGGCCGAGCAGGCCCTGCGCGACTGCGTCCGGGCCCTGCAAGAGGGGAACCGTCAGGTGGCCTACTCGGTCATCCTGCGCGACCAGCGCATCGACGAGCTGGAGAAGGAGACCGACCGGCTGTGCCTCGAGTTCCTGGTACGCCAGCAGCCGGTGGCCGGGCACCTGCGCTTCGTCTACGCCTCGATCAAGCTGAACCTCGAGCTCGAGCGCATCGGCGACTACGCCGAGAGCATCGCGCGGCAGACCCTCAAGCTGATCGACCAGAAGCTGCCGGTGCCCACGCAGCGCTTCGTGGACATGGCGAATCTCTCGATCCCGATGCTGAGCGACGCGGTGCGGGCCTTCCTCACCCAGGACGTCGGGCTGGCCAAGGCCACCATGGGCGTCGAGGACGCCGTGGACGTGCAGCGCTGGGACCTCAACACCGAGATCCTCCGCTCCGCACAGGAAGGCCGCCTGCCGCTCGAGTCGCTGGCGCCGCTCTCGACCATCGCCTACCGCTTCGAGCGCGTCTCCGACCAGGCCAAGAACATCTGCCAGGACACGATCTACATGTGCACCGGGCAGTACGCGAAGCACCTGGGCAGCGAGGTGTTCCGGCTCCTGTTCGTGGACGAGCACAACTCCTGCCGCAGCCAGATCGCGGAGGCGATCGCGAACTCGTTGCGGCTCGACAAGTTCCTGTTCGCCAGCGCGGGCCTCGAGCCGCAGCCGATCGACGAGTACACCCGGCGCTTCCTGCAGAAAAAGGGGCACGACATCTCGCGCAGCGTGCCGAGGCGCATCGAGCAGGTCCCCAACGCCGACTACTTCCACATCATCGTCGGGCTCGACAAGTCCGCGCAGAAGGCCCTGCCGCCGCCGCCACGCAAGGCCGTGTACATCGACTGGGCGCTGAAGGACCCCTCCAAGACGAGGGGCGCGCCGGCCGAGATCGAGGCCGCCTACGAAGAGGCCTACCGCTTCCTGAAGACGCAGGTCCACGACCTGATCGAGGCCGTGGCGGCGGACAACGAGGGCGGCGCTTCCGTACCGAATCCCGTCCCAACCCGAAGCACCCCATGAAACCCTGCACCCGAGCGAAGACCTGGCCCCGGATCGTCACGGCGATCGGTCTCGCGGCCGCATCCGCAGCTGGCTGTGGCAAGTCCAGCGGCAAGGACGTCTCCGAGACCTCGCATACCATCGCCAACATCGGCTCCGACACCATGGTCAACCTCGCCCAGTCTTGGGCCGAGGCCTACGGCAGCGTCGCGCCGGACGTGTCGGTCGAGGTGTCCGGGGGTGGTTCCGGCATCGGAGTCGCTGCGCTGCTCAACGGCACCTGCGACATCGCCAACAGCTCGCGCCACCTCGAGCTCGAAGAGGTGGAGAAGGCCAAGGCCAAGTACGGCGGCGCCCCGGAGGAGACACAGGTCGCTTACGACGCCCTCGCGATCTACGTGCACCCGAGCAACCCGCTGACGGAGATCTCGATCGATGAGCTCGGCGAGATCTACCGCGAGGGCGGCCGGTTCGGCAAGTGGAGCGACCTCGGGGTCGTGATCCAAGGCGCACCGGACGAGATCGTACGCGTCAGCCGCCAGAACAACTCGGGCACCTACCACTACTTCCGCGAGGCTGTGGTCGGGAAGAAGGCCGACTTCAAGCCGGGCTCGCGCGATCTGAACGGGTCGAAGGACGTGGTCGCGCTGGTCGAGAATACACCGAGCGCCATCGGCTACAGCGGCATCGGCTACCGGACGAACAAGGTCAAGGTGCTGAAGATCTCGAGGAAGAAGGGCGAGCCCGGGATCGAGCCGTCGATCGCGAACACGCTCGACAAGACCTACCCGATCGCGCGGCCGATGTTCTTCTACACGCCCCCGAGCGCACCGGAGCACGTCCAGCGGTACATCGCCTGGGTGCTCGGGCCGGAAGGGCAGGCACTGGTGAAGGAAAAGGGCTACATCCCGCTGGAGGCTCGGTGACACGTCGTTCTGCCGAGCCGCGGGATTCGCGCAGAATCCCTCGAGGAACCCGGGCGCGGTCCAGTCACTGACGACATGTCCGCCCGACGCCGGAGATTCGAGATCCTCTCCGAGAGGATCATCGAGGCCCTGATCTATCTCTGCGGGTTCAGCGCGATCCTCTTCGTCTTCGGCATCTTCTTCTTCGTCTTCCGCGAGGGCGTCCCACTGCTCTGGAAGCAGGACACGGACTTCGACCTCGGGCAGTTCTTCACCAGCACGGAGTGGTATCCCACCTCGGTCGCGAACAAGCGCTACGGGATCCTGGCTCTGATCGTCGGAACCCTGAGCGTGACGACCCTGGCCATGCTGATCGCCGTGCCCTTCGCGCTGGGCGCGACCGTGTTCCTGTCGGAGTTCTGCAGCGGCAAGACCAAGGAGGCGCTCAAGGTCGTGATCGAGCTGCTGGCCGCCATCCCGAGCATCGTGTGGGGCTTCATCGGTCTGACCGTCATCAACCCGCTGATCATCCGCTGGTTCGACGTGCCGGTCGGCCTCAACGTGCTGAACGCGGCCGTGATCCTGGCGTTGATGGCCATGCCGATCATGGTCTCGATCGGCGAGGATGCGCTGAAGGCCGTGCCTGACAGCTTTCGCGAGGCCGCCCTCGCGCTCGGCGCCACGCGCTGGCAGACGATCTATCGCGTGCTGTTTCCGGCCGCCAGGAACGGACTGCTGGCGGCCGTCCTGCTGGGTGTCGGCCGCGCGGTGGGCGAGACGATGGCCGTGCTGATGGCCACCGGCCACGCGATCAACATCCCCTTCTTCGACGGTAATGGCGCGTTCAACTGGCTGTGGATGTTCGAGAGCTGCCGCACGCTCACGGCCACGATCGCCGCCGAGCTCGGCGAGACCAGCGCCGGCAGCGACCACTACCGGGTGCTGTTCCTCGTCGGGCTCCTCCTCCTCTGCATCACCTTCGTCATCAACCTGGTCGCTGACCTGGTCGTCAAGGGCGTCCGCCGGCAGAAGTGACCATGCAAGACGTACCGTCCGGCACCCTCTTCACGAGCAACGCGCACGTGCGCAGGAAGCTCGCGCGCGAGCGCCTCGCCCGGAACGTCTTCGGCGCGATGGTCGTGCTGATGCTCCTGCCGCTCTTCCTGATCCTCGGATACCTCGTCTACAAGGGCTCGGGGCTGCTCTCCTGGGAGTTCCTCACGACGAATCCGCGCAAGGGCATGACCGAGGGCGGTATCTGGAGCGCGCTGCTCGGCACGATCTGGCTGGTGATCGTCTCTCTGGCAGTGAGCGCCCCGATCGGCGTGCTCGCGGCCGTCTACCTGAACGAGTACGCGCGCGACAACTGGTTCACGCGCATCGTGAACCTGGCAGTCGTGAACCTCGCCGGCGTGCCCAGCATCGTCCACGCGCTCTTCGGGCTGGGCGCGTTCGTGCTCTTCCTCGGCATGGGACGCTCGATCCTCGCCGGCGCACTGACGCTCGCGGTCATGACCATGCCGGTGGTGATCACATCGACCCGTGAGGCCCTGGGCGCAGTGCCCATGAGCTTCCGTGAGGCCTGCTGGAACGTCGGCGCGACCCGCTGGCAGACCATCCGACGCATCGTCCTGCCCAACTCCATCAGCGGCATCCTCACCGGCGTCATCCTCGAGATCAGCCGCAAGGCGGGCGAGACCGTGCCGATCATGTTCACGGGCGCGGTGTTCTACCGGAAGATCGCCGAGGGCGACTTCTTCGCCTACGGCATCACGGACCAGTGCATGGCGCTCTCCATGCACCTGTACACGGTCACGACCCAGGTCACGGGCGCCCCGGAGGAGCTGCCCTACGCCGTGGCCACCGTGCTGATCGTCGCCATCGTCCTGATCAACTCCTCGGCCATCGCCGTGCGCGCATGGATGCGCAGCCGCAAGAAGTGGTAACCATGCCGGCCGCGCACAAGATCGAGGTCCGGAACCTCCGGACCTGGTACGGCACGAAACCGGTGCACGTCGGCCTCAGTTTCTACGTCGAGCCGAACGAGATCTTCGGCATCATCGGCCCGGCGCAGAGCGGCAAGACGACGCTCCTGCGCGCAATCAACCGCACGCTGGAGTTCACGCCCGGCGCACGCATGTCGGGCACGATCGAGGTGAACGGGGAGGACGTCCAGCGGGTCCGCGACGTCTACGGCCTGCGCCGCAAGATCGGCATGGTCGCACCGCTGCCGGTCGGCCTGCCGCTGTCGATCTACGACAACGTCGCCTTCGCGCCGCGCGCGGCCGGAATGCGCGAGCGCGCCTGGCTCGACGGGCACGTCGAGAAATGCCTGCGCCAGGCGGCACTGTGGGACGAGGTCAAGGAGCGTCTCGACACGCTCGGCACCAAGCTCAGCGGCGGCCAGCAACAACGCCTGACGATCGCGCGCGCCCTGAGCCACGAGCCCGAGATCCTGTGCCTGGACGAGTTCTCGATCGCCATCGACCCCGTGACCACGATGCGCATCGAGGACGTGCTCAAGGAGCTCAAGCGCACGATGACCATCGTGCTGGTGACGAACCTGGTGCAGCAGGCCAGGCGCCTCGCGGCGCGCACCATGTTCCTGTGGAACGGCGAGATCATCGAGCTCGCCGCGACCGAGGTCGTGTTCAGCGAGCACCCCGGAGACCGGCGCACCTTCGACTACGTCAACGGCATCTTCGGATGAGCGCGCCCGTGGAGCCCGGCATCTCGACCACGGATCTGTGCCTCTGGTACGGCAAGTTCCAGGCGCTCAAGAACGTGACGCTGGAGGTCAAGAAGGGCCTGATCACCGCGCTGATCGGCCCCTCCGGCTGCGGCAAGACGACCCTCCTGCGCTGCTTCAACCGCGTCAACGAACGCTACGGGAGCGTCACGACCACGGGCCTGATCCGCATCCAGGGCAAGAACATCTACGACCCGGACGTGTCGCTGATCGAGCTCAGGAAGAGCGTCGGCATGGTCTTCCAGCGCCCGAACCCGCTGCCGCTCTCGGTCTACGAGAACGTCGTCTTCGGACTGCGCATCCACGCCGGAGAGCGCCTGCAGAAGGCCGTCCTGGACGAGGCCGTCGAGAAAGCGCTGAGCGAGGTGGGCCTGTGGAAGGACCTCAAGGACCGCCTGCACACGAAGGCCATCGGGTTGCAGCTCGAACAGCAGCAGAAGCTGTGCATCGCGCGCCTCCTGCCGCTCAAGCCCGAGGTCATCCTGATGGACGAGCCGTGCAGCGCGCTCGACGTCGAGGGCACGCGCGCGATCGAGGAGCTGATGTTCGCGCTGAAGGGCCGCTACACGATCCTGATCGTGACCCACAACATGGCCCAGGCCCGGCGCGCCTCCGAGGAGTGCGTCTTCATGCTGCTGGGCGAACGGATCGAGCACACGCGCACCACGGACCTGTTCCTGAACCCGCGCAACCCGAAGACGGCCGAGTACATCGAGGGTCGTTACGGCTGAGCCTGGGAGCGCCCGCTCAGGACCGCCGTGGCGCGCGGCGCCACCAGCGTGCGCGCGCCCGGCGACCCGCGCGCTTGGTGGAGACGCGCAGGCGCCGCAACCACAGGCGTGCCCACACGAACTCGGTCGCGAGCAGCGTCAGGCCCAGGAACACGACCAGCAGCCCCGGCCCGGGCAGGACGAGCAGCAGCATGCCGAACAGGACCACGCTGCCCCCGATCACGAGAACGACGACGCGCTTGGCGCCGCGGTAGGAGATTCCCAGCATGGCCGACCTCAGCCCGGGCCCGCGTACAGGACCTCGAGACGATCCACGACCTCTTCCAGCGCCGGCACGCGCGGGCGATTGCGGGCCAGGCGATCGTAGAGCTGCGCGTCGCGCGCGAGCGCGCGGATGCGCTGCGCCAGGGCGCGCTCGTCGCCACGCGGGAAGGTGAGCCCGGTCACGTCGTGCTCCACGGCCTCGGCCATGCCGCCCAGGTCCGTCGCGACCACCGGGATCCCGTGCCGGTAGGCCTCGTGGATCGTGATGGGCATGTTCTCGTACCAGACCGAGGGCACGACCAGCAGATCCAGCTGGGCGAAGACCGCGTCCACCGCGCCGGGATCGAAGGGGCCGTGGAAGCGGATCGGCGAACCCTCGGCCTCGCGCCGGAGCTCGGCCGCGTAGTCCGGGAACCAGTCGAGATGCCCGTGCACCGCGAGCTCGACCGGGTCGCAGCGCAGATGGCGAAACGCGCGCACCAGCACGTGCACACCCTTCGAGAAGTAGATCCCGCCCGCGTAGCCGACGCGCAGGGGGCGCGTGAGGTCGCGGCGGCGCGCAGGTTTGCGCAGGCCGGGGTAGCCGGCCTTCAGGATCTCGAACTCGCCCTCGGCTCGGAAGCCGGCCTGGGCGAAGGTGCGCGCCAGGAAGCGCGAGGGCGAGATCACCACGTGGGCAGCGGCGAGATCCGCGCGGTGGCGCTCGAAGCGCGCGCGCGCAGCCGCGGGCCAGATCGACTCGGGGGTTCCTCCGCCCCAGCGTGCGGGCCACAGCGCGTGGCGCCGCAGACAGGCGTCGCAGTCCCCGCGCGGGCCGGCGGCGCACAGCTCGCCGTCGGGCCGCAGCAGGGTGCTGACGTCGCACAGCAGATGGTAGTCGT
Source organism: Planctomycetota bacterium (assembly GCA_031413955.1). Taxonomy (GTDB): domain Bacteria; phylum Planctomycetota; class UBA1135; order UBA1135; genus JABFRZ01. The sequence goes on along the minus strand of JANOGB010000260.1, from coordinate 38,907 downwards.
GCAGCGTCACCAGCACGCGCGCTCCACTCGCGCGCGCGGCCGGGATGCAGCGCGAGCCCCAGATCGCCAGGTGCTGAAAATGCACGACGTCGGGGCGCAGGGCCGCGAGCTGCGCGCGGAAGTGCGCCAGCGAGCGTTCCTCTTCCCAGCTCTCGCGCACGTCGGCGTACTCGCGCTGGTGCACGATCTCCAGCGTGCGTACGCCGTCGAGCTCGCCCGCGCGCACGTCGCCGTCCCGCGCCGCGAGGTCGCGCTCCGTGAAGAGCGCCGTGACCGCGTGGCCGCGCCGCGCGAGCTCGCGCGCGGCCTGGTGCGCGTGGATCTCCGAGCCGCCCGTGTGGCGCGGCAGGTAGTCGTGCAGCACCACCAGGATCTTCACGGGTTCCTCCGCCGGGAACGCCAGGCTCCAGCCTGGCTCTTGTCTGCTTCGGCTTCCAAAGCCGAGCGCGCGGAGTCCGGAGGCAGAACCCGGAGCCAGGCGGGAGCCTGGCGGTCCCAGGGCGAGACGATCACTTGAAGCCGAGCTCCTCGGCCGTGCGGCGCGGCAGCTCGCGGCCAAAAGAATCTTCGGCGGCCTGCCACATGCGCTCGCGTTCCGGCACGGCACGCGCCTCCGGCGCGCCGGCGCGCCAGGCTTCCTCGTAGACGGCGAGGTGCGCGCGCACGTTGTCCTCCGAGCTCGGCGTGAAGGCGCGCGCGGCAGGCAGAGATGCACGCAGCTCGTCGAGCAGCCCGGGCTCGCCCAGCAGCCGCTCCAGGACCGCGGCCAGCGCCTGCTCGTCGCCGGGCGGATAGAACAGCGCGCCGCGCCCCGCGCGCAGGCGCTCGGCGTAGGCGCCGCTCTCGGGCAAGACCAGCGGCAGACCGAGCGCCACGGCCTCGTCCAGCACGAAACCCCAGGATTCGTGGGCGCGCGTGCCGCTCACGAAGGCGTGCACGGCGCTGACGGGATGGCGTTCGAGCTCGCCGGCGTCGTAGGGGCCGTGGAAGTGGACCTGCAGGCCGCGCGCCAGCTCGCGCAGCTCGCGCGCGAAGGCCGCCTCGGGCTCGCCGCCGGCGACGTGCAGCACGACGCGCCCGGGCGCGCGCAGCCTGTGCAGGGCGCGCAGCACGCGATCGGCGCCCTTGAGGCGGTAGAGGTGCCCCCACATGCCGAGCACGAGCTTGCCCGTGGCGCCCGGCGTCGGCAGCGGCGCGCGTGCGCGCAGCGCGAGATCGCGACCGTGGGGTACGACCCGCAGCTGCAGGCGCTCCTCGCTCAGGCCGAGGTAGCGCGAGACGGCCGCGGCGTGCGCGCGCGTCGGCGCGAGCACGGCCCGAGCGAGCTCGAGCTCGCGCGCGAGATCGGCCGAGCGCTCGAGCAGCGCCACGCCCTGGGCCTCGTAGGACAGCCACGGCGTGCGCGGCGGCACCTGCGCCGCGCAGCGGATGCACGGCGAGGGCGCGAGCTTGGCCTCGCAGAACTCGCCCGACTCCGGCTTGACGCGAAACGTCACCAGGCACGTCGTCCACAGGTCGTGCAAGGTGACCACACTCGGGATCTTCTCGAGGGCCGCGCGCTGCACCAGGTCGCGCGACAGCCTGATCCAGTGCTGCACGTGCACGAGCTCGGGCCGCTCCTCGCGCAGGATGTCACGGAAGGCGAGCGAGGCGCGGGCGGAGGCACTCTTCTGCCAGTGGTCGAAGTACAGGTCCGCGCGATGGATCTTGTGCACGCGCAGCGCGCGCCCGGCGACCTGGCCGCTGGCCTGGTCGACGACGGGATCGAGCTCCAGGCTGCGGCGAAAGCCCTGCTCGTGTTGCAGCGTGCCGGCCACGACCACGACCTCGTGCCCCTGCCCCACCAGCCCGTGGGCGAGGGCGCGCGCGGCGCTCTCGGTGCCCCCCACCAGCTCGGGCGGATACCCGTGCACGGCCAGCAGGATCTTCATCGCGCGTCCCGCTTCCCGGCGGCGAGGGCGCCCGCGTAGCGCTCCTCGAGCTCGAGCGCGCTCGTGCGGATGTCCTTCTCGGGCGGCCCGAAGGAGAGGCGCGCGAGCGCGCCCGGATCCCGCAGCACCATCTCCAGACGCTCGGCCAGGTGCGCCGCGTCGCCCACGCGGAAGCGCCAGCCGTCGCGCCCGTCCTCGACCAGCTCGCGCATGCCGCCGAGATCCGAGACCAGCACCGGCGTGCGCGTGGCGCGCGCCTCGTGGATCGAGAAGGGCGAGTTCTCGTACCACAGGCTCGGCACGACGAGCAGATCGGTCGCGGCCAGGGCGGCCGGCACGCGCTCGCGCGGGACGGCGCCGGCGAGGCGTGCGCCCACGGCCTGCGCGGCCTGCTCGAGGCGCGCGACGTACTCGGGGACGTGGTGCGTGGGTCCGTACAGGGTGAGCGTGGCGCGCGCGCGCAGCTCGTTCGGCAGGCGCGCGAAGGCCTCCAGCAGGAGGTGCGGCCCCTTGTGCGGCGCGAGCGTGCCCAGGAAGGCGATCCGCAGCTTGTCCGCCGGCGGGCGCTGGAAGCCGCGGAAGGGCTCGAGCTCGAGCCCGTAGGCCAGCGTCTCGATGCGCTCCTCCGGCAGGCCCCATTCGACGAAGCGCTCGCGCAGGAAGCGGCTCGGCGCGAAGAAGCGCGCGATGCAGGGCACGACGCGGCGGCGCAGCTCGGAGTCTCTCTCCTTCGCGCGCTCGGCGAAGGCCGCCGCGACCTCGGGCGCGGGCGGCTCCCAGTCCGCTCCCGCGCGCTTGCGCAGTCGTTCTCCGGCCGCGCGCGCCGTGCCGGAGAGATCGATCCCGGTCGCCCGCCGCACGCCGGCGATGACCTGCGCGGCCGAGCGCTCGAGCTCCGACTGCGCGAACTTCAGGCTGGCGAGGCAAGTCCCGCAGCGCTCGAAGGTGATGCTGTCGCAGCGCGCGCCGTCGGGGTGCAGCCGCTGGCCGAAACGCGCGCACTGCAGCCAGAAGTCGTGCAACGTGAAGAACAGCGGGATCCCGCGCCGGTGCGCCTCCTCGACGCAGCCCACCGAGAGGTAGAGCAGGTGCATGACGTGCACCACGTCCGGCCGGAACTCCTCCAGCACGCGCGTGAAGGCGGCGGCGGCCGGCGGAAAGTCCCAGGTCTCGCGGAAGTCGCGGTAGAAGAGGTTGTTGACGAGCTCGTGCACGACCAGCCCCTGCCACTCGCGTTGTTCCAGAGCGAGGTGCGCGCGGCCGATGTCCTTCTCGGTCGCGAAGATGCGCACGTCGTGCCCGCGCTCGGCGAGCCGCAGCGCCAGCGCCCCGGTGTAGACCTCGGTCCCGCTGGGATGGGCCGGCAGGAAGTCGTGCACCAGGAAGAGGACGCGCATCGAGAGAGCACAGTGTCCCCTGGCGCGCCGCCCGTTCAACCGCAGAACGGCCGCACGAGCGCCCACCAGGCCGAGAGACAGGCATCCAGGCAGCGCGCCAGCACGCGCGCGGGTCGGCGCGCCACCAGGCTGGGCGAGAGCACGAGCGGGCCGCCGACCAGGAGCTCGCGATCGCTGCGCCTGCGTTGCGCCTGGACCGCCGCGCGGGCGCGCAGGACGCTCGGCAGGGAGCGCAGGAAGGCGAGGCGCCCCCGGATCTGCGCCCCGAGCTGGCCGTTGCGGAGCGCGAACGCGACCCACGCCAGCTCGTACAGGGCGAAGGCCGGCAGGATCAGGAGCAACGTGCGCACGCGGTAGCACTTGAGCAAGATCCTGCGCCGGTTGCGGGCGTGCAGGAAGACGCGTTTGGCCGGATACTCACCGCCGCGGAAGGAGAGCCCGGCCGTGCCGCCGCGGTGGCGCACGAGCGCGTCCTCGACCGAGACGAGGTGCTCGCCGGCGAGCTTGAGGCGCAACGAGAGATCCAGGTCCTCGGCCAGGTAGAAGAGCTCCTCGTCGTAGCCGCCGCGCGCGAGCACCACGTCGCGATCCAGCAGCGCGCAGATCGCCACCAGGGCGTCGGCCTCGACCACGCCGCACCCCTCGGCCTCGGCCAGCGGCACGTAGAAGTTGCGCAGCGCGATCAGCCCGAGGTAGTGGAACCCGCCGCCGTCGTAGTGCACGCGCCCGGGCTCGTCGAACAGCACGCTGCGCGCCTGCGCCAGACAGGCCTCGGGCCGCGCCTCGAGCGCCGCGCGCAGCTTGGCGAGCACGCCCGGCTCCAGCACCGCATCGTTGTCGACCGCCAGCACCCAGCGGTTCCGGGCCGCACGCATGCCCGCGTTGCGCGCCGCGCAGGGCCCGCGGTTCTGCGCGAGCACGAGCACCTCGACCGCGGGAAAGTCCGCGCGCAGCCGGGCGACGCTCCCGTCGGTGGAGGCATCATCGACGACGATCACCTCGTCGGGCCCCTGGGCCAGGACCGAGCGCAGGCAGTCGGCGAGGGTGGCCGCTCCGTTGTAGTTGCAGACGACGGCGCTGACGGCGGAGATGCGGGCCAAGCGCGCGGGAGCATAACGGACGGCCGCAACCCAAACGCACCGCGGAGACGCGGAGCCTCGCGAAGGAAGAAGAAAAGGCCTCCGGCTCGTCGACTCTCGGAGAGCCGAAGCCCCGGAGGCCCCATCTCTCTGGCCACTTTTTCCGCGCTCCTTCGCGCCCTCCGTGTCTCCGCGGTGCGTTTTCCTGCTTCGACAATCCTCGCGGCCCGCGAAGACTGCGGAAACCAGCAGGTCAGACCTCGTCCGGGGCCTGGTCACGCGGGAAATCGGCGGGACCACGCGCGATCCACAGGAGCAGGGCGTTCTCTTGCGCGTCGTGGCGGCGCAAATCCAGGAAGAAGGCGCCCAGGTCCGCGAGCACCGCGGCTGGGACCCCCCGCTCGCTCGCGGACTCCTGCAAGCGCACGAGGATCGCGCTCAACCGCGCCTCGAACTCGTGGTGCTGGCGGATGAGCTCGAGCGTCCAGCGCTGGATCTCCGGGTCGTGCGAGCCGAAGCCGCCCTCGAATCCGTTCAGCTCCTCGAACCGGAAGTGTTGGACGAGCTGCTCACGGAACACGCGCAGGAACGCGCCGGCGTCCACACGTCCCTCGGGTCCGCGCGCCGGCTCCTGCTCCACCTCCGCACGGAACCAGCGGACCGCAGCTCGCAGGGCATCGTGCTGTTCCTGGAGCTCGCGCGCGAAGGGGAACTTGAGCTCAGGCGTGTCATCTTCCTGGCTGCCTCGGAGGCTAGACGGACGGAGCTCCGGCGTCCGTACGCCAGAGGGCGCAGTGCGAGGACGACTTGGCCGGATCCACTTTTCTTGCTCGTCCTCCGCCGCGAGCTGCGCCTCCCTCTCCTGCGATTTACGCCGAAGTGCGCATTCCGATCGGGCCGAGGGATTCCGTAAACGTCTTCGACCCAACGGCCCCTTCCACACCCAAGATGAAACTCGTCCTCGGAACGCTCTCGCTCTGCGCCCTCTTCAGCTCCACTTTCGCGCCCACACCCGGAGCGGGCACGACGGCGGCCAGCGCCCCAGCCCCAGCACGCCTCGGCGAGGGGGGGAGCGTGAAGGGCAAGGCGCTCTTCCAGGGTGAAGCTCCGCGGCGGCGCAAGGTCGACATGGGCAGCGATCCCGCCTGCCATGCGCTGCACGCCGAGGCCGCGCGCGAGGAATCGGTGATCGTGGGCGAGAAGGGCGAGCTCGCGAACGTGTTCGTGTGGGTGAGCAAGGGCCTCGAAGGCAAGCAGTTCCCGCCGCCCGCGACGCCCGCCGAGCTCGACCAGAAGGGCTGCACCTACGTGCCGCACGTGCTCGGCCTGCAGGTCGGCCAGAAGCTCGTCATCAAGAACACCGACCCGGTCACCCACAACGTCCATTCCTTCGCGAAGAAGAACAAGGCCTTCAACCAGAGCCAGCAGTCGGGCGGCAAGAGCCTCGAGCAGGTCTTCGACAAGGAAGAGGTGCTGATGCAGATCAAGTGCGACATCCACGGCTGGATGAGCACCTACGTCGGCGTGGTCGCGCACCCCTTCTTCGCGGTCACCAAGGAAGACGGCACGTTCGAGATCCTGGGCCTGCCGCCGGGCGAGTACACGCTCTCGGCCAAGCACGAGGTGCTCGGGGCGCAGAAGACGACCCTCACCGTGAGCGCGGACGGCGTGGTCGAAGCGGCTTTCACCTTCGCCGAGGAATAGGGCGAGCCCGTGACCGTGCACCCTTCCCCCGCGGCGCACGCGGGGCGCGCCTCGGCGCTACTCCTCGCCGCCCTGTTCGTCGCCACCGCGTTGCTCGTGGCCGTGGGCTTCTGGGCCCTGGGCAGGCTGCCCGAGCTCGCCAGCCGCCACGGCGCGAGCATCGACGCGACCATCGCCTATCTCCTGGTCGCCACCGGGATCCTGTTCCTGCTCGGCCACGGGGTGCTGACCCTGTTCGTGCTGCGCTACGCCGGCGCGGGCGGCCGGGAGCCCTCCGAGCGCGGCTCGCCGCACGCGGCCGCGCGCCTCGAGTGGCGCTGGGCACTCGTGCCCGTGCTGGTCATGCTCGTGGTCGCCGAGGGCGGCGTGCTGGTCATGGGCATGCCCGCCTTCGCCGAGGTGTACGGCGAGGCGCCGGCCGACGCATTCGTGGTCGAAGTGGTGGGCAAGCAGTTCGAGTGGCTCGTGCACTACCCCGGTCCGGACGGGGTCTTCGGGCGCACGGACGCGGAGCGCGTGAACGATGCGCGCAACCCGATCGGGCTCGACAAGAAGGACCCGGCCTCGAAGGACGACATCTACACGCGCGGCGCACTGCACCTGCCCGTCGGACGCACGGCGCTCGTGCGCTTGCGTGCGCTCGACGTGCTGCACAGCTTCACCGTGCCGCAGTTCCGCGTGAAGCAAGACCTCATACCGGGCTTCCTCGGGCGCACGCAGTTCATGCCCACGAAGGCCGGACAGTTCGAGCTCGCCTGCGCGGAGCTGTGCGGGCTCGGGCACTACCGCATGCGCGCGTTCGTCACCGTAGAGACCCAGGAAGAAGTCGACAAATGGTTGAGCGAACAGGAACCGGCGTTCTGACGGCCGCGCGGACGCGGCCGGTGGCGCACGGGGAGGAGCACCAGGCTCCGCAGGGCTTCCTGCGGCGCTACGTCTTCAGCACCGACCACAAGGTGATCGGGCTGCAGTACCTGTTCACCGCCATGTTCATGGCGCTCGTGGGCGGCGCGCTGGCGGTGCTGATCCGCTACCAGCTTGCGTGGCCGGAGAAGACCGTGGTCACGCCCGAGACGTATCTCGCGCTCGTGACCATGCACGGGACGATCATGGTCTTCTTCGTGGTCTCGCTGGCGCTGGTCAGCGGCTTCGGGAACTTCCTGATCCCGCTGCACATCGGCGCGCGCGACATGGCCTACCCGCTGCTGAACATGCTCTCGTACTGGACGATCGTCCCGGGGTGCTTGTTGATGCTGGTCGCCTTCTTCGTCGAGGGCGGGGCGGCGGCGGCGGGCTGGACGGCCTATCCGCCGCTCTCGGCCCTGCCGGAGGCGGTGCCCGGCTCGGGCCTGGGGCAGACGCTGTGGCTGCTGGCCATGGCGCTCTTCATCGCCAGCTTCACGATGGGCGGGCTCAACTACATCACGACGATCCTCAATTGCCGCGCGAAGGGCATGACGCTGATGCGCATGCCGCTCTCGGTGTGGATGTTCTTCGTCTCGGCCGTGCTGGGCGTGCTGGCCTTCCCGCCGCTGACGGCCGCGGCGCTGATGCTGCTCGGCGACCGGCACCTCGGCACGAGCTTCTTCCTGCCCGGGGGGCTCGTGTTCGGCGAGGAAGTCCTGGCGCACGAGGGCGGCACGCCGCTCCTGTTCCAGCACCTGTTCTGGTTCCTCGGCCACCCCGAGGTGTACGTGATCGTACTGCCCGCGATCGGCATCGCCTTCGACGTGATCGCCACCTACGCGCGCCGGCCGCCGTTCGGTTACCGCATCACGGTCTGGGCCACGCTGCTGATCGCGTTCCTGTCGATGATCGTGTGGGGCCACCACATGTACGTCAGCGGCATGAACCCGCTCGTCGGCGAGTACTTCTCGATCGCCACGGTCTCGATCACCGCGCCCTTCTCCGTGCTGGGCATCAACCTCATCGGCGGCCTGTGGCGCGGCAAGATCCGCTTCACCACGCCGATGGTCTTCGCGCTCGGGATCATCTCGGTCATCGGCACCGGCGGACTCGGCGGGCTGTACCTCGGCACCTCGACCTCGGACATCTACTTCCACGACTCCTACTTCGTGGTCGGGCACTTCCACCTGATGATCGGCGTGGTGACGCTGCTCGGCACCTTCGCCGGCTGCTACCACTGGTTCCCGAAGATGTTCGGGCGGCGCATGGACGAGCGCCTCGGGCAAGTGCACTTCTGGCTGACCTACGTGCCGATGATGGCCGTGTTCGTGCTCATGCACTACCAGGGCCTGTCGGGCATGCTGCGGCGCTACTACGACCACTCGATCTACGAGTTCCAGACCGCGGGTCGCGCCCTCGCGAAGCCGATCACGTACTTCGCCTTCCTGGCCGTGGCCGGCCAGCTCGTGTTCCTGTGGAACTTCTTCAGGAGTGCAGTGCGCGGCGAGCGCGTGGGCGCGAACCCCTGGGAGGGCGCCTCGATGGAGTGGAACACGGCCTCGCCCGCGCCGCACGGCAACTTCGGCCCCGAGGACCCGATCGCTCGCCGCGGTCCCTACGAGTACGCGCCCGAGAACGCGCAGCAGGAGTACCTCCCGCAATGGACGGCGTGACCCTGCCCCGGCCGGCCGGCGCGCGCGCGGCGGAGACGCTGCTGGTCGCCTTCCTGGCGACGGTGACGATGCTCTTCGCGGGCTTCACCTCGGCCTACCTCATCCGCCGCACGGGCTCGGACTGGACGCGCCTCGAGCTCCCGCCGCTGGTCTACCTCAACACCCTGCTCCTGCTGGGCGCGAGCGCGGCGCTCGAGCTCGCGCGGCGGAGCGAGAACGCCCGCTGGCCGCGCGCCGCCACCGTCCTGGGGTTCCTCTTCCTGGCCGGACAGGTGCTCGTCTGGCGCACGCTCTCCACCGACGGGCGGCTCGTCTGGGACCGGCCGCAGGGCGCGTTCTTCTTCCTGCTCTCGGCCGTGCACGGTCTGCACCTCGCGGGCGGCCTGGGCGCACTCCTCTGGCTGCGCGCGCGGCACGCTCGACTGCGCCTCGTGACCGTCTACTGGCACTTCCTGGCCCTCGCCTGGATCTACGTCCTCGTCCTGCTGCGCGTCCAATGAGCACGAGCCTCGCCCCCGCCCCGGCCCTCGCCACGCACGAGAGTTCCTTCTACTCCGTGGAGTGGCGCAAGCTGATGATGTGGCTGTTCCTGGTCACGGATGCCCTGCTCTTCGCGGGCTTCCTGGCGGGCTACGCCTTCTGCCGCCTGGCGAGCGACCGGCCCTGGCCCGACCGCGCGCAGGTCTTCGACCTCTCCTTCATCACGGTCATGACCTTCGCGCTGATCACGAGCTCCTCGACCATGGCGAGCGCCGTCCTCGCCGCGCGCAACGGCAAACTCGCCACGGCGCGCACCTTCCTGCTCGTCACCGCGCTCATCGGCCTCGCCTTCCTCGGCATGCAGGCCTACGAGTGGACGCACTTCATCGCCGACGGCGGACGACCCCACGAGAACCCCTGGGGCGTGCCGGGCTTCGGCGCCTATTTCTTCCTGATCACGGGCTTCCACGGCACGCACGTCCTGATCGGCGTGCTCGTGCTGCTCCTGACGGCCGCGCGCTCGCTCCCGAAGCCGAACGCGAGCGAGATGGTCGAGGTGGCCGGCCTGTACTGGCACTTCGTCGACCTGGTGTGGGTCTTCGTCTTCGGCTGCTTCTACCTCCTCTGATCCATGACCACGACGCACTCGGCGCCCACCTACCGCACCTACTGGGGAGCCTGGCTCGTGCTCCTCGTCTTGACCGTCGCGATGGTGTACCTCGGAGCGACTCCGATCCTCGTGGGCGGCGTGCTGGCCAAGGCCGGCATCATCACGCTGCTCTACATGCACCTGTGGCACGAGCACCGGCGCCTCTTCTGGACCGTCTTGCTCGGGATCTTCCTGACCTCGGCCGTGCTGGTCGCGCTGCTCATCCCCGACGCGAGGGCGATGTAGCCATGCGCTGGCTGCGCGTCCTCGTCGCCGCCGGAACGCTGTGGGCGTTCGCCGCCCCCGTGCCCGCGCAGTCCTGCTGACCACGCTTCGGGGACACCCCGGAAACGGCCCGCCTGGCAGGCGGGTTCCAACTCGGAACGCTGGTGCTCTTGATCGTGCCCTGGGCGCTGGTCGGCGCCGGCGCGTGGTGGTTCGCGCGCGGCGAACGGCGCGACTGAGTCCGCCCCGGGAAGGCTCCAGCCTGGCTCCGTTCTCCTTTCTTCTTCTCCGCCCGAACCCGGAGCCAGGCTGGAGCCTGCCGGTCCCAGGGCGTTCAGTAGCCGCGCTTCTTGCGGAACTCCTCCAGCGCCGGGTCGCTCGCGACCGGCTTCTTCGGCAACGGCGGCGTCGGCGCGGGGCCGGGGAAGGTCGAGGAGGAATGGGAGGACGATTGCGGCGGCGCGGCGGAGCGCGCGCTCGACAGGGGTGCGCTCGAGCCCGCCGAGCTCGACGACATCGGCAGCGGTGCCGACGGCTCGTGCGCGCCGCCCTCGGCACCTTCACCGAGCTGCGCGAGGTCGAGCTTCACGCCGATGTGGTTGAGCTGCGACACGAAGGCCTCCTTCTCGACCGACTTCACGTAGGCCTCGGCCGGGTCGACGATGCCCTTCTGCACGAGCTCGATCAAGGCGTCGTTCAGGAGCCGCATGCCGATCTTGCCGCCCATCTGCATGCAGGACTGCAGCTGGTGCGTCTTGCCCTCGCGGATCAGCGCGGCCACGGCCTTGGTGCAGAGCAGGATCTCGAGCGCCGCCACGCGGCCCTTGGGTTTCTTCTTGAGCAGCGTCTGCGCGACCACGCCCTTCAAGGACGAGGCCAGCATGGTGCGGATCTGCGCCTGGCGGTCGGCGGGAAACTGGTCGACGATCCTGTCCACGGTGGTCATGGCCGTGGTCGTGTGCAGCGTCCCGAACACGAGGTGGCCGGTCTCGGCCGTCTCGATCGCGATCGCGATCGTCTCGAGGTCGCGCATCTCGCCCACCAGGATGATGTCCGGATCCTCGCGCAGCGCGGCGCGCAGCGCGCGCTTGAAGCTCTCGGTGTGGCGCCCGACCTCGCGCTGGTGCACCAGGCACTTCTGGCTCTTGTGCACGAACTCGATCGGGTCCTCGATGGTGATGATGTGGTCCGAGCGGCTCTTGTTGACCAGGTCGACCATGGCCGCGAGCGTGGTCGACTTGCCGCTGCCCGTCGGCCCGGTGACCAGCACCAGGCCCTTGGAGAGGAAGCACAGGTCGCGCACGGCCTTGGGCAGGCCGAGCTGCTCGCAGGTGAGCACGTTGCTCGGGATCTGGCGAAAGACGCCGCCCGGACCGCGGTGGTCCATGAACAGGTTGCAGCGGAAGCGCGCCTTGCCCGGGAGCTCGTAGGCGAAGTCGGTGTCGTGCTCGCGCTCGAACTGCTCGCGGTTCACCTCGGGCGTGATCTCGAACAGCATGCGCTTCATCTCCTCGATGTCGATCGGCGGCACGCCGCTCACGGCCATCATGTCGCCGTGCAGGCGGAAGTAGGGCGCCATTCCGGTGGTGAGGTGCAGGTCGGAGCCCTGGATCTCCACCATCTTCGAGAAATAGACGTCGAGCTTGGCCATCGGTGCTCCGGTTGGGGAAGGGACGGAGCCAGGTTTCGGCCAAATGCGCGCGGGTCTGTAGGGCGGTCCGCGTGGTGCTCGTCGCGGCCGTGCTCGCGAGCTGGGTTCCCCTGGGAGCGCCGGGCTCCAGCCCGGCTCTTCTCTCTTCTCCTCTTCTTCCTCGGATCAGTGCTCCAGCTCGATCAGGAACACCTCGCGCGTGCGCAGGTCGCCGGCGCGGTCGAGGCTCGGGTCGGCCACGGCCACGACCTCGTCGTGCGCGCGGAAACCCAGCCGCGCGAGCTCGTCGAGACACGCCTGCAGGTACGGGCGCGCCGGATCGGCGAGCAGGATGCGCCCGCCCGGCGCGACGTGCGCCGCGAGCGCGCGCGCCACGGGCCCGGGATGCCCGGCCTCGTAGAGGATGTCGCTGCCGAGGACCAGGTCGAAGGTGCGCTCGAGCGCGGCCGCACGCCAGTCGTGCTCGCGGTACTCGATCGCCTCCGGCGCCAGATGATTGAGCTCCAGGTTGCGCACCAGGAACGCGGGCACGTCGGGATGGAGATCGGTAGCCGTGACGTGCGCGCCGAACTTGGCGGCGACGAGCGCCGGCAGCGCCAGGCCGCAGCCGAGCTCGAGCACGCGCTTGCCTGTGAGCGCAGCGCCGCGCCGTGCGGTCTCCCCCGCCAGGGCCCGCGCAGCCGGCCAAAGGACGCCGAAGTAGGGACACAGGTCGCGCTCGAGCTCGCGCGGGTCGTCGCTCGTCCGCCCGAGCAGCTCGTTCACGGCCGAATCGAGATCGGCCAGGGTCTCGAGCGCGAGGTCGAGCGTGCCGAAGCGCTCGTGCACGACCTTGCGCTGGTAGGCCACGCTCACGGCCGACCTGCTCGGCTCGAGCCCGGACGCTGGCCGTAGGTGCGCTCGACGCGCGCAACGCGCAGCTCGTAGGCCTCGTACCAGATCCGCTTGCCGCGCGCCTGCGCCACGAGGTGCTCGGCGTGTGCCTTCCAGGCCGCGATCGATTGCTCGTCACGCCAGTAGGAGACCGTGAGGCCGAGACCCTCCGCGTCCCGTGCCGACTCGACGCCCAGGAAACCCGGCTGCGCGCGGGCCAGCTCCAGCATGCGCTCGGCCATTGCGCCGTAGCCCTGCTCGCCCGGAGTGCGCAGCGAGCTGAAGATCACGGCGTAGTAGGGCGGCGCGGGCAGCCCGCTGGCGAGGCTGGAAGCGCTCATCTGGACCACGATCATCCACGCCGGCCGGCGCAGGTCCAGGAGCGGGTCATAGTCCGCTCACAAGCAGTATCCTGGGTTCGGGTGCGTCCGTTCGCGCCGCGCCCCGTCTCCATGGGTGCACCGACCTCCACGCGCAAGGATTACCAGCCATGCAGCCCGCCCCCACCGCCACGCGCCTCGCCAGCCACGTCTCGCTCGACACCCAGGACCTGGCGCGCTCGAGCGCCTTCTATCGCGCGCTCTTCGGCGTCGAGCCGGTGCTCGAGAAGCCCGACTACGTGCGCTTCTGGCCGGCGGAGCTCGGTCTCGTGTTGGGCCTGAACGCACAGAAGTGCGCCGAGCGCGGCAGCGGCGCGCTGCAGCACCTGGGCATCCTCTTCCCGGACGCGGAGGCGCTGGCCGCCGCGCGCGAGCGCCTGGCCCGGGCCGGCTTCGGCACGCACGGCAAGGAGAACACCGAGTGCTGCTACGCGCGCCTCGACCAGTTCTGGGCCACGGACCCGAGCGGCGTGCAGTGGGAGCTCTTCCTGGCGCTCGAAGAGGTGATCGCGGAGAAGAGCGGCAAGGAGTCCTCCAGCTGCTGCGCCCCCGAGTGCTGCTCGTGACGTGGAGAGCGTGAGCGCCGCCCCCGAACTCGAGACCCTGTGGCGCGAATCGAGCGCGCGCCTGCGCGGCTGGTTCGAGAAGAGCGCGGGCAGCGCGGCCGACGCCGAGGACCTGCTGCAGGAGACGTTCCTGCGTGTCCACGAACGCATCGACACGCTCGTGGACGCCGCCAGCATGCGTGCCTGGCTCGGGACGATCGCGCGCAACGTGCTCCGCGATCATCTGCGCCGGCGCGGAACGCCAGCCGCGGAAGCGGATGAGGAGCTCGCGCCCGCAGCGGCGGACGAGCCCAACCTCGACCGCGTCGTGGCCGGCTGGCTGGAAAGCCACCTCGGCGAGCTCGACCCGGAGGACGCCGAGGCTCTACGCTTCGTCGATCTCGTGGGCCGCACCCAGCGCGAGCTCGCCGAACGCCAGGGCCTCTCGCTCTCGGGCGCGAAGTCGCGCGTGCAGCGCGCCCGCGCCAAGCTCCGTGCACGCCTCGAAGCCTGCTGCACCTTCGCCCGGGACGCACGCGGCGGAATCCTTGACGCGCACCGGCGCGCCGACGGACGCTGCGCCGAAGGCTGCGGCGACTGAGGCGTTCACCTGGGAGCGCCGGGCTCCAGCCCGGCTCCGTTTCTTTTCTTTTCCGCTCTCCAAAGTCCGGGAAGAAGAGGCAAGAAGAAAGAAGCCGGGCTGGAGCCCGGCGCTCCCAGAGGAAGGGCGAGCCGCTATTCTCTCGCGCGCGTGCCCGTGCTCCTCTCCCTCTGCGCCGCCTGCGCCTTCGGTGCCGGCGACTTCTTCGGCGGTCTCTCGGCGCGCCGCGCGCCGGCGCTCTCGACCGCCTTCGTGGTGCTGCTGACGGGCCTGGCGCTGCTCCTCCTGTGGGTGCCGTGGACGGCGGAGCACGCGCCGAGCGCGCAGACGCTTGTCTGGGGCGCGCTGGCCGGAACGACCGGCAGCATCGCCGCGCTGACGCTCTATCCCGCGCTGGCGCTCGGCAACGCGAGCGAGGTCGCGCCGCTCTCGGCCGTGATCGGCACGGCCGGACCGATCCTGTTCGGCGTCTTCCTGGGCGAGCGCCCGAGCCCGAGCGCCTGGGCCGGCATCGCCCTCGCCGCGCTGACGATCGTGCTGGTCTCCGCCGACGGGCGCGCCAGCGCACTCGCTCCGGCACGGCGCCGCCGCGCGCTGCTGCTCGCGGCCGTCTCGGGCGTCTTCATCGGCGCGTTCCTGATCGCCTTCGAGCGCGCCGGCTCGGAGCAAGGCCTCTTGCCGCTGCTCGTCGCCCGCACGACCGCCGTCTTCTCCTTCGGCCTCCTCCTGCTGCTGCGCCGCCAGCGCCCGTGGCCCGCGGGCGTCTCGCCGGCCCCCGCGCTCGCCGCGGGCGTGCTCGACATCGGCGCGAATGGCTGCTACCTGTTCGCGCTCGCCGGCGCGCCGCTCTCGATCGTGGCCACGCTCTCGAACCTCTACCCGGCCTTCACGGTGCTGCTCGGCGTCCTGTTCCTGCGCGATCGCCCGCGCCCCGTCCAGCAGCTCGGGCTCGCGCTCGCGCTCGGCGCGATCGTGCTGATCACGCGCTGAGCGAACGCCTCACCACCGATACAGCGCCGCGCCCCAGGTGATGCCGCTGCCGAAGGAGCAGGAGAGCACCAGCATCCCGGGCTGCAGCACGCCCTCGTTCACGGCTTCGGAGAGTCCGAGCGGGATCGTGGCGGCGGTCGTGTTGCCGAAGCGCTCGATGGTGCTGAAGACCTTGGCGTGCGGGACGCCCATGGCGTCGGCGTAGGCGTGGTTGATGCGCTGGTTGGACTGGTGGATCACGAAGAGGCCCACGTCGCTCGGCGCGAAGCCGTGGGCGGCGAGGGCGGCGCGCGAGACCTCGGGCATGCGCTCCATGCAGATGTCGAAGAGCTCGTGGCCCTTCATCTGCGGGTGCGAGGCCGGGGCACCGACGAGCTCGGGCGTGACGTACTGGCGGTTCATCGTGCCGGGGTGCTGCCACAGGAGGTGGCCGAGCAGCGCGCCGTCGGAGTGCAGGTGCGTGGAGTAGACGAACGATTCCTGCGAGCGCTTCGAGACGTCGGCGACCTCGGTGGCGGAGAGCACGACGGCTCCGGCCCCGTCGCCGAACAACACCGTCACGTTCCGGCCACGCGGCGTCATGTCGAGCAGCTTCGACTGCAGCTCGGCGCCCACGAGCAGGATGTGCTTGTGCTGGCCGGCACGGATGTAGAGATCGGCGATCTCGAGCCCGTACAGGAAGCCCGAGCACTGCGCGCGCACGTCGAAGGCCGGGATGCCGGGCAGATCCAGCTTTTCCTGCAGGAAGCAGGCCGTGGCCGGCGCGGACGCGTCGGGCGAGAGCGTGGCCACGATGACCAGATCGATCGCTGACCTGGGGAGCTCGGCGTGCTCGAGCGCGCGCAGGGACGCCTGCAGCGCGAGGTCGGAGGTCGCGAGTCTCGGATCGCGGTCGGCCCAGTAGCGCTGGCGGATCCCGGTGCGGCGCAGGATGGCCTCGGCCGAGATCTCCATCGGCCCCTCGAGGTCCTCGTTGCGCACGAGGTGCGGCGGGACGTAGCCGCCGACGCCGGCGATGCGGGTGCGCAGCATTCGAGTGTGGTTCGGTGTCCGGTTGAGCTCAGCCGAGGGAATTCAGCCGAGCGGGAGCTGGAAGTCGGGTGCGTGCACGGGCTGGCGGCGCTTCAGACAATACGGCACGTTCCACAGCACGCTCAGCGCGGCCTTGCACAGGATCCACGGCGCGCCCGGAGTCTGGCGGATCGATTTGCCGATGCCGATCGTGCCGGTGGCGTCGGTCGCGGCGCCATCTGCTTCCTGCGCGTCGCCGCGCAGCAGCACCTGCGAGAGCACCAGGAACGGCATACGCAGAAGGTCCTCGAGCGGCGCGTACTTCAGCATCGAGAGCCACGCGTTGCGCGCGTGATAGTAGAGGCTGCGCTTGCCCATCTGGATCCCGAAGGGCGTCTTGTGGTGGATCTCGATCTCCGGGTCCTGCAGCACGCGGTAGCCGAGGTTCAAGAGGCGGCAGGTGAGGTCGCGCTCGTTGCCGTAGAGGAAGAGGCGCTCGTCGTAGTAGCCGGCCTGCGCGAGCGCCGCGCGCCGCGCCAGCGAGCCACAGCCGCGAAACGTGCTCATGTAGCGCCGGCCCTTCTGCTTCGAGGCGGCGATGTACTCGCTCGGCATGCCGGGCTCGATCGTCTCGGTCGAGACGACGGCCGTGGTGGCGGGCTCGCTCACCAGGCGGCGCGTGGCCTTCTCCAGCCAGTCGCTGGGCAGCACCACGTCGTCGTCGAGGATGGCCACGAGTTCCTGCGTCGCGCTGGCGAAGCCTACGTTGAAGGTCTCGCAGGCGCCGTAGTTCGAGTGCGGCATCACGATCAGGCGCACCTCGGGGAACTCCGTCGTGATCATCGCCGCCGTGCCGTCCTGGCTCGCGTTGTCGACCACCACGATCTCGGCGAAGGGCAGCGACTGGGCGCGGATCGAGCGCAGGTTCTCGCGCACGACCTGGAGTTTGTTCCAGGTCGAGATCACGGCCGTGGCCGCGGGCAAGCCGAGGGCCGCGGCCGAGCTCCTTTCCGCGCCCAAGAGGCGTGCGAGCACGGGCAGGTACTCGCGCTCGTAGGCCGCGAGCTCGTCGCTCCAGACCTCGGCGTAGCCCTCCATGTAGACGACGCCCACGTCCTCGACGTTGACCGTGCGCGAGATGTCGACGGCCGTGCCCTTCGCGACCAGGTCGTGGTAAACGATCTGGCTCGCGAAGCACTCGACGGCCGCCACCTTGAACGCGCGCACCGGCGTGGTGTCGAACAGCACGTTGGCCGTGACCTGCGAGTTGACGCCGTACAGGAAGACGCGCCGGCGCGGACCGCGCGCGAGGGCCGCGATGAGCGCGCGCGAGGCGGCGCGGTGATCGGGGTGCAGCTCCTGGGGCGAGGGGCCGTAGACCAGCTCGGGCTGGAACTCCTCGAGCTCGCGCGCGATTCGCTGGTGCAGGTCCGGGACGCTACCGAGCTGCCCGTCACAGAGATCGAGGAAGCGGTAGTCGGAAAAACCGAGCACCTTGCCTGCCGCCAGCGACTCCCGCTGGCGCGTCTCCACGATGGAGAGGTCGCGCTGCCCGGGATCGCCGGCCGCGCCGTCGGAGAGCACGACGATCCGCACCGTGGCCCCGAGGCGCCCGTGCCAGGCCAGCATGCCGCCGCAACCGAAGATCTCGTCGTCGGGGTGCGGCGCCACGACCAGCACGCGCTTGGGGAGGTCCTGGGGCAGGACGAAGGGGGGATAGAGCGCCTTCAAGGTCGGGGCCTCCTGGAGGATACCCCACGGCACCCCCGAGTCCGCCGCCAGGTTTCCTGCGCGCCCGGAAGGCGTTTCCGGTTGCCCTCAGTGGCAAACGCGAGCGTAGAGCGCGTCGAGCTCGCGCGCCGCGTCGGCGGACGTGCGCACGTGGGCCGGCAGGGCCGCGCGCTCGCGCTCGAGCTGCGCAGGATCGGCGAGCACGTCGGCGAGCGCGCGCGTCCACGCGCCCGGGTCCTCGGCCGGCAGCACGCGTCCGGCACGCCCGACGCGCTCCTTGGGCGCGCCGCGGTCGCCGACCCACACCGGCAGGCCGAGGGCCAGCAGCTCGTCGAGCACGAGCCCGTAGCTTTCCCAGGCGCGCGACGGGAAGGCGCCGAGGTGCGCGCCGCCGAGGGCCAGGAGGCGCGCGGGGAGCTCGGCGTGCGAATACTTGCCGGCGAACACGAGCTGCACGCAGCCTGCTTCACGGCGCAGCTCGTCGTCGAAGCCGCGCGCGACCTCGGTGCCGAGTAGCAGGAGCTCGATGCGCTCCTGCTCGGCTGCGGTGAGCGCGGCCGCGGCGCGCACGAGATCGCGCACGCCCTTGAAGTCCGAGCGGTGCCCGAGGAAGAGCACGCGCAGGCGCTCGCGCCCGTCCCAGCCGCGCTGCACGACGCGCGCCAGCGGCTCGGACAGGCCGTGGGCGACGACCGACACGCGCGCGGGGTCGAGCGCGACGTACGCCCCGACTCGTACGGCGTGGGCCCGGCTGGGAAACACCAGGGCCTGCGCCGCGGCGAGCTCGGCCGCGAGCCACTCGTTGCGCTGCGCGAAACCAGCCAGGAGCGCTTCGTGGCTCCAGCCCGATTGCGCGGCCACGCAGCGCGCGCAGACGTCGTACTCGCCCGGCGGCGGGCAGTGGATGGCCGGGTCGGGCGGCAGGCGGAAGAAGCGCGGGCAGGTGGTGAACAGGTCGTGGAACGTGACCACGACCGGCAGGCCCGCCGCGCGCGCGTCGCGCACGAGGTGCGAGTGCAGCGTCCACCAGTTGTGCACGTGCACGAGGTCGGCGCCGTGCACGAGCTCGCGCACCAGCGGCCGCAGGCGCTCGCGCGCGAGCGCCAGGTCGTAGTGCTCGTCGGGCTTGCACAGGAGGAAGGCGACCTCGAGCTCCCCCACCTGCGCGCGCTCCACGTCCTCGCCCGCGTGCAGACGGTCCGAGCCCGCGACCACGCGCACGCGGTGCCCGAGCGCCATGAGCGCGCGCGCCTGGGCGCGCACGACCGTCTCGGTTCCGCCCTGGAACTCGGGCAGGAAGTGCGGCGCGATGAAGACGATCTCCATGGGTTGGTGCAGACGACAGCGAGCGCGGATCCGTCAGCGCCCGCGCAGCACGCTGCGGGCGACCCAGCCGACGGACAGCAAGAGGAGCAGCGCCCCGGCCGGCACGAGCACGATCGCGCGGCTCGGATCGCCGCCGTGGATCACCAGGCCGCCGAGCAGGAAACCGCCGGGCAGGAGCAGGGTCGCACCGATCAGCGCGGCCGAGGCGAAGCGTGCGCCGCGCGCGGGCGCGAGCTCGGCGCTGCGCAGGGTGAAGGCGAAACCGAGGTGCACGAGACCGAGCAGCGTCCCGTGCGTGTGGGCCAGGCGCCAGAGTAGCTGGCGCGTGTCGTTGGCGACGCTGAGGTACCAGTCGATCTTCAGGCCGTGGAAGGCCTCGAGCACGATCCCGAGGAGGAGGAACACGAGCAGCGCGCTCCAGCCCCAGCGCAGGTGGCGCCGGATCAGGGCTTCGTCCGCGGCCGTGCTCATTCCTGCAGCACCACGTCCGAGTTGTCGCGGCCTTGCAGCAGACGCTGGACGTCCTCTTCGCGCCACACGCCGCCCTCGGCAAGCAGGAGCTCGGGACGCGCGGCCTCGGCCGCCGCGCGCGAGCGGCCCCAGCGCTCGAGCAGCTCGGAGGTCAGCGCGAGGCGCGCCTCGGGCGTCGCCATGTGGTCGTAGGCGAGGCCCTCGTACTCGGGTGCCGAGCGTGCCGAGCGTCCGGCGATGAAGCGCACGGCGTGATAGGGATCGTTCATGAGCAAGGCCAGGTAGGGCAGGCGCCAGTCCCGGCCGGAGACCGCGAGCGCGGGCTCCCAGCCGAAACTCCAGGCGAGCAGCGCGCGCTGGCCCGCGTCGCCCTGGAGCGTCCACAGGACCGAGGCGGCGAGCGTGCGCTCGGACTCGCCGAGCTCCGGCACGGGCGTGCCGTACCACTCGGAGAGCCAGCGCGCGCTCCACGCCAGCGTGCGCTCGAGGTGACACTGGTTGCACGCGTTGGGCCGGCCCGTGCCGAGACTCTTCTGCACCGTCGGCGGCTCGACGTCGTGGCTGCGGATGCCGCCCATGAGGCCGTAGGCCGTGAAGGGCATGTGGCAGTCGAGGCAACGGCTGCCGCTGGAGGCGGCGCGGTGGTGCGTGTGGGCCTCGAGCGCGGCGAGCTCGTCGAACTGCGCGTGACACTGCGTGCAGGCGCGCTCGCCGTCCATGCCCGGCGCGAGCAGGTCGTTGCGCCATTCCTCGCGTGGGCGCGAATCGTCGGCGGCCTGGTGCATGCGGTGGCAGGAGAGGCACGACAGCTCGCCCGCCTGGAAGCAAGGCGTGCGCAGGAGCGCGCTGTATTCGCGGCCCGTGACGCGCATCTGGCCGTCCTTCCAGAACTTGAGGTCGGCCTCGGCCTCTTGGGGCTCGCCCAGGCCACGCGTCACGGAGAGATCGTCGCCGGGACGGAAGGAGAAGCCGTTCTGGACCCAGTCGCGTTTGCTCTCCTTCGTCAGGAGGTGCGTCACGCCGTGGCACTGGCCGCACACCTCGGTCGAGCGCTCGGCGGAAAGATCCTGTGGATCCACGATCGTGGGGTCGCCGCCCTGCGCGCCGTGCAGGCGATAACGCCGCAAGGGATTGCGATTGGCCGCGACGTGCTCCGCAGCCGGACCGTGGCACATCTCGCAGGCGATGCCGAGCTCGGTCACGTGCGTGTCCATCTGCGCCGGCCCGGCGAAACGCGGCTTGCCGTGGGTCGCGTGGCACTTCAGGCAGGAACTGTTCCAGCGCCCGAGGGTGGTCGATTGCTCGCCGCGCGGCGGCGTCAGGAACATGGCCGCGACCGGCAACCAGCGCTCGGCGTCGATGCGGTAGCCGTAGGGGAGCAGCCCGAGCGCGCGCGTGTGCCCGCTGGCGAACCAGTAGAGCTGCTGGTGGTGCGAGCCGGTGGTCTGCACGACGCGGCGCTCGACGCGCGGGGCCGGACCCTCGCCCGCGTGGTAGGGATCGTCGAGCTCGACCCAGTACTCGTCGCCGCGCCGGAAGGGCACGAGCGAGCCTTCTCCGGGCAGCGTCTCGGCGAGCTCGCGGCCGTCGAAGGGCGCGAGCACGTTCTCACCCAGGGCGACCTGGGACATCGTGCGGTGGTAGGTGTCGTGCCAGGAGTCGTACTCGGAGGGGTGGCAGGCACGGCAAGCGTCCGAGGAGACGTAGTCGTCGGCCGGACGTACGAGCGGGCGCTCGGCGGCCGTGCGCAGGGTCCACGGCCCCGGCCCCTCGCGCGCGGCCACGGCTCCGGCGGCGAGCGTGCAGGCGATCCACACGGCGGGCGCGGCGCGCCGGACCAGCGGCGAGCGCGCGCGCCGGGCCTCGACGACGAGCGGAAGCGTGGCCCCGGCCAGCGCCAGCACGACGAGGAGCACGACGAAGTTCACGTGTTAGCCGTTCACGTGTTTGGCCCGGCCGAGGAAGGATAGCAAGGCGCGCGGCTCGGCTCAGCTCCGGAAGAGGAAGTAGACCGCGCCCAGCAGGCACAGTCCGGCCCAGAGGTAATCGAGCTCGAGTGGTTGCTGCATGTAGAAAACGGAGAACGGGACGAAGGAGAGCGTCACGACCTCCTGCAGGATCTTGAGCTGGCCGAGGTTCATCACCGAGTGCCCGATGCGATTGGCCGGGACCTGGAGCAGGTACTCGAACAGCGCGATGCCCCAGGAGACGAGCGCGGCGACGATCCAGGGCCGGCCGGAGAGGTGCTTCAGGTGCCCGTACCAGGCAAACGTCATGAACACGTTCGAGAGTACGAGCAGGAACGCGGTGAGGCCGATCTTCATCCCCGAGCGGTACCGTCCCGGCGCGGGAGAAGTCAAGCGCCGGAAGGTGTCATCCGTGCGCGCGCAGGAGCTCGCGATCGCTGCCGTGGGCCTCGCCCAGCGGCGCTAAGGCCTCGCCGAAGCGCGCTTCCTTCGAGAGGTACATCGCGCGCTGCGCGCCGAGCGCCAGGCCCTTGTGCAACAGGTCGAGGTAGGCGAGCTGGCTACGGTGCTCGCGCAGGGCGGCGACCTTGCGCGCGTGCACCGCGGTGACGTCCACCACCACGGTCGGCACGAGCGGCGTCCAGACCTCGTAGCCCCAGGCGGTCCCCTGAAAACCGGCCAGGGCCAGCGCGAGGCGCGTCGCGCGCGCGAGCACGTGGTGGTCGAGGTGGTGCTCGCCGACCCACGGGCAGTAGACCGTGTCGACCGCCAGCGCGCGCACGCGCTCGGCCAGCCGACGCGCGCCGGCGAGGAGCTCGGGGCCGGGCGGCAGGTGCCCCTCCGGGTACGCGAGGAACTCGTAGTGCTCGAGTCCGAGATGCGCGCCACCGGCACGTGCCTCGCTCCGGCGCAGGTCGCAGAGCTCCGCGCGCGCGAAGCGCTGCTGCGGATCGCCCTCGAGGCCGTCGTAGGCCACGAGCACGTGCACCGGATCGCCCTGCGCCACGTGCAAGGCACAGGTGCCGCCGGCGCCGAGCACGTCGTCGTCGGCATGCGGCGCGAGCAAGAGCACGCGGCCGCGGGCCGGACGCGCCAGCGCGCGCGGCAGAGGAGCGCGTTCGCTGGTCGGGTCCGCGTTCATGGGGCGGGGCGATTCATCGCACGGGAGCGTACGACAGCAGGCGCGTTCCCAGCGCCTCGATCTCGCGCGGCCGCATGGCTTCCACGCGGCACGCATCCATCTTCTTGAAATGGTAGGCGCCGAGGACCTCGTGCGTGTCGAGGTCCAGGACGCGCGCATAGTAGTCGAGCGGGAAGAACCACTCCCAGGTCTCGGGCGGGCAGACCCAGCGCGCGCCCTGGCCGAAGGTGCCCGAGCAGATCACGAACGAGGGGTGCACCGACAGCTCGATCAGGAAACGGCAGGGACGCGGCAGCTCGAGCACCGGCGGCGAGCGCAGCTCGCCGAGCGAGGTGAGGGGCTGGATCGGACGTCCGATCCAGTGCTTCGGCCAGCGGCGGCCGATGGCGTTCATGCCGCGGTAGATGGCGCGCCCGAGTGGGCCGTAGAACTTCTTGAAATAGAGCTCGCGCGAGACCTCGTAACGCTCCGTCGGGCCGTCGCCGGGCTGACCGCCCACGATGGCCGAGCGTGACCAGTGGTGCAGGAGGCGCGCGCGCGTGTGGTGCACGACCTTGTAGCCCTTCTGGCTCAGCGTGAGGAACAGGTCCGTGTCCTCGAAGTAGAGCGGGTAGCGCGGGTCCATCACGCGGCCGAGCTCCTCGATCAGCGCACGGCGCATGAACAGGCAGCAGCCCGAGAGCATGTCGGTCGCGAGCGGCTCGGCGGCCGTCCACCACAGCATGCACTTCTTGAGGCGGTAGCGGCTGTAGGCGCGCGCGAAGAACGGGTGCATGTTGGCCAGCGTGATGCGCACGTGCTCGAGCGGCGTCGGCATCAGGTTGGGCGGCAGGTTGACCACGCCCAGGGGATCGACCGAGGTGGCCGGGTCGACCACGCCCACCTCGGGATGATCGAGGACGTAGTCGAGCAGCATCCCGATCGTGCCCGGCAGGAAGTGCAGGTCCGGGTTGAGGATCGCGACCACGTCGCCGGGCGCGCCCTTCGTCTCTGCGTAGCACAGGTTCATGCCGCGCGCGTAGCCCAGGTTCTCGCTGGAACGGAGGACCCGCACGCCCAGGGCCTCGATGCGCGTGAGGTAGGGCTCCTGGGGCTCGGGCGAGGCGTTGTCGACCAGCACGATGTCGAGTTTCTCCCGCGCACGCCCCTCGCGCTGCCACTCGGCCAGCAGCGACTCGACGCAGCACTCGGCGTAGGAGCCGGTGTTGTAGTTCACGATCAGCGCGGCCAGGCCGACGTCGTGCTTCATGCTTCCCTGGGAATGCCGGGCTCCAGCCCGGCTCGTTCTCTCCCGCTTTCCTGGGAAGCGCCGGCTGGCTCGTGGGAAGCCACCGAGGCGGAGCCAGGCTGGAGCCTGGCGTTCCCGGAGGGAATCTCCTTGGCCGCCGGCAGGTCGTGCGCGTGCTCCTCGAACTGGAGGTCGAGGCGAAAGAGCCCGATTTCCTTGGTGTAGGCGCGCACCAGGAGGTTCTGCGGCATCAGGTAGTCCTGGTAGCGGTGCACGCCCGCCTCGTCGAACAGCACCACCGGGATGAGGAACTGTCCGGCCAGGAGGCGCAGGTTGGGCGCCTTCAGGACCAGGCAGCCCGCGGAACCGGAGAGCCTCAGACCCTGGAAGTGCGTGGCATGGCCGCCGCAGGTGGTCATGTCGCCGCGCATGAAGGCGATGCCGATCTGGATCGGCGTCTCCGCCGGGCGCGGGTTCTTCCACCACACCCGGATCTCGACCGAATCGCCGGTCGCGACCTGGTAGCACTCCTCGTCCGTGCCCAGGCGGTAGATGCGCGCGTCGACGATGCTCGGCATGTCCGCAGGACGCTTCTGTTCCAGCCCGGGCACGGGCGGGTGCGCGCTGCGCACCGCTTCCTCGAC
Organism: Planctomycetota bacterium; assembly: GCA_031413955.1. Classification (GTDB taxonomy): domain Bacteria; phylum Planctomycetota; class UBA1135; order UBA1135; genus JABFRZ01. The sequence goes on along the minus strand of JANOGB010000260.1, from coordinate 14,304 downwards.
CGCGCCGATGTGCTGGCGCTGGAAGGCGGCGTACTCGTTGGTGACGAAGATCGAATCGCCCAGCGCGCGCGGCTCGCCGCGCTCGAGCCACAGCGCCTGGTCGCAGAACTGGCGCACGTCGTACAGGCTGTGGCTGCAGAAAACGATGGTGCGGTTGCGCTGCTTGAACTTGTAGATGCGGTCGACGCACTTCTTCTGGAAGTACATGTCGCCCACCGCGAAGACCTCGTCGATGATCAGGACCTCGGGGTCGACCGAGGCCGCGATCGCGAAGGCCAGGCGCAGTCCCATGCCGGAGGAGTACGTGCGCACGGGTTCGTCGATGTAGGAGCCGAGCTCGGCGAACTCGATGATCTCGGGCGTCTTCTTCTCCAGCTCGCGCCGCGAGAAGCCCATCATCACGCCGTTCAAGAGGATGTTGGCGCGCCCGGTGAAGTCGTGGTGGAAGCCCGCGCCGAGCTCGAGCAGGCTGGCCGCGCGCCCGTGGATGCGATAACGACCCTCGGTCGGCGCGGTCGTGCCCGAGAGCACCTTGAGCAGCGTCGACTTGCCCGCGCCGTTGGCGCCGCACAGGCCCAGCGACGAACCGGGGCGCAGCGCGAGATCGATCCCGCGCAGGGCCCAGAACTCGTGGTGCCCCTTGTAGCGCCCGAGCGACAACCACTCGCCCACGCGCCGCAGCGGCCGCGGGTAGATGCGGTAGGCCTTGCCCAGCTTCTCGGCTTCGATGGCGTAGCTCGGCATGGAGTGAGCTAGACCTCGTCGGCGAAGCGCCGCTGGGACAGCACGAAGAAGGTGTACCCGAGCGCATACGCGCCCAGCGCCCACAGGGCGAGGACCCCGAGGTGCATGGGGATGTCCGCGACCGAGACGGGGTGCATGACGCGCTCACCGGCGTGCACGACCAGGTCCCCCATCAACGCACCGCGCCAGGCCGAGACCATGTGGAAGGCCGGATTGGCGTGGATCAGGGTCAGGTGGCGCTCCATGTTCTCGCCCAGGAGCTCGGGCGCCCAGAACACGGGCGTCAGGAACATCCACACCGTCGTCACCATGCCCACGATCTGGGTCGTGTCGCGCAGGAACACCTGCATGGTCGAGAGGAACAGCACCAGGCCGTAGGCGAAGAGGCCCTGCACCAGGACGATCAGCGGGATCCACAGCAGCGTGAACCCGGGCGCCGGCCAGACCGGCGTGAAGATCGTGGCCAGGACGAAGATCCCCACTCCGAACATCATCATCACCAGCGCGGACAGGACCACGTTGAGCGGCAGGAGCTCGGCCGGGAAGACCAGCTTCTTGATCAGGTTCCCGTTCTCGACGATCACGCTCGTCCCGCGCGCCAGGGCGTCCGCCAGGGCGGACCAGGAGATCATGGCGCAGAACATGTACACGCCCATGGCTGCCCGCTGGCTGTCGGGCAAGCCCTGCATGCGCTGCTGCAGGAGCTCGGTGAAGATGAAGAAGTAGACCCCGAACAGGAGCAGCGGCTGCAGGATCGGCCAGGCCCAGCCGAGCAGGGTGCCCTGGAAGCGCGCGACGAGGTCCCGCCGCAGCGTGGTGCGCACCAGGTCCCAGTGCTCGGTCACGACCCAGGGCAGGCGCACCAGGCGCCGCAGCACCTCGTGCGCACGCGTCGGCCGCGCACTGATCCAGGTACCTTGCGGCTCGGGGAGCGCGCTCTCACTTTCCGTGTTCATCGCGGGGAACGGCCCTGTTTCGACCAGCTCGACCGTACAAGCCAAGGGCGTGGAAGAAAAGGCAGGCCCATTCGCCGGACCGGGTCGGCCGACGCGCGCCTCAACCGCCGCCTTCGGCTGCGCCGAGCTCGAACTCCGGCTGCAGGCGCGAACCGATGTGCCGGAGCAGGATCTTGGCCGCGGCCTCGTCGTCGGCGGCCGGTTTCCACTCGGCGCGCACGGCATCCAGCGGCGCGACCAGGTTCTGGTTGTGCTCGCACTGCACGCGCCCTTCGAGCTTCCAGCGTCCCGGCCCGAGGGGCGTCATTTTCACGATCGCGCGCCGACGTTCGCCTTCGCCGCGAAAGGGCTGCAGGTCGGTCTTCCAGCCGGACTCGACCTGCCGCGCGCCGAGGTCGCTGCCCCCGGCCAGCGGAAAGCCCTGCCCCTGGAGCGACAGCAACGTGAGCTGCCAGACCACACGGTCGGAGGGCGCCGCGACCTCGAGCGTCTGCCAGCGCGCCTCCTTGGAATCCAGGGATTCCTGGCGAGCCACGGAGGTGCAGGCTGGCGCCAGGAGAAAAACACCAACCAGCATCAGCAGACGGCTCATCGCGACTCCTTGACGCCGGCCTCGCGCTTGTCGCGCACCACGAAACGGATCGGAACCTCGGCCAGCGGCGTGAGCTCGCGCAGGCGGTTCTCGAGATAGCGCAGGTAGTCCTTGCCGATCCAGCGCGCGTCGTTGACGAACAGCACGAAGGTCGGCGGCGAGGTCTCGGCCTGCGTGGCGTAGTGGATCTTCACGCGCTGGCCGCGCGCGCCGGGCGAGCGCGACTCGACGGCTTTTTCCAGGATGCGGTTGAGCTCGCCGGTCGGGATGCGCGCGGTGGAGTTGCGGAAGAGCTCGCGCGCCAGCTCGAAGGTCTCGCTGACGTTCTGCCCGGTCTTGGCCGAGAGGAACGAGACCGGCGCGAAGCCCAGCCCGGGCAGCTCCTGCCCGAGGTAGGTGCGGAAGTCCTCGGGCTCCAGGCCATCGCGCACCAGGTCCCACTTGTTCGCGCCCAGCAGCACCACGCGGTAGTGGTCCTTGATGTAGCGTGCCAGGCGCTTCTCCACGGCCGCGATGCGCTCGCTGGCGTCGAACAGGAGCAGCACCACGTCCGCGCGACGCATGGCGCGGTAACTGCGTGAAAAGGAGAAGAACTCGATCGCGTCGTCGTGCTTGGTCTTCTTGCGCACGCCGGCCGTGTCGATCAGCGTGAACCGCTCGCCCCCGCGCTCCACCTGGATGTCGAGCGCATCGCGCGTGGTGCCGGGTATGGCGGAGACGATCACGCGCTCCTCCTGCGCCAAGGCATTGACCAGGGTCGACTTGCCCGCGTTGCGCCGGCCCACGATGGCCAGGCTGAAGGCCGAGCGCGGCGCCTCCTCGTCGGCCTGCGGCGGCGGCAGGCGGCGCAGGATCTCGTCTTCGAGGTCGGAGACGCCGTCGTTGTTCTGGGCGCTGATGGCCCAGGGCTCTCCGCCGATCCCGAGAACCCGGAAGGCATCCACCTCCCAGGCGACCCTCTCGCCCTCCACCTTGTTGCACACCAGGATCACGGGCTTCCCGAGGCGCCGCAGGCGCGCGGCCACGTCGGCATCGAAGGGTGAGATCCCGGCGCGCGCGTCGACCACGAACAAGATGAGGTCGCTGCGCTCGAGCGCGCGCTGGATCTCGTGCTCGACCGCCGGCCCGAGGTCGTCGCGATCGACCATGCCGATACCGCCGGTGTCGCTGAGCTCGACCACGCGCTCGCCCTCCGAACCCGAGATGCGCGCCGGAGCGCTGACGCGATCGCGCGTGACACCCGGGGTGGGCTCGACGATGGCGATGCGGCTGCCCGTCAGGCGATTGAAGAGCGTCGACTTGCCCACGTTGGGGCGGCCGACGATGGCGACGCGCGGGAGGGGGGACATCTGGGGCGGGCTCGGGAGACTCAGAGAGCGAGCAAGAATTGCTCGCGAACGGAAAGCAGCGCCGTCAGGCGCTGCGCCAGAAGACAACTGAGAGGCTGTATCATCGATTCCTGCTCGGCCTCTCAGGGGATCCGGAGCTGCCGATGGAGCTGCGGGATGACGCGCACGGCGAGCCGGCGCACGAGCGCCAGCTCGACCAGCTCGAGCAGTGCCGCGCGCGTGGGCGCCGGGACGCCGTTCATCGGCGTCACCGGCTGGAGGAAGAGGGGCAACTCGGGCGCGAGCGCGGCCACGTCGTCGAGGATGGGCTCGAATTCCCGCGCAGAACGGCCGCCGGCGAGGATCAGCTTGCCGCAGGCCTCGCGCCCGCGCACGAGCTCCAGCATCCGCCGGCGCACGCTGGTCCACTCGGACTCGTCGCGCGGGACCGGCTCGAGCGCGCCCGCGAGCGGCTCGGGTGCATCCAGGTCGGCCGGCAGCTTCAGGTCGAGGCTCACGTGATCGACGGCCTCCAGCACCTCGGAGAGCGCTGCGGGATGGGCCCCGGCGGTCTCGAGGTGAATGCGGCGCCCGCCGGCGTGGGCCCGCAGCGCACGCAGGAATCCGGGCCACAGCAACGGCTCGCCCCCTGTGACGCTGATCGTGCGCGCGCGCCCCGGCTCGACGGCCGTGATCCAGCACGCGACCTCCTCGGGTGTCGCCCAGCCCGGCTCGTGGCGCGGCGCCCCAGGTGCGGCCACGCGCGCCCGCGGTTCCGCCGGCAGAAGCCAGGATCCGGGCGTATCGCACCAGCGGCAGCGCAACGGACAGCCCCACAGACGCACGAACACCTGCGGCTCGCCCGCGAAGCGTCCCTCGCCCTGCAGAGACGCGAACACCTCGAGCACGGGCGCGCGCGTTCCGAGCCCGAGTGCGGGCGGAGTCTGGGTCGCGCCCATAAGTCAGCCCGGACGAAGTAGCAGTGGGACGCGACCTCTCCGTGCGGAGAGCCTCGCGGCCGTGCTACTTCTTGCCCTTGGCCGGAGCCTTCTCTTTGGCCGCGCCCTTGGCCGCGCCCTTGGCCGGAGCCGCTGCAGCCGGAGCCGCCGCGGCGCCCTCGGCCGGAGCGCCCGCGACAGCCTCCTTCTTGGCCTTCTTCGCGCCGGCCACCTTGAAGTGCGTGCGCACCTTGGGGAGGCCCCAGACGTTGCTCGTCGCGGCGTCGAACTTGCCGTCCTTGGTGAGCTTGCGGATGCGTTCCTGGCGCGTGAGCACGCTGCGTTCACCGGTCAGCGTGTTCACCCCGCGCAGGCTGGAATGAATCGTCATGGCTTGGAGGTTCCTTTCTTGGGACGGGGGATGAGCGTGTCGATGCGCGCGCTGTAGGCATCGGCGTAGTCCTTCTTCTTGCCGTCGCGCGCCAGCGCCTTGACAGCCGCCTCGACCTTGGCGAGCTCGGCCGAGGTCGGCGCCGCGCCGGCCAGGACCACGACCAGGTTGCGCGACTCGACCGGCGGGAAGACCGGCAGCTTCGCATCCCGCAGGTGCTCGTGCGTGGCCCAGGCGAGGTCCTGGTTGGACTTGGTGTAGCTGGCCACGATCACGGTCCAGAGATTGGCGGGGTCGAAGAGGGCCGAGTCCTCGATGCGCGTCTCGCCGTTCGAGGGCGCAACCGCGCCCGACACGGACGTCTCGTCGGAGCTCGCGGAGGAGGGGTCTTTCTGGAAGGACCGCGGCTGGTTCGCCGGACGGGGGCGGGGCGCGTCCTCGGGCGGCGCGAGCTCCTCGGCGCGGGCCTCGCCCCGGGTGTTCCGTCCGACCACGAAGCCGAGCACGAACACGAGCACCACGCCCACCACGGCCAGCGCCCAGACGAGGTCGTTCCTCCGCCCCGCGCGCGTACGCGGCGCCGGAACCATGCTCTGGAACGGCGCAGCCTGCGGCGCAGGCGAGCCCGCCCTCGAGACCGGAGCGGGCGCGCTCGGCGCGTCCGACTTCCTGAAGGCCTCCAGCAGGTTCTTGTGGTGCAGGGACATGGTCCGGGGGGAAAAACGAGATGGTCCGGGGGGAAAAACAAGGGAGATTACTCCACTCGGCCTTGGCGGGCAACGAAGCCTTGGCGCGGCAACGAGAGCGGTTCCCCCGCGCGAGCCCGCGGCCGCGGCCGAGACCGCGCCGCCCGCGCGCCTTGCCCGGCCTGGTCAGGCGAGGCGAGCCGCAGAACAGGCGCTTCCACGCGTCAGGCTGGCGAAAGTACGGAGCCAGGCACGGTTTCGCACGAGTCCGAGTTCGCGCAGGAGTGCGAGGCGGTTCCGGCGGACTCGTGCAAAAACGAGCCAGGCACCTCCCTTTCGCCGTTTGGGCGCTTCTGCTACTTCCCGGCCAAGTCCTCCGCCTCGAGCACCAGGAGCAGGTCACGGGCCCCCGCGCTCCAGGGCCCATCTGGCTGGCGATCCAGCAGGGTGGAGAGCACCTCGCGCGCGCGTTCGCGCTCTCCCGCCAGGCGCCAGGCCTTGGCCAGATCGAGCGGCACCGGCCCGGGGAGCTGGGTGTCGCTCGCCTGGGCGCGGGCGAGCACGCGCACCCAGGCCTCGGCCGCGCCGCGGTAGTCGGCGCGCTGGAAGCGCGCCACGGCCAGGCGGTCCTCGGCCTCGAGGTCGTCGGGGGCGAGCTCGAGCGCGCGCGTGAACTCGCTCTCCGCGCGGCCCCAGTCCTCGGCCGCGGTCGCGGACAGACCACGCTCCAGGGCGAGCCGCCCTTCCTCGGCCAGGATCTCGGCCCCGAAGCCGAGGCCCTCCGCGCTCAGGCCCAGGGCGCGGGCGGCGAGGTAGTGCTGGATGGCGCGCGTTCGATCGCGTTCCAGGAGACAGCGCGTAGCGCAGCGCTGGTGCAGGATCGCAGGCGTCTCGCCGTAGTTCCGGCCGCGCGCCTGGAGTTCCTCGTACAGCGCGATGGCAGCCTCGAAGCGCAGCTCACCGGTGAGACCCTCGGCCTCGAGCTCGAGCGCGTCATCCAGCTCGGGCCACAGGTCATGCGCCGTGCGCGCATGGAAGGAGGCCTCGGCCGGCGACGCTTCCAGGAGAGCGCGTCCGACCAGCAGATGGGCCTGGGCCAGGGGCCACTTCAGGAACGGGAGCTCTGGATCCCGGGCCTGCGCGCGCTCGAGAGCTTGCAGCGCCTGCCGCCCTCGGCCCTGGTTGCGCAGCTCGATCACCCCCTGGGCCCGCAGCAGGGCCGGATCGGCTCCCGCGAGGCGAAAACCCTCGCTGAGGACCTCGGCCGCGGCCTGGATCCGATCGAGGGTGGCCAGGATCTCGACCTCGGTCGCGAAGAGCTCGGGGTGGCTGGAATCCAGGGAGCGCGCGCGTTCGATGGCGGCCAAGGCGGCGACCGCCTCGCCGCGCTGGATCTCGGCCCGGGCGCGCAAGCACTCGGGCTCGAAGCCCTGGGTGCGCTCGAGCAAGGCGAGGGCCAGATCGCCGCGACCCTTCTCGAGCGCCGCACGCACCTCACCCAGCTCCGGGTCGCGCAGCCTTCGAGCGCTGCGCGGCCCCTGCGGCGCGTTCGCGGTCGCCACGCCGGAGCTCTCGCTCTGCCCGGCACCGCCTCCGCATGCAACCAGACCCGCGCACAGGCCTGCGAGCAAGATCAGGGGCATCCGCCATCCGATCGGGTGGGACATCGAGAAGACGCCCAGTCTATCCGGGCCGAGAACATGGCCGGGCCGAGAACATGGCCGGGCCGAGAACATGGCCGGGCCGAGAACATGGCCGGGCCGGGAACATGGCCGGCTCATCGTCGCTCATCCTCTCGTATCCTCTGGCGCCGCGATGAGCGCTCCGTCCAGCGAATCCCACCCGGGCGCCTCCGATCCCCAGGCGGAGCTGTCTGCCCTGGCGCAGGGTCTCGCAGGTCATCTGCGGCGCGAAGCGCAGCTCGGCGTGCAGCGTGTCGCGCGTACCGCCGCGCCCGAACGCGCCGTGCGCCCTGCGGGGAGCGCAACTCCGGCAGCGCGTACGGCCAGCGCGCCGCCGATCCGCGAGCTCGCACCCATTCCGCCACCCGCGAGTCCCGCGGCCCTCCCGGATCTGCCGCTCGCGCGCGAGAACCAGACGCGGGCCGCAGCCTGTACCAGCCTCGGCGAGCTGCGTGCCCTGGTGGCGGGCTGCGTCGCCTGTGGCCTGTGCCGGACGCGCACCCAGACCGTCTTCAGCGACGGGCGCGAGCACGCGCGCGTCATGTTCATCGGCGAAGCGCCGGGCGAGAGCGAGGATCGCCAGGGCGTGCCCTTCGTCGGCGCCGCCGGCCAGCTCCTGACCGACATCATCCAGAAGGGCATGGGCCTCGCGCGCCACGAGGTGTACATCGCCAACGTGCTCAAGTGCCGCCCCCCGGGAAACCGCGACCCGCTGCCCGAGGAGACGGCCCTGTGCACGCCCTATCTCGACCGCCAGATCGAGCTCGTGAACCCCGAGCTCATCTTCGCGCTGGGGCTGCACGCCGCCCACCATCTGCTGCGCACGCCCCTATCCATGGGGCGTCTGCGGGGCAAGGTACACGCCTGGAAGGGCCGCAAGGTCGTGGCCACCTACCACCCCGCCTACCTCCTGCGCACCCCGAGCGCCAAGAAGGACTGCTGGCAGGACGTCCAGCTCGGCATGCGTGAGCTCGGCCTGGCGCCGCCAGCCAAGCACTGACGCCGCCCGGACCCGCTCGGTAACCATTCCCCGCTACTTCGGTAGGGTGTGGCGATTGACCACTTTGGGGGGTGCGGATATCTTCCCCGCCCCCGGCCGGCGGGTCTCCAGATTCCTCTTCCGGCTCGGCTCGCCCCCGCGCGGAGTGAGTCGAGCGAGGTAAGGAGTTCCCGCGCTGAAGTCGGCGCTCTTTTCGTCTCTCGACGTTCCACACGCGACGAACGCGATGCATTCGCGAGTTCGCGATCCCCCGGCGCTGGCGCGACCAGCCTGCGGAGGATCGTTCGCGGCGCGGGACCGCTGTCTCCGTCCCACACCCCTGCACCTTCAAGCCGCCGTCCGGCGCACGCCATGCGATCTCGCTCTCTCTTCGTCTCGAGCCTGCTCGTGACCGTCACCGTCGCCTGCCGCTCCTCGGATCCAAAAGAAGCTCGAACGAGTGAGATGACCACGGGTGCCACGGCGCCCGCGGACCAGCATCCCTCGGATTCCGAGGCTGAAGCCAGCGTCGCTTTCGCATCCGCGCAGGAAGGCGACCCCACCCCGCAGGACACCGCGCAGGTCGGGGAACGGGTGACGCGCCTCAAGCAGCAGTCCGAGTTCCTGGGCCAGCAGTACATCTCCCAGGGCGATGCCCTGCTCGAGCAATCCGACCTGGAGGGCGCGCTGCGCCAGTACAGCCAGGCCCTGGAAGTCGATCCCGACAACCAGGAGGCGCGCGAGCGCATGCGCCGCGTGCAGGGCCTGATGGGCGACAGCTTCGCCACGGCCGCGGAAGGCATCCAGGACGCGGTCGAACGCGAGACCGTGCGGCGCGCGCAGACGCGCATCGAGGCCGAGCAGCTCAACATCGACGGCGACAACGCCTTGCGCGCCAAGGAATACGACAAGGCGATCGAGAGCTACCGCCGCGCGCTCAACATCCTGCGCTTCCACCCGCTGATCGCCGACCGGAGCCTGGACGAGCGCGTGCTCGAGGGCAAGCTCCAGTCCGCCGTGCAGCTGGCGGAGGAGAACGACAATGCCCGGCGGACGGCCGAGGAACAGGGCGCGCGCGCCCAGCGGGTGGCCAGGGAAGAGGAGCAGCGCAACTACCGCGAGACGAAGCTGCGCCAGCTCTACATCGAGGCCAACGCAGCCTTCCAGCGCGAGCAGTACGGCCCGGCTCAGACCCTGGCCGACCAGATCCTGCTGTACGACCCGGGCAACGAGGCGGCCACGTCGATGCGCGACATCGCACGGGACGCGCGCCATCTCGCGACCAACGAGGAGAACCGCCGTTCCTTCCGCGAGAACTGGGTGCGCACCTTCGAGGAACTGGGGGCCATGGGCGTGCCCCAGACCGACACGGTGTCGTTCGATCTCGAGCGCTGGCGCGAGGTGCAGACGCGCAAGCCCTACGAGTTCACCGGCCAGGACCCGGCCGGCTCCGCGGACAAGGAAGCCGTGCTGCGCGTCCTGAACGAGCGGCGCGTGCCCGCGCGCTTCGGAGCCGACGGCGAGGGCGCGCCCCTCGAGGAGGTCGCGAGCTACCTGCAGAACGTGACCGGCATCAACTTCGTGCTCTCGAGCAAGGTGCGCGACGAGCTCGACGAGGCCGAGAAGTCGATCCAGCTCGACCTGCCCGAGCGCAGCGTCAAGCAGCTGCTCGACATCATCACCGAGGTGCGCGAGAACCTGCGCTACAAGGTCGAGGACGGCGTGGTGAAGTTCGTCACCAAGGAGGAGCTCGTCGGCGGCCAGGTGCTGCGCATGTACGAGGTGCGCGACCTGATCCGCGCGGTGCGCGACTTCCCCGGCCGCGAGATCAACCTCCAGCCCTCGGGCGGCTTGCCCGAATCGGACGAGGAAGTGGTCGAGCGCGAGTTCCTGGTCGTCACCGACGACACCCTGGACTCGCTCATCCGCGACAACGTCGCACCCGAGTCCTGGGAGGCCGACCCGGCCAACGCGCTGCGCATCTCGAACGGCACGATGGTCGTGAACCAGACGCCCGAGGTGCACGCCAAGATCCAGAAGCTGCTCGACGACCTGCGCGAGGCGACCGGCATCATGGTCGACATCCAGGCGCGCTTCCTGACGGTCGAGGACAACTTCTTGGAGGACATCGGCGTCGACTTCCGCGGCCTCGGCTCGCCCGGCAAGGGCACCAACGCCTTCTTCAACGACTTCGGCGACACGACCGCGCAGCAGACGCTCGGCCAGGAGCTGGGCAGCGACACCGAGCTGGGCGCGTTCCTGAACGAGGGCGACGACGGCGACGTCCGCGGCCGCACCGAGAACCTCTTCGACCGCTTCCTGGGCGACGAAGACGTGCTGACCGGCTCGGGTGGCCTGCAGCTGCAGTGGACGTACCTGAACGATCTGCAGCTCGAGATGATCCTGACGGCCGTGTCGAAGTCCGAGCGCATCGAGCTCGTGACCGCGCCCAAGATCCTGGTCTTCAACACCGCGCGCTCGAACCTGGCGGTCATGAACCAGGTCGCCTACGTGCAGGACTTCGACGTCGAGATCGCGCAGGCGGCCTCGATCGCGGACCCGATCATCGCCGTGGTCGAGGACGGCGTGATCCTGGACGTCAGGCCGGTGGTCTCGGCCGACCGCCGCTTCGTCACGCTCGAGGTGCGCCCGACGGTGGCCGAGCTGCAGCGTCCGATCCGCACGTTCACCACGTCGCTGGGCGCGTCGGGCAACTCGGTCACGATCATGCTGCCCGAGGTCGAGAAGTCGCAGATCAAGACGTCGATCCCCATGCCGGACGGCGGCACGATCCTCCTGGGCGGCATGAAGGTGCACCAGAACCAGGACCTGCGCTCCGGCGTCCCGATCCTGAACAAGATCCCCCTGATCTCGTTCCTGTTCGAGCGCCAGGGCACGTTCGTCTCGAACCGCAAGCTGCTCATCCTGCTCAAGGCCAAGATCGTGATCCCGCAGGAGAGCGAGCCCTCTCCGGCTCAGATGGGCCTGGACGAGAGCCTCGCGCTGGGGCGCTGAGCCTCGCCCGCCCCCACTCCCCTGCCCGAATTCCATCGCATGTCGCCCGTTCTCCGGAGAAGAGTCCAGATGAGGATCGCCGTCACCGCGCTCGGCCTTTGCGTCGCCATCACCGCCTCCTGTTCGTCGAACGGGAAGAAGTCCGAGAGCATGCCCGAGGGGGCCAGCTCGGAGAAGGTCGGCGAAGCAGGACAAGACGAGCCACAGACTTCGGGCGACTACGCCCGGCAGCAGGCCGACCTGCTCTCGCTGGCCGAGCAGAAGTCACGCTTCCTGGTGGAGCAGCACCTGCAACGCGCCACCGAGCTCAAGGAGCGCCTGGAGCTCGAGAAGGCGGAGCAAGAACTCGCCGGGGCCCTGCAGCTCGATCCCGACAACCTCGAAGCCAAGTCGATGCTGGCCGAGGTCGGCGCCCTGCTCGGCCGCGCGCCGGGCGAGACGCAGACCACGATCCAGGAGCTCGAGAACAAGGCCCGCATCAAGAAGGATCAGCTCGAGATCGATGCGCGCCAGAAGGTCGACAAGGCCAAGCTCGCGCTCACCCGTGGAGACCACGATGCGGCCGTGATCGAGCTGACGCTGGCGCTCGACCAGATCCGCTGGTCGCCCTACTCCGGCGACTGGCAGGGTCTGGAACAGGAGATCGAGGGCCTGATCACCCAGGCGCGCCAGCAGAAGCAGACGGCCGAGGATGCCCAGCGCTCAGCGGCCCAGAAGGAAGCGCGCGATGCCCTGCGCGGCGACGAGCGCGAGGATCAGGAGCGGCGCTCGCACGTGATCAACAACCTGCTCAGCGAGGCCGTCACGGCCTTCCAGGCCCAGGATTACGACGAAGCGATCGAGCTTGCCGACCGCGTGCTGCGCCTCGACCCGCGCAACGAACGCGCGCTCGACCTGCGCGACACGGCCTTCCGCAAGGGCCGCGACCTCGTACAGGCAGACTTCCTGCGCGAGAAGCTGGTGCAGTACCAGCGCTGGCAGGAGGATCTGGACGAGCTCAAGATCCCCTACCAGGGCGTGATCACGCTGCCGGATCAGGACTACTGGCGCAACATCACCGCGCTGCGCGCGGCGCGCACGAAGCTCGATCTGGGTGCCGCGGACAGCCCCATTGCCCTCGAACTGCGCGCCCAGCTCTCGAGCGCGCGCATCCCGGGCCTGACGATCAAGGACGAGGAGAGCCTGACGACCGTGATCCAGTCGCTCAACGCGATCACGGGCATCCCGATGATCACCGACCCGGCCGCCGAGCAGGCTGCCGTGGACGGCGGAGTGGTCTTCAACATCGACCTGACGAACTCGATCGCGGTCGACAAGGTGCTCAATCTCATTTGTCAGGCGGCGGGCGAGAACGTCACCTGGACCATCCGCCACGACACAGTCCTGGTCACGACCAGGGAGAAGGCGCGCGGCGAGCTCGTGATCTTCAACCACGACGTGCAGGACCTGATCTTCGGCCTGACCGACTTCCTGGGACCGCGCATCGACCGCCTGCGCCTGCTGGACGAGCTCGAGGACGACGACGAGAACTCGGGCGGTGCCTTCGGCAAGATCGGCGAGAAGCCGGCCATCAACAACCCCGAGGACCTGGGCACCCTGATCACGGAAAACGTGGCCGTCGGCACGTGGGAGGACGAGGGCGTCGCGCTCACGGTCGAGGGCGGCAACATGATCGTGGTGCACGCGGCCGAGGTGCAGCAGTTGGTGCGGCAGTTCCTCGAGGAGCTACGGCGATTCAGCGCCTCGCTGGTCACGATCGAGTCCAAGTTCCTGGTGATCGGCGACCACTTCATCCAGGAGATCGGCGTCGACTTCCGCGGCCTGGACAACCCCGGCGTGCCCTTCACCGACCTGGACGACGTGAACCTCGATCTCGACCCGACCCTGGGACTCGACAACTCCGGCGACGGCGAGACGCTCACGCCGCCCTCGGCCGGCGCGTTCTTCGACGAAGGCGGCGACGGCGACTTCCGCGGCCGCACCGAGAACATCTTCGGCGACGCCCTGGGCAGCGCCCTGACCACCATCGGGGGGCTCACGGCCCAGTACACCTTCCTGAACGACCTGCAGCTCTCGGCCATCTTCCGGCTGGTCGAGAAGAGCGAGGACGTCGAGCTGATCAACGACCAGATCCTCTCGGTGCACAACACCCAGCGGGCCTACGTCACGGTCGTGAACCAGCGCGCCTACGTGCAGGACTTCGACGTCGAGGTGGCCCAGTTCCAGGCCATCGCCGACCCGCAGATCAACATCCTCACAGAGGGGATCGTGCTCGACGTGCGCCCCACGATCCACCACAACCGCCGCTACCTGACGCTCGAGATCCAGCCCACGGTGGCGGAGGTCGTGGCCCTGACCGACTTCTCGACCGCCCTCGCTGGCCAGACGGCCCCCGTCACCTTCCAGCTGCCCGAGCTGCAGGTGTCGAGCGTGTTCACCACGGCCGTGGTTCCCGACGGCGGCTCGATCCTGATCGGCGGCCTCTCGCGCATGCGCAACGTCGAGCGCCGCGCCGAGGTGCCCTGGGTCGCGAACATCCCGATCCTCGGCTTCTTCTTCAAGGAAGAAGGCTACAGCGATGAGAAGGAGAGCTTGATGATCCTGATCCGCGCCTGGATCAGCGACGTCAAGGAAGAGCTGGCGCACCTGGAGAGCCAGGGCCGGTAGAAGAAGGCGCACCACGGAGGCACAGAGGGCACAGAGCCTCACAGAGGAAGAGAAAAGGGTAGAAGACCTTTGGGGCCTCGATTCCCCGGAAGCTGGAGCCCGGAGGTTGTCCCCGCCTTTTCTCCTTCTCTGCGATTCTCCGTGCCCTCTGTGCCTCTGTGGTGTGTTCTTCTCGCCCGGGTTAGGCTGCCGCCATGGGCTTGAGGGCGGTCCTGTTCGACATCGACGACACGCTGTTCTCCACCACGCAGTCCGAGCCAGTCGAGGTGACCGTTGAGGGGTAGTCCGACGCGACGGCGCATGCTGGCGTGTGCGGCGTCCATGTG
>JANOGB010000259.1:0-1774 GCA_031413955.1 Planctomycetota bacterium | reverse complement strand
GGTCGCCACCCATCGGCACGCCCTTGGAATAACCCGCCCCCGCCGGCAGCCGCGAGCGCGCGTCATCGGCCGTAAAATCCCAGCCGCCGAAGAAACGCACGACGATGCGCGGGCCAGTCGTCGCGTAGGTCTCCTTGCGCTTCATCGCGTCGAAGATCGCCTCGCGCGTGTTCTCCGTCGCCCAGACGCCCGCGAACCCGGCGGCGGCCTGCTGCCAGCCATAAACAGTGAACTTTGGATCGGGCGCCTGAATGACGACGTGTTCCCAGCGATGCGGCCCCGGCTCGACGCCGGAGTGCTTGCCGAAGAAGTTTTCTTCCTCGACTGCCGCCAGCGACGTGTGCGCGTCCGTACTGCCGATCATCCCGAACTTGAACGGGTTCACGCCCAGCGTCCGGTCCAGCGACAAGCCGGTCTTCAATGCCTCGCGGGCGTACTCGTACTTCGGCATCTCCGGCTTCTTGGCCTCGGTGCCGTTGAGGTTGGACTTGTCCCACTTCTCGTAGTCGGCGAACTCGTCGTTCGGCGAGAGCGAGGGGTGCGCTTCGCCGTCACCCTTGATCTGGGTGATCTCGTAGATCGGCTCGAAGCGCGCACGCAGGGCCGCCAGCTCCTTGCTGAGCGGCTTGCCGTCGAACGACTCGACCGAGAACATGCGGCCGTTGCTGAGGTTGCCGTTGTGCGGGATGGCCAGCGCCTCGCTGCCGGTCTCCTTCTCGAAAGCCGCCAGGTGCCGCCAGAGGTCCTCTGGGTTCTTGCTGTCGAACTGGGAGTAGGGCAGGGTGCGGTTCGCCACGCTGGCGTCGCCGCGGAAGATCACGTTGCGGTGCAGGTTGTTGCCGCCGATCGCGGTCCACTCGAAGCCGATGATGGCGCTGAAGCGTCCCGGCTCGTTGTACTTGTCCGCCAAGGCGGTGTAGGCCTGCCAGGCGTTGCGCACGGCCTTGTCGTTCTTGATGAGCGGCACGTCGCCCGAAAGCGAGCCCACGATCTCCATGGCCGTGGCGAACGCCCGGTCGTTGTCGCCGCTCGTCAGCTCGGTATGCCAGCGCTTCCCCGCCTCCGTGGCGAGGATCTCGGGATCGCCGCTGAGCAGCTGGGGCATCAGGCCGTACATCTCGGCGTGATCGGCGATCACGAGGAAGTCGAGCGGCCGGGAGAGCCGGGCGCGCAGGCCGTGCGTGCTCGATACCTCCTCGCCGCGCGCGAAGCGGAAGGCGTCCTCCTGGCCGACCCGGCACATGGTGCCGGCATCCACCGAGATCGCGGTATGCAGGTGGGTGTCGCCCCAGAGCACGCGGGTCGGGAAGTTGCGCCCGGCGTAGGGCGAGAACTGCGGCTTCGTCAGGCGGGCCACGTCGTCCTTGGTGAGCCCCTCGTGGTTGTCGGCGTCCGGCGGGTCATCGGCGAGCGCAAGCGGCGCGGATCCAACGAGGGCCCACGCTCCGAGAAGCGCTGCCACGAGGAGAAGGTGCGTGCGGACGGCGCTCATGGTCGCGGATCTCCCGGGGAGGCGGTGCAACGGCAGGGAAGGCTATCACACCCGCACACGTCGGGCGCCGGCCGGGATCGCTGCGCAGCATCTCTACTAGGAGCCCGTGTGAGGGGCGCCCCGCCCAGGCAAGGCCCCCAGCGGGCTCCTACGCGATGACGGGGGCGCCGGGGGCGCCCAGGCGCTTGAGGTGGCGCATGTGCGAGCGCACGGCGGGCCAGAAGTGCGTGCTGTCGTGGTAGGGCAGGCCGTGGCGCTTCGCGCAGGCCTCGACGATGGGCG
>JANOGB010000258.1:0-6978 GCA_031413955.1 Planctomycetota bacterium | reverse complement strand
CCAGCACCCCATCCCCCTTGACGGCTCTACGAACCTCGTCGTCTACTGCGGCTGTTACCTAACCCCGTGTCCACTGAACCGGGGGACGGTCACGATCGTCAGCTTCGTTGCCCGGCAGCGCGATCTGCGCGAGCTCGTCAGCGAGAACATGCCCGGAGTTCAGCAGCTCGGGTACGTGGACAAGCTGCGCTACCACGAGGGAAGGTTCGGGAAGATCACCCTGGAAGATCGGGACCTTCCGACGATCGCGAGCAAGCGCCTGTTGTCCGCGAAGACGCCGCAGGCGAAGGCCCAGATCGACGAGCAGTTTCAGCGCTCGACGAAGATCGCGCAGGACACCCTGGCGATCTTGATGACGCGCGAGAGGACGATCCAGGACTTCCGCAAGGTCTATCCGTTCAGTCCTGCGCTGGTCGAGGTCCTCGTGGACGCCTCGAGCATGTTGCAGCGCGATCGGACGGCGCTGAAGGCCATGCGGCAGCTCCTGGTGCAACGACGCGGCAACCTGGAACTCGGGGAGCTCATTCCCCTTGGGGACCTGTTCGACGTGATCGCCACGGGCAACGACGCGATCGTGGACAGCTTCAAGGTGTCCTTCGATCGGGCGCGCAAGCTGTGGCGCGAGAAGTTGCAGCCGCTGTTGGAGCAGGAACACGACGTGCAGTTCGACGAGCTGGCTGCTCGGCCTTGGAACGACCCGCTCCGGACCAAGGTGCGGAACGACGAGCGCATCCTGAAGACTCTGCTGCTCGCGACGCTGGTGTCCAACGTGCCATCGCTCAAAGGGCTGAACGCGAAGCGCGTCGCCGCGCTGAACCACGGAACGATCAAGGCGCCGTTCCCCGGTCAGGAGGCGCAGGCGGTTCTGGCGAAGATCAAGAAGTGGGCGACCGTGGTCCCCGAGATCCGCATGCAAGGGGCGGTCAGCGATCCGACTCTCTCGATCGAGCTGACCGGCGTCGACATCGAAGGGATTCTGGCCAACGCGGCGGAGCAGGAGAGCCCGGCTGCCCGCGTCACCGTTCTGCGGCGGCTTGTCTTCCAGGACCTTGGCGTGGATCCCGAGGCGACATCGCTCTACGACTACAGCTTCGATTGGACGTGGCGCGGCACACAGCGTTCCGCGAGTTTGATTTTCCAGGACGTGGCCCAGCTCCGGGCCGTGTCCCTCGACTACTCGGGAGAGGCCTGGAAGATCGTGCTCGATCTACCGATCGACCCCGACGGGCAGGGGACGCATGGAGATCGAGCTCGGATCGAGGAGTTTAGGCAGAGCGGAAAGAGCGCGCACACGCTGGTCTGGTCGCCGCAGGTGTTCAACCAGCAGACGCTCAGAGATCTGGTCCGGCTGGTGCGGATCGACATCGCTCTGCGCGGTGACAACTTCCGGCGCTGCGCGAGCCACATCCCCGAGACGGATCACGCTACGGCCCGGAACATGCTCGAGGGCAACAAGCTCACGCTCGAGAACCGACTCCGGACCGTATTGCTCGCGGCCTATGGAGTTGCGACCCAGGGGAAGGATGGGCTGGACGCTGCGATCCAGATCGGGGAGCCCTTCCTGTCGTTGGATTCGTCGTTCACGCCTCAGCCGCCGGTCGGGGGGACGTTGAAGGTCGCGCTCGAGGGCCTGCTCGATCAGGCGATGGCACACCGGTACGCCCTGCACCCAAAGTTCGAGGAGGAGGTCGGGCGTGCCGCGCTGAAGCGCGTCGGCGCTCTGTGCAGGCTTGCGGTGACCAAGACCGCAAACCGGGTCGAAGTGGAGCCGCCGCGGCGCAAGGAGACTCTCGGCATCGTCGTGCCGCTGCAGCTCGGCGAGATGACCGGGCTCGACCGTCCGTTCGTGCTGGGCCAGACCTGGAAACAGCACTTCCAGCAGCGTCAAGCCTCGAGCAAGGACAAGGAGTGGACGGTTGGCAACATGCGGCGCTGGATCGACAATCCGTCCGCGCGCGGTCTGCCGAGGGAGATGCAGGATCTGTTGATCCTTGTGTTCGCCGAGCAGACGGATCGGCTCTTCTACCGGAACGGTGCTCCTGTCGGGGAGGCCGAGATCGGGAGGCTCGAGGATGACTTCGAGCTGCGGGAGCAGGATCTGCCGGCCGCAGACACCTGGAGCCGGGCCGTGGAGATCGCGAATGCGGTGTTCGGTCTGGGCATGGGGCCTGGGCGCTCCGCGTCCAACGTGGCGCAGTTGGCCATGAAAGTTCGGGAGCTCGCGCGCGGGAGCCGCGATGAGGCGGCGAAGCTGTGCAGGATTCTCGAAGACCGCACACCCGCGACGGTGAAGGACACGTCGGCGCGCCTGGCCACGTCTCGCGCGTTGGCGGAGTGGTTGGATCAGCTCGCGGCCTGCGCGGAGGACCGACCGCTAGTGTCGAAGCTGGCTACGGCTCCGGTGGCCGCCCCAGTGACGCCTGCGGCGCTGGGCACGGCGCAAGGAAAGCTGAGGATGGTGCTCGGGGCCCTGGAGGGAACGAATTGGAAGTTGCTCAACGGTCTGGGCGAGTTGACCGATGAGCGCCGAGGTGATGCGCAGAAGCTCCTGAGGGATCTCGCCCTGGCGCTTTCCCAGGACGAGTACGCGCGGCCGATCGCGAGTGAGTTGTGTCGGATTGAGGAGGCTGCGACGACGCTCCTCGTGTCGCTTCCGCCGCCGCCGCCGCCTCCGGGATGGAAGCAGATCGAGCACAAGAAGCTCGGGCGCCTCGGCGGGCACGATGCGACGAGAGAGCTGGACTCGCTGAAGAAGAAGCTCGAACAGGACCAGGGGCTCTCTGTTGAGCTCGATTGGCGGCTCTACCGCAAGGATGGGGAGGCGTGACGCTGACCCTCCACCGGTTGCAGCGACTCGTTGCCTCGATGGACAGCAAGGCTGCGTCTGAGGAACGACGGTGGTTCGGCATACAGACGCGCGATGCCTGGAGCGGGCCGACGGAGACGGAGGTACTGGGCCACCGTTGCCGGATCGTTCAGGCCAACTCGCCCCTGGCTGCGCGCGCGGCGCTGATCGATGCGTGCGAGGAGGAGTGGCTCGTGATCGTCACGCCACTCGACGCTCCGACCCTCGGGCTCGAGTTCGTGTCGCGGCTCGCGCGGCGGCGGCTGGAGACGATTCATCCGTGGGCGTCGGTGCGCGACCAGTTCCAGGTCTCGGCTCTGGATCCAAGGCTTGCGGGCGCGAGCTGGATGGCCGAGGCCCTGCTCGACCTACCGAGCGAGCGATGCATCCCGCCGGGAACGGGCGTGCTCGACCTGGAGCATGTGTGGGGTTTGCTGTTGGCCGACGTTGGGATCGGGACGGCGCGGCCGGAAGCGGCGACTCTCCTCGAATGGGGGCAAAACGCAGAGGGCGTGGTCCGATGGCGTTCCTGGCAGACAGAGCGCCGAATTGCGTTCAAGACTTGGGCCGCGGAGTGGGGGGGCACAGCGACCGAGCGAATCGTCGAGGCCATCGAGAACGGCAACGCCGCCGACCTTCCCGCGATCGGCCTCGTCCTTGATGCGCTGGCCCATGCACTGGACGGCAAAGACGAGCGAGCAGCTTCAGCCGTCGTGCGGGCGGAGAGGTTCTTCGCTTCGACCAAGTCTCTGGAGGTCTCCGAGATGCGGTCGATCGGAGGCGCAGCGGTCGAAGTCCTGCAACGTGCGGTGAGTTCCGGGCGCATGGATTGGGTGGGAACCGTGGCGCGGCGAGCAGATGAGTTGTTCGACGCAGCTCTACGCACTCCCGAACTTGCCGAGTGGAGTGACTGGGTTCCCGGTGGACTTGCCGGGCGGTTGGAGTCGTTTGCGCGCGTGCTCGCGCAGTTCCTCGATGCACCCAGCGAAGACCGTGAACACAAGATGCTCGAACAGCGGCGTCGGCTGGCAGGCCATAAGATCGCCGCCAGCGCAGAGAGCGAGCAGGCGATGCTGCCGAGGGCTGACATGGCCTGTCGCCTCGCGCGATGGCTGCGACTGCGCGCCAGCACAGGGGAGACGTCACTCGGCACGCTCGCGCGACAGTACATGGACGATGGAGCGTGGGCAGATCGCGCGCGGCACGTGCTCTTGGACGGCGAGGGCCACGCCGGCGCGACCGCGGTCTACAGAAAACTCCTTGCCCGAGTTCTGGAGGTCCGACAGCGAGACAACCTCGCGTTCGGGGAGGCATTGGTTGCCGCATGCGCCAACGCGGCCCTTCCCTCCGCGGTCATGGGCATCGAAGAGGTGCTTGACCGCGTGCTCGCACCGATTGCGGGCGCCGGGAAGAAGGTACTGCTGCTGGTGCTCGACGGAATGAGCGCGCCCATCGCTCAGCAGATCGTCGAGACGATCGAGGCCCGTGCGGGCTGGCGCCGACATGTGCCCGCGAGCCTGCAACGGTGGCCCGTCGTGCTGAGCACCGTTCCTTCGGTGACCGAGGCCTCGCGCTGCTCGCTGTTGTGCGGCTCCCTGAGGGTTGGTGCACAGGCAATCGAGAGCGAGGGCTTCGAGGCCAAGGCCGCGGAACACGGATGGCGCAAGCGGCAGGACCGCACGGCGATTCTGTTTCACAAGGCCGATCTCGGCTCAGATCCCAGTGGTGACCTGTTCTCCAGCTTGGAAGATGCGCTCGAGAGCGAGGCCAGGGTGATCGCAGCTATCGTCAATGCCGTCGACGATCAACTTGCGAAGGGCGGCCAGATCCGCCCGGACTGGAGCCTTGCCGGAGTGCCAGTTCTGGAGCGACTCGTTGCGCAGGCAGAAGCAGCAGAACGGGTGCTCGTTGTCACCAGCGACCACGGACACGTCGTGGAGTCGGGCTCGAGCGACCCTCGCCGCATGCAGGAGCACGAACGCTGGCACGCGGACAACGGGACTCTCGAAGACGGGGAATTGCGGGCGGTGGGCCCGCGCGTTCTCCTTCCCCAGGTGGGCGGCCCTTGCGTTGTGCCTGCGAGCGAGATCGTGCGGTATGTTCCCAAGCGTGGCGGCTACCACGGTGGCGTGACACCGCAAGAGGTTGTCGTCCCCTTGGCCGTGCTGGTTCCCGCCGGAATCGACCTCGAGGGCTGGGTTGTGGAGTCTGTGAGGCAGCCGGACTGGTGGCTCCTGGACAAGGCCATCGCGTTGCCTCTGCCGTCTCCGAAACCTGCTGCGCGCCCGAAGAAGGCGCAGCCGGATCTCTTCACGCCTCTTGCTGATGTACCTCGCAAGGAGCCGGACTGGATCGGTCATCTGCTAGCGTCTTCGACCTACGACGCTCAGTTGAAGTTTGCAGGACGAACTCCTCCCAAGTCTGAGGAGATGCAGGCTTTGCTGCGAGTGGTTGAGGCCCACAATGGCACGATCCTGTTCTCGGCGCTCGCCTCGGAGCTCGGCATGAACGCGGTGCAGCTCAACGGACGCTTGATCGTTGCCCGGCGAGTGCTGAATGTCGATGGCTATGGCGTGCTCGAACTCGAGGACGGCGGTCAGACTCTGCGCCTGAACTTCGCGCTCTTGGAAGAGCAGTTCCAGATCCGAAGGACTCCCAAGCGATGATCAGCCCGCAAAGGCGCAACGAGCTCATCGACGCCCTTCGGCGAGGGACGGTTCCCCAGCGCAGCTTGGACGCGCTCGCGATCGGTCTCGAACGGTTCGAGGGCGCCTTCGCAGAGGAGCTGTCCAAGGTCAGGGCGGGCGGAGCGTGCTTCAAGGCCATCCGCGGGGAATACGGGAGCGGGAAGACATTCGTCGCCCGGTGGATGCAGGAACGAGCGAAGCGCGAATCCTTCGTCACGAGCGAGGTGCAGATCTCGGAGACCGAAACGCCGCTGCATCGCCTGGAGACTGTCTACCGCCGGCTGATCGAGCGGCTCTCGACGTCGGACCAAGCGGCGGGAGCGTTTCGGTCGATCATCGACCAGTGGTTCTACGCTCTCGAGTCGGATCTCTCGGCCGGAGGGGGTACGGCGGCCGACACTCGGATCGAGGAGCTGTTGGAGAAGCGCCTCGCGTCCGTATCGCGCGAGTCCCCCTCGTTCGCGGCGGCGCTACGAGGCTACCGGCGGGCTGTTGCCGCGGGTGAGCGCGACACGGCTGACGCTCTGATTGCGTGGGTCGGCGGCCAACCCAACGTAGCTGCGCAGGCCAAGCGCACCGCCGGCATCAAGGGCGAGATCGACCACGCGGGCGCCCTCTCTTCTCTGCAGGGGCTGCTCACGATCATCCGTGATTGCGGCCAGGCGGGGCTCGTGCTCGTGATCGACGAGGTCGAGACCCTTCAGCGGGTCCGCGGGGACGTGCGCGACAAGAGTCTGAACGCACTGCGGCAGCTCGTGGACGAGGTTGATTCCGGGCGTTTCCCGGGGCTCTACGTCGTCATCACGGGGACCCCGGCGTTCTTCGACGGTCCTCAGGGTGTTCAGCGGCTCGCGCCCTTGGCGCAGCGCCTCGCAACAGACTTCACGACGGAGGCCCGCTTCGACAACCCACGCGCTCCGCAGATCCGGTTGCCGGGCTTCGACTTTCCAGCGCTGGTCCAGCTCGGTTGCAAGGTACGGGACATCTACGTCGAGGGCCGCGCCACTGGGCCCCGCATCGCGGCCAAAGCTACGGACGAGTATGTGGGTGAGCTCGCGCGCGCGGTCGCCGGTCACCTCGGAGGCAAGGTCGGAGTGGTTCCGCGCCTGTTCCTGCGCAAGCTGATCGGCGATGTGCTCGATCGCATCGACCAGTTCGACGATTTCGACCCGCGCCTTCACTACAAGCTGACGGTCAAGAAGGAGGACCTGACGCGAGTCGAGTCGGCTGCCATGGCGCACGAGTCGGTGGATGACGTCGAGCTCGACCTCCCGTGACCTTCGATCGCCTTCATCCCTCGATCCGTCACCACATCGTCAACTCGCTGGGGTGGTCGTGACCGTCCCCCGGTTCAGTGGACACGGGGTTAGGTAACAGCCGCAGTAGACGACGAGGTTCGTAGAGCCGTCAAGGGGGATGGGGTGCTGGGGAAGGGTCCTCCCTTCC
>JANOGB010000257.1:0-2899 GCA_031413955.1 Planctomycetota bacterium | reverse complement strand
CACGCGCTTGCAGGTGCGCTCGACGTCCGGCAGGAGGTGCGAGCACAGGAGCAGGCTCTTCCCGTGGTTGTGCCCGAGGTCGTGCACGAGCTCGAGCATGTGCTTGCGGCCCTTCGGATCGAGCCCGTTGGTGGGCTCGTCGAGCAAGAGGAGCTGCGGATCGTGCACCAGCGCCTGCGCCAGCTTCAGGCGCTGCTTCATGCCCGTCGAATACTCGTCGAGCCCGCGGTAGCGCGCCTCCTCGAGCCCGACGTAGTCGAGCACCTCGTGCGCGCGCGTGATCGCGTCGCGCGCCGTCATGCCCGTCAGGCGCCCGAGCGCGGTCACGATCTCGATCCCGTTCATGCGCGGGATCAGGCAGTCGGACTCGGGCATGTAGCCGATCTTCCGGCGCAACGCGAGACGCTGCGCGCGCTGCGTCGGATCGAAGCCCGCGATGCGCGCCCGGCCGCCGCTCGGTTCGAGCTGGCCGAGCAGGAGCTTGATCAGCGTCGACTTGCCCGCTCCGTTCGGCCCGAGCAGCCCGATCGGCCCCGGGGGCAGCTCGAGGGTCAGGCCCTCGAGCGCATGGATCGACCCGTAGCGCTTCTCGAGGCCGTCGAGAACGATGATCGGTTCGGACATCAGGGACGGGGACGGAGCGCGCGGATGATCACGCGCCGGACAGGGGCGCGCCAGTACGCACTCCTACTGGCCGGCATTTCCAGCCGTTTCTTCTCACCTGGGAGCGCCGGGCTCCAGCCCGGCTCTTCTCTGTTTCCTCTTCCCTTCCCGCGAGGGAAGGTCAAACCCCGGAACCAGAGCCGGGCTGGAGCCCTGCGCTCCCGGCTACCCGACGCGCTCGACCTCGACGCGCGCGTCGTTGAAGCAGGCGCCGGCGCCGCGGTCCGTCAGGGTGTCCGGGGCGAGCGCGTTGGCCGTGGCGCCGTTCTTGGTGTGCCGGCTCCAGAGACCCTTGTGGAGCTGCGTCACGCCGGGCCGCTGGCGCGGATCGAGGTGCGCGTGCGTGACGACCTCGCCCAGCGCGTTCCAGATGCGCACCGTGTCGCCCTCGGCGATCCCGCGCGTCCGGGCATCGTCGGGGTGCAGCGCGAGGGGCTGCTCGCCTTCGATCAGTTCGCCGAGGCTCGAGCTGATGAGCTTCTCGGTGGCGGGCGAGATCAGGATCAGCGGATGCCGCGCGTCGCCCGGATCGGGGAGGTAGGTGTAGAAGGGCGCCGCGCCTGCGCGCTCGAGCTCCTCGGGCACGAGGTGGATCTTCTGGTCGCTGGTGCGCGGGAAGACGTCGACGAACTGCACGGGGTGGACTCCGCAGGGCGGGAACACGATGCCGTTCTCCTGCAGGGCCGCGACCGTCTGTTCCTCGCCCACGACTCGCTTCAGCATCGCGACGGGTGTGAAATCGTCCTCGGGCGCGGATAGATCGAGCCGGCGGATGAGCTCGGCGAAGACCTCGTAGTTGGGGCGCGCCTCCCCCACCGGCGCGATGGCCGGCTCGGAGTACTGCAGTGCGTACGTGCCGTAGCCGTTGCGCAGCTCGCTGTGCTCGAGGAAGGTCGTGGCCGGCAGCACCACGTCGGCGTAGCGCGCCGAGTCGGTCAGGACCTGGTCGAAGACGACCGTGAAGAGGTCCTGGCGCGCGAACCCGCGCCGCACGCGCTCCTGATCGGGGAAGGTCGCGAGCGGGTTGGCGTTGTAGACGAACAGGACGTGGAGCGCGGGGTCGCGCATCTCGAGCAACACGCGGCCGAGCTGGCTGTCGTTGACGACGCGCGTGGCGGGCTCGGGATCCGTGACCGCCGGGCGCAGCGGAAAACCGCGGCCGTTCGACATCGTGTAGCCGCCTCCGCGCACGCCGAACTTCCCGGCCACGGCGGGCAGCGCCAGGACGGCCGCGATCGCAGCGCAGCCGTTGCGATTGCGCTCGGGTCCCCAGCCACAGCGCACGGCGGCGGGATGGGTCGCCGCGTAGAGGCGTGCGCAGCCCTCGATCGACGCGCTCGTGAGGCCGCAAGCCTCCGCCGTGCGCGCGAGCGTCCAGGGCTCGGCACGCCTGCGCAGCTCTTCGGCACCGTGCGCGTGCTGCGCGAGGAAGTCGAGGTCGGCCTCGCCGTGCTCGAACAACCAGCGGATCACGGCGAGCGCGAGCGGCAGGTCCGTCCCGGGCCGCACGGGCAAGTGCAGATCCGCGGCACGCGCAAGCTTGGTTTCGCGCGGGTCGATGACGACCAGCTTCGCGCCAGCTGCCTGTGCACGCTGCACGACCGGCACGAAGTGGATCCCGCTCGCGTGCGGGTTCGTGCCCCACACGACGATCAGGCGCGAGTGCACGTAGTCGTCCAGCGCCACACCCGGCATGGCGCCGTAGAGCCCGACCGAGGCGGTGGTCGTGGCGGCGGCGCACAAGCCCCGGTGGAGGCGCGAAGCCCCCAGGCGCCGGAAGAGCGCGGCATCCGCGGAATCCTGGGTGAACTTGCCGTTCGAGCCGCCGTAGAAGCAGGGCAGGATCGACTCGCCGCCATGGCGCTCGCGCGCCGCGCGCATGCGCTCGGCGACCAGCGCCAGCGCCTCGTCCCAGCTCGCGCGGCGAAAACCCGGCTCGCCCTTCACCGTGCCCGGCGCGCGCACGAGCGGGTGCAGGAGGCGCGTCTCGTGGTAGACGTGCTCGGCATAGCCGCGCACCTTGCCGCAGATGAAGCCGTCCGTGAACGGGTTCACGCGGTTGCCGTCGATGCGCGTGACGCGCCCCTCGGCCACCGTGACGTCCAGGCTGCAGGTGTCCGGGCAGTCGAGCGGACACATGCGCTGCAGGGTGGTGGTCATGGGGTTCCTTCGTCAGAAGCGTAGCGTCGGAGTGCGGGGAGTTGTGCGCGTACTGGCTCGCCACCTGGGAGCGCCG
>JANOGB010000256.1:0-2287 GCA_031413955.1 Planctomycetota bacterium | reverse complement strand
GCGCCCGTGCCGTCGAGCTCCGTTCATCCGGGAGCGCCGGGCTCCAGCCCGGCTCTTCCTCTACTTCTTCTTTCCTTCTTCCTCCCTCCAAGAGACAGAAGAACAGAGAAGAAACGGAGCCGGGCTGGAGCCCGGCGCTCCCGGATGAACGGAGCTCGACGGCACGGGCGCCGCGGGCCGGCCACCCTGCTCCCGCGCGCGGCGGGGCGACGACGAGCGAGCAGACATCACCCCACCCCACACACCCACCCGACTTCCCCAACCACAAGCTAACTTCATGGCGATGCGCATCGCCCTGTCCCTCTTCCTTCCCCTGCTCACCGCCTGCGCCTCACCTCGAGTCACCGCGCACCCATCCGCGACCACAGGCGCGCTCCAGGTCGGCTTCCTGATCGTCGACGGCGTCTACAACACCGAGCTGACCGCGCCCTTCGACATCTTCCAGCACACGATCTTCCACGCGCAGCCGGGGATGGAGGTCTTCACCGTTGCGCCGAGCCTTGCACCCGTGAAGACCTTCGAGGGCCTGCGCATCCTGCCCGACTACACGTTCAAGAACTCGCCGCCGATCGACGTGCTGGTCGTGCCGAGCGCCGAGCACAGCATGGACACCGACCTCGCGAACGCCGAGCTCATCGCCTGGGTGCGCAGCACCGGCCAGCGCGCGCGCTACGTGCTCTCCCTGTGCGACGGCGCCTTCGTGCTGGCCCAGGCCGGCCTGCTCGACGGCCGCGCCGCCACCACCTTCCCGGCCGACATCCCGCGCTTCCGTGAACTCTTCTCCGCCACCGTGGACGTGCGCGCAGGCGTCTCCTTCGTCCACGACGGCTCTGCCATCACCTCGGTCGGCGGCGCCAAGTCCTTCGACTCAGCGCTGTACCTGTGCGAGCTCCTCTACGGCGCAGAAGCCGCGCGCGGCATCGCACGCGGTCTGGTCATCGACTGGGAGCTGGACTGGATCGAGCACCAGGTCGTGCGCTGACCCTCATGGTTCACCTGGGAGCGCCGGGCTCCAGCCCGGCTCTTCCTCTTTTTCTTCTTCCGGCACGGGCGGAGCGGGGGCCTGGAGAAGCAAAAGCCGGAGCCGGGCTGGAGCCCGGCGCTCCCAGGTGAGCCTCAGTGGTCGCCGGCGTAACCGAGGTGCTCGAGCATCTCCATGGTCGCTTCGCCCGCCGGGACGTCGGTGCCGATCCGGCGCGCCTCGAGGGCGCTCAGGCGCTCCAGGAGGATCGCGCGCAGCCTGGCCGCCTCTTCCGGGCGGCTAGCGGAGAGGTCCTCGAGCTCGTGAGGGTCGCGCTCGAGGTGGAAGAGCTCGAGCTCTCCGTCGGGCTCCGGAGCACTGCTGTCCGCAGGCGCAACGTTCAGCGCGAGGTTCAGCTTCCATCTCCCGTCGGTCAGCCCCGCCAGAGGGACGTTGTCCCGCCCCTTCCACGAGCCTCGCGTGGTCGTGAACAGGACGAAGTCTTCCCCGCGCTCCGGCTGCGTGAGCGCGCGCAGGGCCTCCGCGCCGTCGCCGAAGTCGACGCCGGCCAGACGAGCGAGAAGCGGGGCGAGCAGGCGCACGGAGAACAGGCCGGTGTTGCGCTGGGCGACGGGCACGCCCGGGCCGGCGAGCACGAGCGGCACGCGCACCAGCTCCTGCTTCAGGCTGTGCCCGTGGCCGAGGAAGCCGCGCTCGAACAGTTCCTCGCCGTGATCGCCGGTGAAGGCCAGCACGGTCTCGTCGTCGAGCCCCAGCGCGGCGAGCTCGTCGAGGAGCTCGCCCAGCCAGTGGTCGCCGCTCCAGACGGAGGCGTCGTAGAGCTGCGTGGCCCACGCGTGCACGTCGGCCGGAGCGAACTTTCCGAGCGCTTCCGTTCCTCCGCGCGGGCGAGGGCCGCGGCCGGTGGCGCGCCAGAAGCCGTCGCTCTGCGTGCGGAAATCGGCCGGCACGTCGGGCGCGAGCAGCCGGTCGCCTTCGGCCAGGGGCAGGTGCGGCGTGTGCGGCTCGGCGAGATGCAGATACAGGAAGAAGCGCGTGCCCTGCTCGCGGCGCAGGAAGGCGCGCACGTCTTCGAAGAACTCGCCGGTCTTCTGGAACTCGCCCGCCTCCGCGGCATGGAAGCTCTCGAAGCCCTGGTCGAAGTTGCGCCGCGGCGAGACGATCGGGTTGGCGCTCCAGGCCGCGGTGGTGAAGCCGGCGAGCTGCAGGCTCTCGGCCAGCGTCTCGGATTGCTCGAACAGGAAGCTGGAGCGCGCGCCGACCAGGCCGTGCTCCATGGTCGTCAGTCCGGTGAGGATCGAGGCC
>JANOGB010000255.1:0-23306 GCA_031413955.1 Planctomycetota bacterium | reverse complement strand
ACCGGGACGTCAAGCCGGAGAACATCATGCTGGTGCGCGACGAGTCCGGAGAGACGCGCGCGCGCATCATGGACTTCGGCCTGGCACTGCACTCGCCCGTGGAACGCCTGCACGCGCCCGAGGAGAGCCCGCACGCGCCAGAGGAGAGCCGGCTCTCGCCAGAGGAAAGACTGACGCGCTCGGGGGCGGTGATGGGGACCTCGCTCTATCTGGCCCCCGAAGCGCTGCGCGACCGGAGCGTCGACGCGCGCTCGGATCTCTACTCCCTGGGAACGGTGCTGTACGAGTGCCTGGCCGGCGAGCCGCCTTTCCGGGGCGCCCTGCCCGGGATCCTGTACCGCGTCGTCTACGAGCTCCCGCGTTCGTTGCGCTCCCTGGGCGTGGACGTGCCGGTGGCGCTCGAAGAGCTCGTCCTGCGCTGCATGGCGAAGGAGCCGCGCGAACGTCCGGCGAGCGGCGTCGAGCTGGCCGAGGCGCTCGAGAGCCTGCGCGCGAGCCTGGGCGATTCCGCCAAGCACGCGCGCCCGCGCTCGGAGAAGACGCCCAGCCCGCTCCCGGCCGAGATCCCGTTCACGGACCGCGAGCGCGAGTTCGCCGGCCTCCAGGAGCGCCTGACCCGGGCCGCGCAGGGCGAATGCCAGCTGGTCCTGATCGCCGGCGACATCGGCGTCGGCAAGTCGCGCCTCTTGCGCGAGCTCGAGCGCCTGGCGCACGCGCGCGGCATGCAGGTCCTGCTCGGGCGCTGCGTGGACCACGAGCAGGGCCTGGCGCTGTACGGCTTCTGCGACCTGATCCTGGATTTCTTCCGGCACGGCGAGGGCGAGACGCCGCCCGAGGGTTGGCCGGATTTCGCGGACCTGAGCGCGGACCTGGTGCGGCGCTTTCCCATGCTGGGCGAGATCAAGCGCCTGCGCGGCTCGCCGGACGGCGCGCGCAGCGCGGAGGCTCCGCTGTCGCGCGGCACCGAAGACCGGCTGGACGTCTTCGAGCTCCTGGCGCGCACCCTGCTGCGCATCATCGGCGGCCGACCGAGCGTCTTCCTGCTGGAGGAGCTGCACCTCGCCGGCATCTCGATCGAGGCGTTGCAGTACGTCGTGCGGCGCCTGGGCGCGGCGCCCTGCCTGATCGTGGGCACGTACCTGCCGCACGCGGTCGAGCGCACGCACCCACTGGCGCGGCTGCTCGAGAGCTTCCGCGGCGCGCCCGGCTTCCTGCGCATCGACCTGCGCTCGTTCGAGCCTGAACCGCACCGCGCCTTCGTCGGCCACCTGCTGGGCGACGAGCACGTCTCGGGCGAGCTCGTGCGCGAGCTGTTCGAGGCCACCGACGGCAACCCGTTCTTCACCCAGGAGCTGGTGCACGCGCTCCTGACCTCGGGCTCGATCTCCAGAGACGGATCCGGTGCCTGGCACGTCGCGGCCGCACGCGAGATCCGCTCGGACGAGCTGCCGGGCACGATCCAGCAGGCGGTCGAGAAGCGCATCCACGGTTTGCCGGACGAGCTGCGCGAGCTGCTGGCCAGCGCCTCCGTGCTGGGCAAGGCCTTCGAGGTCCGCGATCTCGGCTTCCTGATCCAGGACGAGCACAAGGCCGAGGAAGGCGTCGACCGCCTGCTCGATCTCGGCCTGCTCGAGGAGCAGCGCGGTGCGCGCCGCGAGCGCGTCGCGTTCGTCTCGGGCGTGCTGCGCGACCTGGTCTACGGCCAGCTCACGCGCCGCGCACGCCGGGCGCTGCACCGGCGCTGGGCCGAGGAGCTCGAGCGGCGTCACGCTGGACGCCTGGACCGGGTCCGTGCGCAGCTCCTGCTGCACTGCGCCCAGGCGGACATGACCGAGAAGGTGCTCGAGCACGGGCCCGCCGCCATCCGCGCGGCCCTGGATGCCTTCAGCCCCGAGGAGGCCGTGCGCAGCGCCGAGACGGTGCTCGACTTCCTGGACGAGCGCACCACGCCCGCGTCGGGCGAGCTGGAGGGCGACATCCGCCTGCTGCTGTGCGAGGCGCAACGCCTGCTGCGCAATTCCGAGGCGGCGCTCAAGCAAGCGGCCTCCGCGGCGCGGCTCTTCCAGGAAGCGGAGCAACCAAGGCGGGCCGTGGAGGCCATGCGCATGGCAGCCGAGACGGCCTGGGAGGCGCGCAGCATCGACGAGGCCCAGCGCTGGCTGGCGGCGGGGCTCGAGACGGCGCGCAGCGCGGGCGAACGCGAGCACCAGCGACGCCTGCTGGAGCTCGGGGCCACGCTGGCCAACCTGCGCGGCGAGTATGCGCGTGGGCTGGAATACATGCGTGCGGTCGAGGAGCTGCGCGGCGAGACGACGCGCGGCGAGACGACGCGCGGCACGTCGTTCGAAGAATCGGCGATCGACCTCGTGCACGGCGGACGCCTGGTGGTGGCCCTCGGGCTCCAGGTGCGCACGCTGGATCCGGCCCGCGCCTGCATGAACGAGGAGATCGAGATCGTCGGCAACGTCTTCGAGAACCTGATCGTGGCCGACGAGCGCGGCAACCTCGTGCCCTGGCTCGCCCAGGGCTGGGAGGTCGTGGAGGGCGGACGCGGCTTCGAGTTCGAGCTGCGCGACGACGTCGCGTTCCACGACGGGACGCCGCTCACGGCGCGCACCGTGAAGGAGTGCTTCGAACGCGCGTTGCGCGATCCCGGCGCACGGCGGCTGCCGGCCTTCGCGAGCCTGGTGGGCCTGGCGCAGGCGGAAGCGGGCGGCGAGATCGAGGGCCTGCGCGTGCTCGCGGAGCGGCGTCTGCGCATCGACCTCGCGAGCCCGCTGTTCGTCTTCCCCGCCCTGCTCACGGCGCACCAGTGCATGCTCGCGCGCCCCGCGGCGAACGACGCGCTGCTCGGGACCGGGCCGTTCATGCTGCCCGACAATTCGCGCCCCGCGACGCCGGGCGCGGCCCTGGTCCTGCCGGCCAACCGGCGCTACTGGAACGATCCGCCGCTCGTCGCCGAGCTCGAGTTCCGTTTCGACGTGGGCAGCGCCGAGGCCGTCGAGGGTCTGCGCCGTGGCGAGCTGGACGTGGTGCAGCGCCTCGCACCGGAAGACCTGGAGGGACTGCTGGCGGAGAGCCGTTTTCGCTCGAGCTTCGTGGAGGCTCCGCGCCGCGCGGTCTACTTCGTGCTCTTCAACGAGCGCGGGCCCGCCACCGCCGACCCGGCTCTGCGCCAGGCCCTCGCGGGAGCGCTGCGCGTGGACGAGCTCGTATGGACCCATCTCGGCCGGCGCGCCCAGCCGGCCTCGAGCTTCCTGCCCCCGGGCATCCTCGGGCACGACCCCGGGCGCCGCAAACCGCAGCTCAGCGCGGACGAGGCGCGCGCACTCCTGGCCCAGGCCGGATGCAAGCTGCCGCTCGAGCTGAAGGCCGCCGTCAACCCCGTCTACTTCGAGGCCTTCCGCCCGCTGTGGGAGGCAGTCCAGAGCGCCTGGGCCGAGCTGGGCGTGCGCGTGAGAGTCGTGACCGACTCGATGGCGGCGTTCCAGCGCGCGTGGAGCGAGAACCAGGAGATCGATCTCCTGGTCGGCCGCTGGATCGCGGATTACAACGACCCCGACGACTTCACCTACGGCCTGTTCCACGGGCAGCACGGGCTCCTCGGGCGCTACTTCTCCTCGCCCGAGGCCGACGAGCTCAGCGAGCGCGCGCGCTCGGAGTCGGCGCCGGAGACCCGCCAGGCGCTGTACCGGCGCTTCGAGCGCCTGCTCGCCTCGTCCCATGCGCTCGTGCCGCTTTTCTACGACTACGACTATCGCGTGGCCGGCGCGCGCGTGCGGCGGCTCGAGCTCCTGGGGCGCGCGCCCTGGGTGAACTATTCGCGCATCGAGATCGCCCAGCCGGCGCGGCGCTCCGCGGCGCGGGGACGCGAGGCCGTGCGCGTCGCCTGCGCGGAAGAGCTCCAGGACCTCGAGCCGGCGCACCTCTGCGGCACGCTGCCCTGCGACGTGCTCCCGCTGGTGTTCGAGACGCTGACGCGCGTCGGCGAGGGCGCCAAGGTGATCCCGTGGCTGGCGCGGGAGATCAGCGAAGAAGACGGCGGCCGCTCCTATCGCATCGCGCTGCGCACCGAGGCGCGCTTTCACGACGGCCGGCCGCTGACGGCGCGCGACGTGCGTTACTCCTGGGAGCGCGTGCTGCGCGCGGGCGCGTGCGGCGCGCACGCCCTGGCGCCGATCCAGGGCGCGCGCGCCTTCGCCCGGGGCGAGCGCGCCGAGATCGAGGGGCTGCACCTCTCCGCGGGCGAGCTGCTGGTGGAGCTCGAACGACCTGTCGGCATCTTCCCCCTGCTGCTCTCGCACCCGGCCCTGGCCATCCAGCCGGAGGGCGCAGATCGACCGGGCGCTCTGCCACGCGAGCGCTGGCTCGGGACGGGCCCGTTCCGGGTCGAGGATTTCCGCCCGGGCGAGAAGCTCGACCTGATCGCGAACCGCGCCTACTGGCGCCGCGGCCGCCCGCGCGCTCCACGCCTCGACTTCCATTTTCGCGTGAGCGCCCGCGCGCGGCTCGAGGGCTTGCGCAGCGGACGCTTCTCGATCGTCGGCGACCTGGAGCCGCACGAGCTCGAGAGCCTGCGGCGCGAGGCCCGCTTCGCGCCCGGCTACCGCGAGGTTCCGCGGCCCACGACGGTGTTCTTGGCGCTGAACGCGCACAGCGGTCCGCTGGCCAAGCTCGAGCTCCGGCGCAGCCTCCTGGCCGGGCTCGACCTGGTGCACCTCGCGCGCGTCGCCCAGCTGCGCCAGGTGGTCCCGGCGGGCTCGCTGATCCCGCCCGGCCTCATCGGTCACGACCCCACGCGCCTCCCGGCCACGCCGCGCGACGCGCCACAACGCACGGAACGCCTCGTGCTCCGCGCCGCGTTCTGGAACGACGGCAGCGAACGCATGGCGCGCCTCGCGGACGCCCTGATCGCGACGTTCGCCGCGCGCGGCACGCGCGTGGAGATCGTGAACGACGGCGGCGAAGAGTTCTTCGGCATGCTGGCCGCCGGCGAAGCCGACCTGGCCCTGTGCCGCTGGACCGCGGAGTACCCCGACGGCGACGCCTTCGCCCACGGCTTGTTCGACCCGGACTTCGGCCTGCTGCGACGCCTCGCGCCCGCCACCCTCGCGCGCAAGATCGCCGCCGCGCGCGCCGAACACGACCCCAGCGCCCGCGATCTCTCCTTCCGCGAGTTCGAAGAGCACCTCGAGCGCGAGGCGCTGCTCGTGCCGATCTTCCACGAACCCTTCGCGCGCATCTGTGGCCCCGGCGTCGACAAGCTGCGCCTCGGCCTGTTCCCGCCCGGCATGGCGCTGGACGAAGTCGAGCTCAAGGACGCGCCGGGGGCTTGATCTCACCTGGGAGCGCCGGGCTCCAGCCCGGCTCCGCCTTCTTCTCTCTTCTTCTCTTCTTTCTTCCTCCTTCCCTGAACATCCCCCTCTTCCCCAGTCTCCTGGTGGACCGAACCGATCCGCGCTCGGTAGCCTCCGCCCGCCGATGCGCTGCCCCGCCTGCAAGAGCGAGCTCCCCCCTGAGGCCCGCGAGTGCTCTGCCTGCGGAACGCGCCTGCCCGCGGCCTCGGTCCTGTCCCTACACGAGCTCGAGCACGCGCCCGAACGGGTGAGCGCGGAAGCGGGCACGAGCCCTCTGCGACCGCCGTCGAGCGCGCGCGACCTGGGCCGCTTTCGCGCGGGCGCCGAGATCGCCGGGCGCTATCGCATCATCGCCTTGGCCGGACGTGGCGGCATGGGCGAGGTGTACCGGGCCGAGGATCTGCGGCTCGAGCAGGTGGTCGCGCTCAAGTTCCTGCCGCAAGCGGCGAGCCTGGATCCCGAGCTGCGCGCGCGCCTGCTGGAGGAAGTGCGTCTGGCGCGCGCGGTGACGCACCCGGCGGTGTGTCGTGTGCACGACGTGGGCGAGGCGGAGGGGCAGCTCTTCCTGTCGATGGAGTTCATCGACGGCGAGGACCTGGCCGCGCTGCAACGCCGCATCGGACGCCTGCCGGACGACAAGGCGCTGGAGATCGCGCGCGCCCTGTGCGCGGGCCTCGCGGCGGCCCATGCGCGCGGGATCCTGCACCGCGACCTGAAGCCGGCCAACGTGATGCTCGACGGGCGCGGTGAGGTGCGCATCACCGACTTCGGTCTGGCGGTGACGAGCACCTCCGCCGAGCACGGACTCGCCGGCACTCCGGCCTACATGGCGCCCGAGCAGCTCGACGGACGGCCGGCAACCGTGCAGAGCGACCTGTATGCCCTGGGGCTCGTGCTGTACGAGCTCTTCACCGCGCGCAGCGCCTTTCCGCTGGAGGCCGCGCTGGCCGAGCAGCGCCGACTGCGCGTCGCGCGCGCGTGGCAGCCGCCCACCAGCCTGAACCCGGGCCTCGATCCGGCCGTGGAACGCGTGCTCGAGCGCTGCCTCGAACACGATCCCGCTCGGCGCCCACGCTCGGCGCACGCGGTGATCGCCGGTCTGCCGGGCGGCGACCCGCTCGCCGCCGCCCTGGCCGCGGGCGAGACACCCACGCCCGAGATGGTGGCGGCCGCCGGTGGCAGCGGAGCCCTGCGCCCGCTGCACGCGTGGCTCGTGCTCGCGGCAACGCTCGTCGTGGGCGGCTTGCTGCTCGCGCGCCGCGCCGGGGACGTGCTCGTCGGCAAGGGTTCGCTCCCGCTCGCCCCCGAAGTCCTGGCGCATCGCGCGCGCGAGCTCGTGCTCGGCTTCGGGCTCGGCGAGCAGCCTGGCGACGAAGCCTACGGTCTCGTGTCCAGCTCGAGCTATGCGAGCTGGATCGAGACGACCGACGACTCGCTCGCGCGCTGGGCGCGCCTGGATGTCGACCTGCCGGCCTCGATCCTCTTCTGGTACCGGCGCAGCCCCGGGCGGCTGGATCCGAAGAGCCTGACGGGCGAGGTCTCGTTCAGCGATCCGCCGAACTCGGACCCCGGCATGGCGCTCGTCATGCTCAGCCGGCACGGGACCCTGGTGAGTTACAGCTCGGTGCCGGGGAACTGGTCGTCCGCAGGCCCCGCGCCCGCCACGGATTGGTCGCTGTTGTTCGGCGCGACGGGCCTGGAGCGGAGCGCTTTCGAGGAAGTCGGACCGCGCCGGGTGCCCGTTCACGCCTACGACGAACGCCGGGCCTGGAACGGCCGCTATCCCGAAGTGCCCGAGCTCCCGCTGCGCATCGAGGCGGCGGCCTTCGAGGGCAAGCTCGTGAGCGCGGCGCTCCTCGGCCCCTGGAGCCTGCCCCAGGATGAAGCGACCGGCGCGACTGCAACCCAGGCGACGGAGCCTTCGGCCTTCACGCGCCTGGCGGGCGTGCTCGGCGAGCTGATCGAGATGATCGTGGTGCTCGGCAGCTTCCTGGCCGGTTATCGCAGCCTGCGCAGGAGCCCGAACGACCGCCGCTTCGATGCGCGCGGCGCCACGCGCGTGGCGAGCTTCTTCCTCGCCCTCGGATGCCTGGGCTGGATCCTGGGCGCGCACCACGTCGCGCACGTCGGCTACGAGGTCACGGGCTTCTTCCAGAGCCTGCGCAACGTGCTCTTCCTGTCGGCCATCGCCTGGCTCGTGTACATGGCCTTCGAGCCCTACGCGCGCAGGATCTGGCCGGATGCGCTGGTCGCCTGGAGCCGGCTGCTGGCGGGTCAGTGGCGCGATCCGATGGTCGCACGCGAGGTCCTGGTGGGCGCCTGTCTCGGAACGCTGATCGCCGCGACGGATCCCCTGGCACGCTGGATCGCCGCGGCCAGCGGCCGGCCGCCCACGCGCCCGGCGAGCACTTCGCTCGGCGCGTTGCTCGGCCCCGCGCACGTGCTGGCCGAGCTCACGAACGGCGTCGCCCGCTCGATGCTGTTCGCCTTCGGCGCGGTGTTCCTGCTGGTCGTCTTCCGCTGGATGTTCCGCAAGAGAGCGCTCGCGCTCCTCTTCTTCCTGCTCGTGGCCGGGACGACCACCCCGTTCTTCGCGCCCACAGGGATGCTCACGACCGAGCTCCTGCAGCGCGCGCTGGCGATGCTCGCGCTCGGCTGGGTCATCTGGCGCCATGGCATCCTGGCCCTGGCCGTGGGAAGTCTGTGGCTGTCGCTGTGGACGCTCTTCCCGCTCGACACACGCTGGAGCTCGTGGTCGTCGAAGCCGACGCTGCTCTTCCTGTGCCTGGGCACGGGCATGCTGTTCTTGGCCGCGCGTCAGGCCTGTGCGGCGGGCGTCTCTACGCGCGCGAGCTCATAGCCAGCTCACAGCCAGCCGCGGAATTGCTCGAGAAAATCGCGCCAGCCGGTCACCAGCACCTCCTCGAGTCGATGGGGCTCGGCCGAGGGCGTCACGACGAAGCGCGGAACACCCGGGTTCTCCTGGGCGAAGGAGCGCAGGCCGACGAGATCGGCGCCCGCGACGCGGCGCGTCGACTTGATCTCCACCGCGGCCAGGATCTTGCCGTGCTTCTCGACCAGCAAGTCGACCTCGGCGCCGTGGTTCGTGCGCCAGAAGAAGAGCCGCGCCTCGGACTGCGCGTAGTCGAGCATGCGCCGGCACTCGAGGAAGAGCCACTGCTCGAAGAGCCGGCCGCGCGTGCTCGGGTCGAGCGCGCCCGTCAAGCGCCGATTGAGGGCGTTGGTGACGCCGGTGTCGAAGAGGTAGACGCGCGGATGGGCGACGAGCCGCGCCCGGACTCCCTTGCGCCAGGCCTCGAGCTTGAAGGCAAGGCGTCGGACCAATCACACTCCGATCCGGCGCGAATGGAGCCTCGCTGCTCCGGACCGAGCGGGCTGGCGGTCAGCGCCACTCGCAGGCCGGGCTCGAGCCCGGCGTTTCCACGGGTCAGCGCGCGCTGAGCCGCCCGTACAGCTCGACGTAGTTCTTCCCCTGGCGCTCCCAGGAGAAGTCCATGGCCATGCCGTTCTGTTGCAGCGCCTTCCAGGACTCGGGCTCGCGGTAGCACTCGAGTCCGCGGCGGATGGCGTCGTCGAGCGCGACGGCCGAGAACTCCTCGAACAGGAAGCCGGTGCCGCGTTTGGTCGTCCGATCGAAGGGCTCGACGGTGTCGGCCAGGCCGCCCGTCTTGCGCACGATCGGCACCGTGCCGTAGCGCAGCGAGTACATCTGGTTGAGGCCGCAGGGCTCGTACAGGGAAGGCATCAGGAAGAAGTCGGCGCCGGCCTCGATCCAGTGCGAGAGCTCGTCGTCGTAGCCGGCCCAGAAGGAGATCTTGCCGGGGTTGGCGCCGTGCAGCCAGTGGAAGTACTGCTCGTAACGCTCCTCGCCGCTGCCGAGGACGCACAGGCGCACGTCGCCCTTCAGCAGCGCCGGCAGGACCTCGGGCAGGAGCTCGAAGCCCTTCTGCGCGGTCAAGCGTGAAACGATGCCGAAGACGGGTGCCGTGCTGGACGGCGTGAGCTTCATGCGTGCGAGCAGTTGCTCGCGGCAGGCGCGCTTGCCGCCCAGATCCTTCGCCGAGTAGCGCTGCGGGATCTGGCCGTCGCGCGACGGATCCCACTCGCCGTAGTCCACGCCGTTGACGATGCCCGCGACCGCGTCGGCGCGCGCGCGCAGCAGGTCCGCCAGGCCCATGCCGAAGTCCTGCGTCTGGATCTCGCGCGCGTAGGTCTCGCTGACGGTGGTGAGCGCGTCGGCGTAGATCACGCCGGTCTTGAGGTAGTTGATCTTGCCGGCGGCGAGGTCGCCCTGGTGCAGGAGGTGCTCGTGCGCGCCGAAGCCGAGCTCGTCCAGCGTGTCGGCCGGAAAGACGCCCTGGTAGCCGATGTTGTGGATGGTGAGCACCGTGCGCGTGCGCTCGAACAGCTTGTCCCAGGCGTAGGCGGCCTTCAGGTAGAGCGGCGCGAGGCCCGTGTGCCAGTCGTTGCAATGCAGCACGTCGGGCGACCAGCGCAGCCACTGGCAGATGTCCATGGCCGCGCGCGACAAGAGGCCGAAGCGCACGTGCTCGTCGCGGTCCCAGGTGTAGATGCCCTCACGGGCGTAGAGCTCGGGGCAGTGCAGGAAGAGCACGTCGGCCGTGGACTTCGGCAGCTTGGTCGTGACCACAGAGAAGGAGAGGTCGCGGCTGCCGAAGGCGAGGCGCATGCCCTGCAGCTTCTCGTGCGGCCGAAAGCTCCAGCGGCCGCGCTGCACGCTGCCGTAGAACGGCATCAGCAGCTTCACGTCGTGCCCCTGGGCGGCGAGGTAGCGCGTGAGCGCGGCGGCGACGTCGGCCAGCCCGCCGGTCTTCGCGAAGGGCGCGACCTCGGCGGCGAGAATCAGGATCTGGAGTGGCCTCACGGGCGCGTGACAGTAGCGAGCGTGCCGCGCTCGGGCTAGAACCTGCGCCCCTCCGATGAGCGCGGCGCAGTCGAAGCCTCTCGTCCTCCGCCGGCGCGGCGTGGCGCACGGACGCTTCGTTCCCGCGCCGCGCGCAGCGCCGCTGGAGCACGTCCAGCGCGAGCTCTGGGCCGGCGATCGTCCGCTCTTCTTGCCCGGAATCCTGGCCCCGGGTCTGCCGGCGTTCCGCGCCGCGTTCGGGCGCACCCTGCGGCTGTTCGAGGACCTGCGCGCGGAGCGCGTGTCGTTCCAGGACGAGGTCCGGCGCCGCCTGCGCGGGGCGCGGGAGTTCTTCCCGTCGGGCGCGGTGGTCGACGCGGGCGACGCGCGCGAGATCGAGAAAGTCTACGTCGACGGCATGCGCGGCAAACGCTTCGCGGCGCGCGGGCTGTACGGGAAGCTCTCCTGGATCGCGCACGACGAGCGCGATGCTTCGCTGCGCATCCGCTTCTCGTTCGGCTCCGAGAACCTGCTCGACTGGCGCAAGGAGACGCGCCGCGCGCCCTGGGCCGATCGTTACGCCCAGGCGCTCTTCCCGGAGTGTGCGGCGCTGGCGGAGAACGCGTCCCTGCGACGAACGATCGAGCACCGCATGGGCCGCCGTGCGCGCCTCTCGGAGCGCATCGTCTACAACAACGCTCCCGGCGGCGGCGCGCTCTTCCATCACGATTGCGAGCCGCACCAGCACGGCGTCGTCTTCGGCCAGTTCGCCGGCGAGACCGCGTGGCTCGCCTTGCCGAAGCGCGAGCTCGCGCACCACCTCGCCCGCTACGTGGCCGAGTCCGTGCGCGCGCCGGCGCTGCGCAGGCTCGCCGGGACTCCGCGGCGCGCCCTGCGCGCCCTCGACCGCGAAGGCGACGCGCGCATCGCCAAGCTCCTGAACGAGACCCCGGCCTTCACGCGCCGGCTCGTCGCGCACGGAACCCTCTACCACCTGCGCGCCGGCGACGCGCTGCTGCTCCCCAACCACGGCTGGGACGACACCTGCTGGCACTCGGTGTTCGCGCTCGGGCAGCGCGCCAGCCTGGCGCACTCCTACGGGATCTTCGCGGCACGACGCGCTGGCACCCACTCCGAGCGCTAGTCCCAGAACCAGCGCTGCGGGGCGTCCAAACGGCGAAAGGGAGGTGCCTGGCTCGGTTTTGCACGAGTCCGCCGGAACCGCCTCGCACTCCTGCGCGAACTCGGACTCGCGCGAAACCGTGCCAGGCTCCGTACTTTCGCCACGTTCACGGCCGTTTTTTTCATCAAAAACCCTGACTACGCCAGCGTGCCCGGCGAGCGATGATGCCGCTCGGCCCGGGGAGCTCTCTCCGCCGCTGTACTCGAGAAAGGCTCGACAACATGCACATCCTCCGCTTCGGGCTCGTGGCGCCGCTCCTCTCCTGCGCGATCACCCGTTCCGAGGCCCAGGTCGCGGTGCTGCCGACGGTCGAGACGACACCGGTGCCCTCGAGCGGGGACGCCGCGGACGACATGGTCGTGTGGGTGCACCCGGCCGAGCCTGCGCTCAGCACGGTGATCGGCACCGACAAGATTGCGGGGCTCGCCGTCTACGACCTGGCCGGGAACGTGCTGCAGTTCCTGCCGGACGGGAGGCTCAACAACGTGGACCTGCGTCAGGACTTCTCGCTCGGCGGGTCCGCGGTGGCGCTCGTGACCGCGGCCGAGCGCAACGGGAACGTCCTGGCCATCTACGCGGTCGACGCGAGCACGCGCCTGCTCCAGGATGTCGCCGCGCGCACGATCGTGGCGGGGATCGACGTCTACGGATCCTGCATGTTCCGGAGCCCGTTGACGGGCAGCACCTACTTCTTCGTGAACTCGCAGGACGGCGAGGTGGAGCAATGGCGGCTCTTCGACGACGGCACGGGGAAGGTCGACGCCAGACTCGTGCGCGCGTTCGACGTCGGCGGCCAGGTCGAGGGCTGCGTGGCCGATGACGAGGCCGGGACCTTCTTCGTCTCCGAAGAGAACGAAGGCATCTGGCGTTACGGAGCCGAGCCGGGCGCCGGCGCGACGCGCGTCCTGGTCGACAGTACCGGGCCGGGAGGACACCTGACGGCGGACGTGGAAGGACTCGCGCTCTATTACGCCGGCGGCGGGGCGGGCTACTTGCTCGCCTCCAGCCAGGGCAACGACACGTACGTCGTCTACGAGCGCAGGCCGCCGCACGGCTTCTTGCTCAGCTTCCGGATCGCCGACAACGTCGCGCTCGGGCTCGACGGAGTCTCCGATACCGACGGGATCGACGTGATGAACCTCGGCCTCGGCAGCGCGTTCCCGGGCGGTGTCTTCGTGGTCCAGGACGGCTCGAACCCGGGCGCGAACCAGAACTTCAAGCTGATCCCCTGGCCGGCGATCGCGAACGCGGCGGTTCCTGCGCTGATCGTGGATCCCGCCTACGTCCCGCAGGGCGACGTGCAGGCGCGCGGAAAGGAGTGTGCGACTGCCGTCGCGACGTACCGCAACGGCTCGGGCCTCAATCCCTCCGTGCTTTTCAATCAGCGGCCGCCCCGCCTGGGATCCGTGCTGGCCTGGGACCTGGACTGCGCTGGGCATGCGCCCGGCCTGGGGTTCCTCTCGGCCTACAGCAGGCCCGCCACGGGCCGCTTCGGTCCCTTCGGAGAAGGGCTCGTCGATCCCGCCAGCCAGCGCTTCTTCTCGAAGTCGGCGCCCCATTCGGGGAACACGCTCCATTTCAGCGCAGCCATGCCGCCGGATCCGGCGTTGTGTGGACTGCGGATCTCCTTGCAGGGCTTCGTCACGGGCGCGCCCGCGCCGAAGCTGTCCAACGCGCTCGACCTCAGGCTCGGGTTCTGATCCTGGCTCGATCGGGCCAGCGCCCGTCGGGCGGCCGATGCGGGGCCGTGCGCTTGGCCCTACAATCCGCCGCCATGAACGTCGTCTTCGTTGCTCCGTACGCGATGGAAACCACCCTGCGCTTCGCACGGCGCACGGCCGAGCTCCCGGACGTGCGCCTGGGGGTGATCTCGCAGGAGCCGGGCGAGGTCTTGGTGCGCGAGCTGGGCGGCAAGATGCAGGCCTTCGAGCGCGTGCAGGACGCGCTGGATCCCGACGAGCTGCAGCGCGCCGCGCGCAACATCGCCAGCCACTTCGGGGGCAAGGTCGATCGGCTCCTGGGCGTCCTCGAGCAGCTGCAAGAGCCCATGGCTCTGGTGCGCGAGCGCATGCAGATCCGCGGCATGGACCTCCCCGAAGCGCACAACTTCCGCGACAAGGCGCGCATGAAGGACGCGCTGCGCGCGCACGGCGTGCCCTGCGCGCGCCACAAGCTCTGCCGCACGAACGAGGAAGCCCAGGCCTTCGCGCGCGAGGTGCTGCCGCTGGTCGCCAAGCCCCCGTCCGGCGCGGGCGCGCGCAACACGCAACGCATCGATTCCCCCGAGCAGCTCGGGGCCTGGCTCACGGCCTTCCCGCCGACCGCCGCGAACCCGCTGCTGCTGGAGGAGTTCGTGCAGGGCAAGGAGCACTCCTTCGACTCGGTGATGCTGCACGGCAAGCTCGTGTGGAGCTCGATCTCCGAGTACACGCCCGGGCCGCTGGAAGTGATGGAGAACCCCTGGATCCAGTGGTGCGTCGTCTTGCCGCGGCACGTCGACGGCGACGGCTACGACGCGATCCGCCGCG
The DNA here is from genome assembly GCA_031413955.1 of Planctomycetota bacterium. GTDB lineage: Bacteria > Planctomycetota > UBA1135 > UBA1135 > JABFRZ01. The sequence continues at coordinate 9,353 of JANOGB010000255.1, read as the reverse complement.
AGGGCGCGCGCGCGCTCACGGCGCTCGGCATGGTCACGGGACTCTCGCACATGGAATGGTTCCGCCGCGCCGACGGCTCGATCGTGATCTCAGAGGTCGGTGCGCGGCCGCCGGGGGCGCAGTTCACGACGCTGCTCTCCTTCGCGCACGACTTCGACCTCTACCACGCCTGGAGCGAGCTGATGGTGCACGAGACGTTCACCCCGCCGGCGCGCAACTGGGCGGTCGGGGCGGTCTTCCTGCGCGGCCATGGTGGCGGGCGCGTGAATCGCGTGCACGGCGTCGAGGCGGCGCAGAGGGAGCTCGGCGAGCTCGTGGTGCAGGCGCGCATCCCGCGGCCGGGACAGCCGAAGGCGGAGAGCTACGAGGGCGAGGGCTACGTGATCGTGCGCCACGCCGAGACCGAGGTGGTCAGGGGCGCGCTGCAGCGGGTGCTGGAGCTGATCCGCGTGGAGATGGCGTAGAGGAGAGAGGCGCAGCGCGGAGAACGGAGGACGCGGAAGAGCGCGGAGACCGTTGAGGAACAGAAGAGAAAGAAGCGAAACCCATGGCTCCTACCGTGCTCTTCCTGTCACCCGGCTATCCGGCCGAGATGCCGCTCTTCGTGCGCGGGCTGGCCGAGGTCGGGGCGCGCGTGTTCGGCGTCGGGGACCAGCCGTCGTCGGCGCTCCCACCGGAAGCGCGCGCGGCGCTCGCCGATTACCTGCAGGTCGCGAAGCTGTGGGACGAGCAGGCAGTCGTCGGCGCGGTGCGCAGCTGGCTGCGCGGGCGAACGGTCGAGCGCGTCGAGTGCCTGTGGGAGCCGGGCGTGGTGCTGGCCGCGCGCCTGCGCGAGGCGCTGGGCGCGCAGGGCATGGGCGTCGAGACGGCGGTGCGCTTCCGTGACAAGGAATCGATGAAGGAAGCGCTCGATCGCGCCGGCGTGCGCGTGCCCAAGCATGCGCGCGCGCGCAACGTGGCCGAGGCGCGCGCGGCGATGGAGAGGATCGGATTCCCGCTCATCGTCAAGCCGATCGATGGGGCGGGTTCGGCGGACACGTACACGGCCCGGGATCCGCGCGAGTTCGAGCGAGTGCTCGAGCTCACGCGCCACGTGCCCGAGGTCTCGGTCGAGGAGTACATCGAGGGCGAGGAGTTCACCTTCGACACGATCTGTGCACACGGCGACGTGCTGTTCCACAACGTCTGCCTCTATCGCCCGAAGCCCCTGGTTGCGCGCCAGAACGAGTGGGTCAGCTCGCAGTCGGTCGCGCTGAGGGACACGGACGTGCTCGACGTGCAGAAGGGCCGCGCGCTCGGGCGCGAGGTCCTGCGCGCGCTCCAGTTCGAGAGCGGCTTCACGCACATGGAGTGGTTCCTGACCCCGCAGGGCGAGGCCGTCTTCGGCGAGATCGGCGCGCGCGCGCCCGGCGCGCGCCTGGTGCACGGCATGAACTATTCCTGCGACGCCGACTTCTTCGCCGGCTGGGGCGAAGCCGTGTGCTACGGCCGCCTCTCGCAGCCCACGAAGAAGAAGTACAACACCGCCTGCGTCTTCAAGCGCGCCGTCGGGGCGGGCAAGATCCAGCGCTACGAAGGGCTCGACGCGCTGCTCGCGCGCTACGGCGAGCACATCCCGGTCGTGGATCTCAACCCGCTCGGCTCAGAGAGGCGGGACTGGCAGAACAGCGTCGTCGGGGACGGGTGGCTGGTCGCGCGGCACCCGAATCTGGAGGTGACGCTCGAGATCGCGGATCGCATCGGGACAGATCTGAGGATCGTGGCGGAGTGAAGTACGGAGTCGGAGCAATTCTTCCACGATCCGCCGATGGCGCCCGGAGAACGCCTGGCCGCAGTGCGGATCGTGGAAGAATTGCTCCGACTCCGTACTCAGCGCGCGCCCGCCCCGCGGCGGAGCTCGTGCAGCGTGTCGGCGGCGAAGGGGCCGCGGAAGAGCTCCTCGCTGCGGTCCGCCCACTGCACGCGTACGTCGGCTCCGAGCTCGGTCTCGCTGCCCAGGCCCAGGTGCACACGCGGGTCGCTGGCGGCGCAGTAGCTGTAGGCGCTGCGCACCGTGCGCCGGATCGTGCGCGCGCCGAGCGTGGTGCTGAGGATCGCCCCGAGCGCGTCGCGGCCGCTCGCCTCGCGCACGCGGAAGGCGAGCCAGCGACCGCGCTCCGGCACGCGGTTGAGCAGCAGGTAGGCCGGCGCGTCGCGGTTGACCACGATCACGTCGATACCGCCGTCGCCGTCCAGGTCACCGAAGGCTGCCGCGCGGCTGGTGGCCGAGAGCAGCTCGCGCGTGCCGCCGCGCGGCAGGACTTCCTCGAACTTGCCCGCGCTCGTGCCGCGATAGACCAGGTTGGGTTCGTCGAAGGGCTGCGGGCCGGAGTGCTCGGGCCGGCGCGTGACGCGTCCGTTGGCCTGGTAGAGGTCGAGCAGGCCGTCGTGGTCGAAGTCGGCGAAGCCCACGCCGAAGCGCGTGAAGGGCCGGCTCGCGCCCGCCAGGCCGACGAGCGGCGTGCGGTCGGAGAAGTGCTGGCCGTCGTTGCGGTAGAAGGAATCGCTCTCGCCCGAGAGGTTGACGACCAGCAGATCCTCGTCGCCGTCGAAGTCGACATCGGCCGCATGCGCGCCCATGCCGGCTTTCTTGCGCCCGTCCTGGTCGACCGCACAGCCGGTCGCGACGGCCACGTCCACGAAGGTGCCGTCGGCGCGGTTCTTCCACAGCTGGTTCAGCATCCCGTCGTTGGCCACGAAGATGTCCGTCCAGCCGTCGCCGTCGAAATCCGCGCACACGACCCCGAGTCCATTGCCGTTGGCGGCGCGCAGGCCGGCCGGCCGCGAAGGAGACGTCGGTGAACTTGCCCGCGCCCTCGTTGCGGTAGAGCGTGTCCGGCGCCGGCGCGGCGTAGGAGTTCGGCGAGCAGTAGTCCTCGGGGTGGGGCTTGGTGTAGCAGATGTGCTCGTCGGCCACCGACCAGCGGATGTAGTTGGTCACGAACAGATCGAGGTCGCCGTCGCCGTCGTGGTCGACGAAGGCCGCGCTCGTGCTCCAGGCCGGATCGCCCACGCCCGCGGCCGCCGTCACGTCGCGGAAGGTCCCGTCGCCCGCGCTGGCGAGCAGCACGTTCGGGCCGACGTTGGTCACGTACAGGTCCGTCCGCCCGTCCTCGTCGGCGTCGCCGGCGGCGACGCCCATGCCGTAGCCGTGCTCGTCGGCACCGCTCCCGGCGCTGACGTCGGTGAAGTGCCCGGCACCCTCGTTCGCGAAGAGCTGGTTCCCCGGGCGATCCTCGGGCACCGCGACGATCGAGCCCGCCTGCACCAGGTACACGTCGAGATCACCGTCCTGCTCGAGATCGAGCAGCGCCGCGCCGCCGCCCATGATCTCCGGAAAGTAGTGGCGCCCGGCGTGACCCGACTGCCAGGCGAACACGAGCCCGCGCTGCGCGGCCGCCTCGACGAACCAGGCCGCGCCCCGCTCGACTTCCGGTGCCGCATCCCCGCAAGCGGCCACGCCAGCGCACAAGACGGCGCACAGGACGGCGCACGGCAGGCCGCCGGCCACTGCCCGCGCGGCGCAGCTCACCGCGCAGCCTTCTTGGCCGCACGGCGCTCGCGCGCATTCGCCTGCGCCCGCTGCACGTCCTCGAGGAGCGCCGGCGCCGCATTGCCGGTGGCCCGCGCGCGCGCGAGGGAAGCCTCGGCTTCGGCCAGGGCGCCGCTGCGGAGCTGCACCGTGGCAAGCTCCAGCCAGGCGTCGCCGTCGTCGTCGCGCTCGGCCACCAGCTTCGTGTAGAGCGCGCGCGCCTCGGGCCAGCGCTTGAGGACGATCAGGCTGCGCCCGAGCGTGTGACGCAGTTCGTGGTCTCCCGCCCCGAGCTCCAGCGCACGCTGCAAGGCGTCCGCGGCGGCTGCGTGCTGCCCGAGCTCGAAGAGCTTCTGGCCCTTGGCCGCGAAGGCTCCGCCGAAGCTCGGTTGCAGCGTGGTCACGCGTTCGAGCAGCGCGACGGCCGCGGCGGGATCCCCGCCGTCGTCGAGCAGGTTGGCCTTCATCAGCAGGGCCTTGCTGTTCTCCGGCTCCCGCGCGAGCGCGGTCTCGATCTCGCGCAGGGCGTCCTGCGTGCGCCCCATGCGCTGCAGGACCCGCGCGAACTGCAGGGCCGTGGCAGCGTCGTCCGTGCCGCGCGCGCGCTCCTCCGCGAGCAACGCCAGCGCCTCCTCAGCCTGGCCGCGCTCGAGCAGCTTGTCGACCTGCAGCATGGCCGGCTTCTCGCGGAAGGCGCGCACCTCCAGCTCCCAGGGGTCGTTCCAGACCGGGATCTCGTTCTCGCTCAGGAACTGCTCGGCCGCGAGCTCGCCCGCGCCGCCGGCCTGCTGCCGGGCACTGGCCAGGAGCTGCTGGAACGTGCGGTCCTCGGGGTCTTGCTTGCACAAGCGCTCCAGGATCTCGAGCGCCTCCGCGCTGCGATCGCGCTGCAGCGCGACGCGTGCCAGCCCGACCCAGCCCCCGGGATAGGACGAGTCGAGCTCGGTCGCTCTCCGGAAATCGCGCTCGGCACCGTCCAGGTCGCCGAGTGCGAGACGGCAGCCCCCCAGGCGTGCGTGGCTCGGCGTGTAGCTCGGCTCCAGGGCGAGCGAGCGCTCCAGGGCGAAAATGGCCGGTTCGAACTCGCCGATCTGCGCCAGCGTGACGGCCTCGCGATAGGGCCACTTGGGCTGGCGCGGCTCGAGCTGAGCAGCGCCGCGGAAGCACTCGAGGGCCAGGTTCTTCAGGCGCTCGGAAGCGTAGACCATCCCGAGCTCGGCCCAGGCCTGGGCGCGGCGCGGGTCCGCGCTCACCTGTCCGAGCGCCTCCTCGATGCGCGTAGCGGCGCGCGGATCGAAGGCGGCGAGATTGGCGGGCCGCGGCGGCTCGGGCACCTCCGGCGCGCCTCGGCCGCAGGCGAGCACCAGCCCCGCGAGCAGCGCGGTCCACCGCCGGACGATGCGGACGGGACCCCGAGCCCGACTGCGGGGCGGCGGGAAAGCGTGCTTCATTCTGGCTCGGGTCTCTGGGCTCGGCTCGTGCGCGGCGCGATTCTACGCCTTGGCTACGTGCGCGCGTATGGGCGAGTTGGTCGGTCGGCCGCGCACACTCTCCTGCTGGCCTACGGGCCTGTCGCTCTTGCGCCGCTCGTCGCGAGAGTACGCTCTGCTGCCCCCGCGGCCGCGCCCGATGTCGAGCACCCTCCACGAGCACCACGCCCTGCGCGCGCGCGCGCTCCTTCTCGGACTCGTTCTCGCCTGCACCTCGCTGGGCTGTCGAGGCGAGGACGCTCCGACCTGGATCCCCCTGGCCCGTGGTTTCGTGCCGCCCTCGGGCGCGGCGCTCGAGCGCGCCTGGGGCCGGAGTCCCGCGCCGATCGGCGTGCGCGCCGAGGACGGCGGGCGAACGCTCCTGCTCGAGCTGCCGCTGCCGGCCAAGGCCTGGCGCGCGAGCGCGGCGCCGGGCGCGACGTTTCACGAGTGGCGGACACCGTGCCCGCTCCTGCGCGCCCTCCGGGACGACAGCGAGAAAGGGCTCGGCCTGGAGCTCGGAGGAACACCGGTGCCCGGTGTCTTCGAACGGACCCGTGCAGAGCAGCGCGTCCGCGCCGGAGAAGACGTGTTCTCCATCGCAGGCCAGGGACTGGTGCTCCTGCGCGCGAGCGCAAGACCGCCCGGCCCGGGCCGCTTCTCTTGCCGCATCGAGCGCGGACAGGAAGAACAAGGCGTGTGGCGTGCGGCCGTGCAGGAAGTCGTGGCCGACGGACTCTCCCTCTGGCCGGGAGAGAGCTGGGAGACCGACGTCGAGCTGCCGCCCGGCAGCGCGCTCCGTTTCGTGACGCTCGCGCGCAGCCTGGGACGAGCGGGACGCGTGCTCTTCCGCGTGACCCGGGACGGCGAGACCCTGCTGGAGCACGAGCAAGAACTGGCCGAGCTCGGGCCCGGAACGGGGCACGTGCTGCCGCTCTCCTCCGCGGGCGCGGCCCACTTCTCGTTCGAGGTCCAGGGCGACCCCGGCCTCACCGCCTTCCTCCACCCCGTGATCGGTCCGCTCGCGGTCGGGACCCCCGGCCGGCGCCCGTGGCAGGAGACGCGCCCCAGCATCGTGCTCTTCCTGGCCGACACGTTTCGCGCCGACCTCCTGGCGGACAGCGGAGGACCGGCGGAGGTCGCGCCCAACCTGAACCGCATCGCCGCGCGCTCGCTGCGCTTCTCGCACGCGCGCTCGCCCTCGACCTGGACCCTGCCCGCGCAATCCTCGCTGTTCACGGGGCTCTTTCCCACCCAGCACGGTGCCGTGCACGAGGGCCTGACCTTCTCGCCCGCCATCGTGACGCTGGCCGAGCACATGGCGCGCGCCGGCTACCGCACCGGGGCCGTGACCGATTCCGGCTTCGTGTCGCGGCAGTACGGCCTCGACCAGGGTTTCGAGTGGTTCCTCGAGCACACCGAGGCCCTCGGGCATCGGCTCGCGAAGACGCTGCACGCGGCGCGCGAGTTCCTCGCGCACGACGACGGCCGTCCCGTGTTCCTGTTCGTGCACACGTACCGCACGCACTGGCCCTACCGCACGGGCGACCAAGAAGATCGGAGCGCGCACGACGCCCTGGTCGCGCGCTTCTCGGCCGGGCTCGCGCCCGGCCAGCGCCCGGACCCAGCCAGCCTGGCGACCTTCGCCGCCGAGTCCCTGGCGCTGTACCGGCAAGGGGCGAGCGCGCTCGACCGGCTCGTGGGTCCCTGGTTCGACGAGCTCGAGCAGGCCGGGTTCTTCCGTCCGGGCTATTTCGTCTTCACCAGCGACCACGGCGAGGCCTTCTTCGAGCACGGCAAGAGCGAGCACCGCGGCCCGCCCTTCGAGGAAGAGCTGCGCGTCCCGCTGCTCCTCTTCGGGCCCGGTCTGGGGGCCGAGAGCGCGCGCGCCAGCGCAAGTCTGATCGACCTCGCGCCCACCCTGGCCGAGCTGTGCGGGCTCGCGCCGGACCCGCTCTGGTGCGGCCGCTCGCTCCTGGCACCTGCGGCCGATCGCCTGACCTTCGCCTGGCACGGCGGAGCGGACGCGAGCGCGAGTTCGCTGGCGATCGTCGCGGGCGAGCGAAAACTCTTCGCACCGGCCCGGACCGAGGCGCTCGAGCGCGGCGACGTGAAGGCAGCCTTCGAGCTCGGACTCGATCCGGCGGAGCACGAGAACGTGGTCAAGCACGGGGCAGTCTGGCCGGCGGAGCTCGCACGTTCCGCCGCCGCCCAGTGGCAGGCCCTGGAGCGCCTGCACGCGCCGAGTTCGGAAGTCGAGATCAGCTCCTGGCTCGAAGAGGAGCTGGCGAAGCTCGGGTACGGCGGCCAATAGGAGCCGCAAGAACGTTCGACTTCAGCGTGCGCGGGTCGCGGCCGAGCGCGCGGCTTCCATAGAGCTCGATCAGGTGCCCGCTCGCAGCATCTGTACGGCCAGGAAGGCGCCATAGGCGAGGCCGGCGCCCAGGACGAGCAACCCGAGGAAGAGCCCGAGGCGCAGCCAGAACGGCCGCTGCTCGAAGTCGCCCGCGAAGAATCCGGTGCGGCGCGCGGCGCGCGCCGGACGGAAGGTCGTGGCTGCCTCCGGCCGCACGGCGGCGGGCAGCGGCTCGTCCGGACCCTCGATCTGGATCTCATCGACTTCTGGCTCGACGCGCACGGCGGGGCTCGGCTCGGGCTCGCGCGCGAGGACGGTCGGCGCGCGCCCGACCGGTGCCCCGAGGTCGAACTCGATGTCCTGCCCGTCTTCCGCCTGCAGCTTGAAGCGCAGCGGCAGGTCGCCGAGGCGGAACTCGTCCCCGTCGACCAGCGCGAAGCGCTCGGCGCGCTGGCCGTCCTTGGAGACACCGTTGGTCGACCCGAGGTCCTGCACGAACCAGCCCTGCTCCTCGCGCACGAGCAGCGCGTGCTTGCGGCTGATCGAGCGGTCGTGCAGGACCACGTCGCACTCGTCGGATCGTCCCAGGGTCGTGCGCTCGCCGAGCGCGAACGAGCGCGCCAGGTCGGGCCCCGCGAGCACGAACAGGCGCGCGTTCTGGACCTCAGCCATGCCGTGCATCTCCGGCCGCCGGCCGCTCGCCACGGGCGCCCTCGGCGCGCAGCTCTGCCAGCCGGCGCGCGTAGCGGCGCTCGAAATCGGCCGCCGTGAGACGGCCCTTGAACGCCGCCCGGCCGGCGATCTCGAGCACGGGAATCGATTCGCCGTAGCGCGCAGAGAGCTCCGGATCGCGCTCGATGTCGACCTCCAGCAGACGAAAAGGCGGCTGCACGCGCGCGCGCGCGAGCTCCGCCTTCATCGCCTCGCACAGCGGACAGCTGGCCTTGGTGTAGAGACGCAGCTCGATCGGCGTGGGAGCTTCGCGCCGGCGCGACAGCCAGCGTTGGAGCATGCGCGGGAGCATGGAACGCGATAGCGTGGACCAGGGGAGGCGCGCCGGCAATACTTGTCGGTCCAGATGGGCCCCCCCGCGCTCGAGGTCCGCTCCCTGGCCAAGCACTACCGGACGGGCTGGCTGGGCGGGGTACGCCAGGTCCTCGCGGACATCGAGCTCGTACTCGCACCCGGCGAAGCGCTGGGCCTGGTGGGCCCGAACGGCTCGGGCAAAAGCACGCTGCTCGGCATCCTGGCCGGCGTGGAGCGCGCGGCGCGGGGTTCGGTGCGCGTCTTCGGGGAAGACGTGAGCACGCGCGCCGCGCGCGCGCGCATCGGCTACGTGCCCGACGGCTTTCCGTTCCCGCTCGAGCTCACCCCGCGGGCGGTGCTCGACCTGCTCGGCTCCCTGCACGGAACGCCGCGCCGCGCGCGCCGCAGTGCGGCGAGCGCGCTACTCGAGCGCGTCGATCTCGCGCGCGAGGAGCGCACGCCGCTCGCGCGTTTCAGCCTGGGAATGCAGCGCCGCTTCGCGCTGTGCCAGGCGCTCGCCTTCCGGCCGGACCTGCTCTTGCTCGACGAACCCACGGCCGGGCTGGACGCGGCCGGGTACGTGGCGCTGGACGAGCTGCTGGGCGAAGCGCGCGCGCGCGGCGTGACCCTGCTCGTCGCCACGCACGTCGTCACCGACCTGCAGGACCTGTGCGAACGCGTCGCCGTGCTGGTCGAGGGGCGCCTGGTGCGGAGCGGCGCGACGGCCGAGCTCCTGCGCGACCGCGGGCAGTTGCTGGCGCTCTACCGCCAGCTCGCGGCCTCGCGCTGATGCTGCCTCTCTCTGTTCATGCGCTGCGCCGCACGCTGCCCCCCTGGCTGCTGCTCGGTTTCCTGGCGCTGCTCCTCTTGGCCGCGCGCAGCTCGGGCGGGACGCCGCTGCTGGAAGCGGACGAGCGTGCCCTGGCCGGCT
>JANOGB010000254.1:0-7368 GCA_031413955.1 Planctomycetota bacterium | reverse complement strand
GCAGCCCGGGGAATCCGACCGGTCCCAGCGGGCGAAGAGTGCATCGACCGCGGGCGTCCAGGGCGGCGGCTCGGCCGGGGCCTGGGGACGGAAGGAACTCGGGGACAGGACGACGAGCGAGAGCAGCGCGTGCAGCATTTTTTTCCTTCTCTTCCGGGCGCGCATGCTACCGGGGGACGGAACCCGCAACGGATCTTCTTCGTCTCCTCGCAGCGGAATAGAATGGCCGCTCGTCCCCCCCCAGGCTCCACCATGCGCACACCCCTGCTCCGCGCGTTCGGTCTGGCGCTCCTCGTCGCCGGCCAGCTCGCAGCCTCCCACCGCGCCCAGATCGCGACCACCTCGGCCGACTTCGACCAGCCCGGCTCGCAGCCGGGCGACCTCATCATCCCGGTCCTCTCCTACAACGACTGCACTTTCTGTCACTCGGGCTGGGACGAGGAGGAGGAGCCCTTCGAGCGCTGGTCCGGCGGCATGATGGCCAACGCGATGCGCGATCCCGTGTTCCACGCGGCGATGACGATCGCGAACCAGGACTTGCAGGATTCGGGCACGCTCTGCCTGCGCTGCCACACCCCGGCCGGCTGGCTGGGCGGGCGCTCGACGCCGGCCGACGGCTCGGCGCTGATCGACACGGACTTCCAGGGTGTGAACTGCCACCTCTGCCATCGCCTGGTCGATCCGATCTCCTCACCGTCGAATCCGCCCGAGGACGCGGCCATCCTGGCGGCGCTCGCGAACGCGCCCTCGACCTCCCACGGCGGACAGTACGTGGTCGATCCCGAGGACCGCCGGCGCGGGCCCTTCGACCTCGGCGCCTTCTTCTTCCACGACTGGCTCGAATCGGAGTACCACCGCGAGTCGCTGCAGTGCGCGACCTGCCACGAGGTCTCGAATCCCGCCTTCACGCGCAGCGGCGGGGCGACGCCGAGCGCGAGCGACACATACGTGCTCGGTTCGCTCGGCACGGAACACCCGACGCACCTGAAGACCGACGAGTTCCCGCTCGAACGCACGTTCACCGAGTGGGCCCTGAGCGATTTTGCCGACGCCCCGATCGACATGGGCGGACGCTTCGGCGGCAACCAGACGGCCGTGAGCACGTGCCAGGACTGCCACATGCCCGACACGGACGGCACCGCCTGCCAGCCGTTCCTCGGCGGCGCCACGCGCTCGGACCTGCCGCAGCACGATCTGAACGGCGCGAACTCGTGGGTGCCGCGCGCGATCTACAGCCTCGACACGTCGCTCTTGCTCTACCCGGATACGCACGTGAACGGCCAACCGCTCGCGGTGTTCGAGGCCGCCATCGCGCGCAACAAGGCCATGCTGCGCGCCGCCAGCGACCTAGCGCTCACGCAGGTCGGCAACGACCTCGTCGCGCGCATCACCAACCAGAGCGGGCACAAGCTCCCGACCGGCTACGCCGAGGGTCGACGCATGTGGCTGAACGTGAGGTTCTTCGCCAGGCAGAACCTGCTGGCGGAGCGCGGCCATTACGACTACGTCACGGCCGAGTTGACCACCGGCGACACCCAGGTCTACGAGTCGCGTCAGGGCCTCGACGCCGCTATGGCCACCCTCAGCGGCCTCCCCGCCGGCGAATCGTTCCACATTGCGCTCAACAACACGATCGTCAAGGACAACCGCATCCCGCCGCGCGGCTTCGACAATGCCGCCTTCGAGGCCGGGCAAGCCCAACCCGTGGGCGTGAGCTACGCCGACGGCCAGTACTGGGACGACACGACCTTCGCCATCCCCGCCGGCGCCACGCACGCGATCGTCTCCGTCTACCACCAGACGACCTCGAAGGAATACATCGAGTTCCTGCGCGACACGAACACGACCGACGGCAAGGGCGACATCGCCTACGACGAGTGGGTCCTCGCGGGAATGAGCAAGCCCGTGCGCATGGACCGCGCGACAGTCGTGTTCACGCCAAGGCACGTGTTGCCGAAGCGCTGAGTTTCAGGTCCTCACAGGATCAGACGGCCCGCTTGGAGGCTCCCGGTGCCGCTGCGCCTCGCAGCAGTCCCTCGATGCTGAGGTCTTCGTCGATCTCGGGCCAGTGGATGCCCCGGCCGTCACCCAGGAGTCTCCACTTCTTGCGCTGGGCCGGGCTCGCGTGGAGCAGCTTGGGATACCAGGCGAGCGGCACGCTCACCCGACGACCATCGGCCAGATCGACTGTCAAGTCGCTGTCACTGACCGACACACCCACCGCCCTCGGATCCACGCTAGGCTCCGAAGTACTCACGCCACGATTCCAGGAACTCGGTTTGATGTCGTGCGACCATGCGCTCGAGCCGGCGGAGCTCGTGACCGCGAAAACGGCTCGAAGATGCCAAGGATACAGGATCGAGCCAGAACTTGGCGAGTGCGCCTCGCTGCTCGACGTGGACGTGGGGCGGCTCCTCCCTCGTTGCTGTAGAAGAAGAACCTGGCGGAGCCGATTCTCCTGACTGTGGGCATCTCGGCTCATCGCAAGATCACCGACCCCCTCATCCGGTACAGGCCTCCTGAGAATCCGGCAGGCAGGGCCACAAACCTGCGTCCGCCGTAGAATCTCCAGGAATCGCGTGGGTCGAGGGCTCTTTCCCGGATCAGACGCTGGGAGCCCACGCCCCCCTTGGAGGACACGCGGACCATGACCCACCAGATCCACGGACACTCTCTCCCCGGCCTGGCAACCGCATTGCTCCTCTCGGGCTGCGGCGCGGGCGTCGCCGGGGTGGCGGCGAGCTCGGGCAACAGCGGCGGCGGGAACTCCGCTCCCTCCATCGCGAACCTGCAGGTACCGCTCTCCAAGACCTCGCCCGCGCACATCCGTTTCGAGCTCTCCGATCGCGAGGGCGAGACGGTGAGGGTCGAGCTGAGCGCGCGCGTGCCGCTCGGGCTCGGCCCGGCGGAGCTCCTGACGCAGGTCACCGGCCCCGGCACGTCGCCCTGGACGTCGAACTCCGGATGGACCGTGACCACGTCGTCGGAGGAATCCTCGACGCGCACGATCCCGGCGGCCCCGCCGGGAACCAGGTCAAGACCATCGAGGTCGAGTGGGACTTCACGGCCGAGAGCTTCCTGGCTCCACCCGACGGCCGCTTCGTCGAGGGCATCCAGCTCGTCGCGCGCCTCGGCAGCGGCACCGAGCTCGTCCTCGGCGACGACGAACCGCTCTCGATCGGCAACGACGCCCCGCAGGTGACCGCCGCGACGCCGATCATCGACCCGCAGGAGGGCGAGGGGCAGCCAGCCACGGGATTCGGCCTCGCCGACGTGCGCGTCTCGCGCGCCGGCACGACGCTCGACTTCTCTGGGACACCGACACGGACCTGCACGACCTCGAGCGCCAGGTCGCGCTGCGCTTCACGCCCACGGACGGCGCGGCAACGGGAGCACCGTTCCCGTCTCCGTCCTTCCGCGTCGACAACAACGCCGCGCCGATCGTGCAGCTCTTCACTGACGCCGTGCTCGCCAATCCCGACGAGCGGCGAGGGATCCCGGTGCCGTTCCGCGTGTTCGACGAGGAGGGCGATCGCGTCGAGGTGATCTTCCAGTGGCGGCGCGAGGGCGAGGAGTTCCCGCCGCTCCTCGAATCCGAGATCGACGCGGTCCTGGCCGATCCCGTCCTGCGGCGCGAGAAGCACATCTGCACGGAGTACCCGCGCTTCGCGCACGGTCTCGTCGTCCCGATCGACGCGACCACGGTGCGCCTGCCCGAGCTCGCGCGGGGCGAGAGCTGGATCCTGGCGTCGGGGATCGTCGGGCGCACGCTGGAGCTCCTGCGGCCGTCGTCGATCCCGGAACCGATCACGCCGATGTGGACCTCGAACCCACTCGTCTCTCCCATCGCGGCTCTGCACGTGGACGACGGCCTGACCGCGCTCGTGCTCGACGCGCCCGGCAACGGCCGACTGCGCGAGATCGAGCTCGCGACCGGCGCGATCGTGCACGAGATCGCGACCCTCGGCCCGGGAGCTCCGAGCGCAATGGCCCTCGAGCGCGGCGAAAAGGCGGTGCTCGTCGCGACGGAGCTCTCGGGCGTCTGGCGCATCGAGCGCGTGGAGCTCGCGAGCGGCGCGATCACGGGGCTCATCGTCTCCGACGGCAGCCAGCCCGGCCCCGTGCGCGGGATCGCGAGCCTGGGCACGAACGCGGCGGTCTTCACCGCCGGCTCGGCGCTCCTCCTTCTCGATTACCGCGATCCGCTCGCTCCGCAACTTGGCACCCTGCTATCAGGGCTCGCGACCCCCTGGGGCGTGGTTGTGGACCCGCTCCCGCCCAATCGCCTCTACCTCGCTGAGCGCGAGGCCGTCACACCCACCGGAACGGGCCGCATCCTCGCGGTCGATCTCGACTCGCACGGCAAGTTCCCCGTCGTCGTCCGAACCGAGGACCTGCAGCCCGCGAACCTCGAGCGCCCCTCGGCGCTCGCGCTGGAGCGCAACGGCTCGCGCATGCTGATCGAGACGAACGAGCCGAGCTCGGGCTCGCAGCTCATCGGCCTCGACCTCGGCGCCCAGGGCCAGAACGTCTCCTTCCCGATCGGTCCGTTCCGCGCGAGCGAGATCGCCTCGATCGCGACCGGCCCGGACGAGCTGCGCACCGCTGCGCTCCCGGGCGAGAGCGAGCTCCTGATCGGTGGTGGCCTCGAACAGCGTCGCGCCATCGTCGCTTACAAGAGCGCTGGGCAAGAGGCCACCCTGGACGCAGCCCTCCAACCGGAGGCACGACCGGGCACGCGCTGGCGCATCTCAGCCGAGCTCCGGCCACTGCTCGCGAGCCCGACAGGGCTCGAGGCCACGTTCCTGTGGAGCAGCGGAGAGGACATCGGCGGAGGACCGGCCTTCCTGCGAGCGATCGCGCGCGACGATGAGCTCGGCCTCGCGACCGAGGGCCGAGCACCGAAGCAGGTGCGAGCCGCGCTGGACGTAGCGCCGCGCGTGCTCGGCGGCGCCGCGACCACGAACGCTCCCGTCTCCGTGGCGGCGGCCGACCTCGACGGCGACGGCGACCAGGATCTCGTCTCCGCCAACAACTTCGGCCACACCCTGACGGTCTTCTGGGGCGGCCGTTGAGGCTCGCTCGGGCGCTCCCGCCGCCATCGGCATTTCGAAGCTCGATTCCGTACCGGCTCTCCCGTGCGCATCGATCCGGGCTTGCGCGCCGACAAGCTGACGGCCCGGACGCGTCAGCTCCGATTCATCCGGGAGCGCCGGGCTCCAGCCCGGCTCGGGTCTTTCTTGCTCCCCTCTTCGTTTCGCTCCGGAGTGCGGAAAGCGAAGAAGTGAAGAGGAAGAGCCGGGCTGGAGCCCGGCGCTCCCAGATGAGGAAGAAGGAGGCTCTCGGCTGAATCACTTCCTCGTGGCGACGAGCTCCGCTAGCAGCAACTCCGCGGCCTTCCGCAGATCCGTGCGGCCGACGTCGTCGGGCCGCTCGAGCGGCGGAACGACGCCGACGCTCACGGCCTTCGAGGTCGTGAATCCCAAGGCCGGATCGCCGCGCTGCGCGCTGCGACCGATGCCGCCCCCGTGCAGGTCGTCGCCGGCAGGCGGGCACGAACTGATCCGTCGGCGCGGTGGCGCGCGGAAGGCCGTCCCGCCTAAAGCTGGCGCGTCCCGGCGCTCGATCGGTGGCCCGTGGAGCTCCTGAGCGCATCTCTCTGCCAGCGCGAGGCCGGCCAGCGCATCTACCGTCACGGCCTGACCGGTCCGATGGTGATGTGGGCCCTGTTCGTGCTGCCGGTGCCGCTCGCGTTCCACTTGCGCGCGGAGCTCGGTGAAGTCCTGCGCTCCATCCCGTGGCCGGCGTGGTTCGTGATCGTGCCCCTGACGCTGATGGGCGGCGGCCTGTGGTGCATCTGCCTGCACGCCATCGGTCAGATCGCGTATCGCGCCATGCTGCCCTCGAACTGGCTGCTGCGCGTCTCCACCCGCGGACTCGTCGTGAACCTGCGCTCGTACCAGAACGCGCACTTCCCGCACGACGGGCCGACCATCGTGCGCTTTCCCTGGGCGGAGGTCCGCTGCGCGCGCAAGGTGCTCGAGCGCTCCACGCGCCGCGGCAAGGGCGGCGCGCAGACGCTCGAACGCAAGAGCTGGATCGAGCTCGAGCTCGCCGGCCTCGATACCGCGGAGCTCGAGCGCTTGATCGCCGCCGAACGCGCGCGCCCCGGGCCCGAGCGTTCGTTCCTCGGCATGCGCGGCCGCGCGCGCTCGAATCACGTGGCCGTGTTCGTCGACCGGCCCGGCCTGCTGCGCATCGACTGGGTCGGGCGTGACGCGCTGCGCGCCCTCGGTGAGCACCTCGAGATCGGCAAGCAGCTCACCCTCGACCTCGACAAGCAGCCCGGGGATGTCGAGACTCGCCTGCGCGCGCGGCTCGCACGCGGCAACCGCATGGCCTCGATCGAGCTCGCGCGGAAAGAGCTCGGACTCTCGCTGACGGAAGCCCGCAGCCGCGTCGAAGAGCTCGAGCGCAAGGCAGCCTGAAGGCGAGGGCGGCGCTCGCTCTCCGGGAGCGCGTCCTTCCTCCCTGCCTTCGATTCGGGGCGAAATCGCGTAACCCTGCGGGTCGAGGACAGTCATTCGGCCTCAAAGGGGAAGACTCTCGGGTTTCGAGGACGACCTAGAACGACGTCTCCGGCGCCGGGAGGGGCTCTCTACCGAGGTAGATCGAATGAAACCGGAGCGATCACGGGTCAGGGGTGACAAGCGGTCGGAAAACGAAACGGAGCTCCTTCGTGACATCCAGGGCATCGTCCGAAGCGCACGAGCCAAGGCCTTCCTGGCCGTCAATTTCGCGATGGTGGAAGCCCACTGGCTCATCGGCAAACGGATCGTCGAGGAGGAGCAGAAGGGACGGGCGCGGGCAGGCTACGGGGAGCGGCTCATCCGTGCCTTGTCCCGGGGGCTGGCTGCGGAGTTCGGCCGGGGCTTCTCCGCCGTGAACCTATGGAACTTCCGGCGGTTCTACCTGACGTATCCCTCCGCCGAGATTGTCTCCACACTGTGGAGACAATTGAGCTGGTCGCACCACCGGCTGATCATGCGGGTCGAGAATCGGGATGCCCGCGAGTACTACATCCGCGAGGTGGCGGACCAGCACTGGAGCGTGCGCCAGCTGGAGCGGAACATCAACTCGCTCTACTACCAGCGCTTGCTGGTCTCGCGACGGAAATCGTCTGGCGCCGCCAGAAAGGGGTCGCCCTCGGAGCCCGCCCGTCCCTCCGACCATTTCAAGGATCCCTACGTGCTCGAGGTCCTCGGCCTGCCCATGCCCCCGGGCTTCACCGAGGCGGAGTTCGAAGCTGCCATCCTCTTCGAACCTCCAGCGATTCCTCCTGGAGCTGGGCAAGGGCTTCTCGTTCGT
>JANOGB010000253.1:0-14580 GCA_031413955.1 Planctomycetota bacterium | reverse complement strand
TGATACGAAACGATTGGAATTAAGTGTTTAAAAAAATGGGTTCTGCTGAAAAGTTAAGTAATAATCGGAATAAATGAAATTCAGGTCACGCCTGTCCCGTCAGGATTCAATCGATTTTAATGTATGAAATAGCGTGTTTTTCGCTTTTTGGAAAGTTCCACACTCCTTACAACTACCCATAACCTTGAAATTTTTCGAGTGTCAGATTTCTTTCAACGCCTTGTTGCTGGCCTCAAGAATCTGGTCAACAATAGAATTGTCAATGGCATTGGAAATAAACATCGCTTCGTATTGGGACGGCGCCAGATAAACGCCGTTTTGAAGCATAGCCTGGAAGTAAGCAGCAAACATTTTTGTGTCCGATGTTTTTGCCGTTTCAAAGTCCGTTACATGCTCACCGGTAAAGAAAAGCGTAAACATTGAGCCGACGCTGTTTATGGTAAAGTTAAAGCCGTACTGCTGAAGCTGGCTGCCGATCCCTTCAGCGGGCCCTCGTCAAGGACGACAAGCTCAAGGCCGCGGCCGAAGCCCTGGAGGAATTCGGTCTACCCTCGGATCTGCGCCGCGCGCTGCGCGCCGACCCCGACTTCCTGCCGCTGGTCGAGAACCCGAAGTACAAGAGCTTGTTCGAGTAGTCACCGCGCCTCCGCCACGCGGAAACGCCACCACTCGCTTCGCATGTTCCCGCTGCGCGACACGATCCCCAGCAAGCGGGCACCGCTCGTCCTGTGGCTGCTCTTGCTCGCCAACGGCGTGGCGTTCTTCTACGAGCTGCAGCTCTCCGAGTCGGGGCTCGTGCGCATGCTGGAGCGCTTCGGCGTCGTGCCGGCGCGGCTCGAGCTGGCGCCGCGGGCCTTCCTGGCCGCGCCCCAGGAATACGCGACGCTGGTCACCTCGATGTTCCTGCACGGCGGCTGGCTGCACGTGATCGGCAACCTGTGGACGCTCGCGATCTTCGGCGACAACGTCGAGGACCGCATGGGCAAGCTGCGCTTCCTGGCTTTCTATCTCCTGTGCGGCATCGTCGCCGGCGCGGTGCACGTGTACTTCAACCCGGCCTCCGTGATCCCGACCATCGGAGCTTCGGGCGCCATCTCGGGCGTCATGGGCGCCTACCTCGTGCTCTATCCGCGCGCCAAGGTGATCACGCTCATCCCGTTGCTGTTCTATCCCCTGTTCGTCGAGCTGCCGGCCTTCGTGTTCCTCGGGCTGTGGTTCGCCGCGCAGCTCCTGAGCGGCACGGCCTCGCTCACGGAGCCCGAGAGCGCCGGGGGGATCGCCTTCCTGGCGCACGTGGGCGGCTTCCTGGCCGGGGTGCTCCTGCACTGGCCCTTCCTGCGCTCCGAGCCCCGACGCTAGCCAAGAGCGAGTCGTTCGCTCTCGTTCGCTCGCCGTAACCAGAGCGCCGAGCACCGTCGGCCGCCAACTCGCCTGCGCGCGTCCTCGTAGAGTCCCGCGAAGACGCTTCCGGCGCGAGTGCCGGTCCAGGGAAACCACCATCATGCACACCTTCCAGAAGACTCGATCCCTTCCCACCCTGACGCTCGTGGCCGCTCTGGCCTCGGGCGCAGGGTTCCTGCTGCACGCGAAGACCACCGCTGACCCGCAGCCCAGCGTGCGCGATGGCGTGCGCGAGCTGAGCCGGGCCTTTCGCGACGTGGCGCGCCACATCAGCCCCTCCGTGGTGAGCGTGCTCGCCATCCACGAGGCCCAGGACTCCCCGGCTCGCTTCCACACCTCCGATCCGTTCCAGGAGCCGCTGCCGGAGCGCTTCCGGCGCTTCTTCGGCCAGGACGGAGAACCCGACGGGCACCCCTGGGCGTCGCCCATGCCCGCCCCCACGCCGCGCGGGCAAGGCACGGGCGTGATCGTCGACGCGGACGGCATCATCGCCACCAACAACCACGTGGTCGCCGGCGCCCAGCGCCTGGAGGTCACGCTCCAGGACGGGCGCAAGCTCTCGGCCGAGGTCGTCGGCGCCGATCCCGAGACCGATCTCGCCCTGCTGCGCGTGCAGGCGAAAGAGCTGCCGGCCGCCAGGCTGGGCGACAGCACGCTGCTCGAGCCCGGTGACTGGGTCGTGGCCGTCGGCAATCCCTTCGGCCTCGACCACACGGTCACGGTCGGCGTGGTCAGCGCCACCGGCCGCTCCGGGATCGGCGTGGCCAGTTACGAGGACTTCATCCAGACCGACGCGGCCATCAACCCGGGCAACTCGGGCGGGCCGCTGCTCAATCTCGACGGCGAGGTGATCGGCATCAACACCGCGATCCGCACCTCCAACGGAGGCTCGGACGGCATCAGCTTCGCCATCCCCAGCGCCACGCTCGCGAGGGTGCTGCCGGAACTCGTGGCCGACGGGCGCGTGAGCCGCGGCTGGCTGGGGATCACGCTGCAGCCGCTCACACCCGAGCTGGCGCGCTCCTTCGGGCTCGAGTCGGCGAGCGGAGCCCTCATCAGCGAGGTCCAGCCCGACACGCCGGCCGCCGCGGCGGGGCTGCGACCGGGCGACGTCGTGCTCTCCGTGCAGGGCAAGGACGTGCGCAACCATCGTGAGCTCAGCGAGGCGGTCGCGGCCCTCGACCCGGGCACGGAAGCCGAGCTCGTGCTGCTGCGCAAAGGCAAGCGCCAGGGCGTCACCGTGGAGCTCGGTGAACGGCCCCCGAAGGGTGTTCTGGCTCAGCGCGAGACACGCGCCCCGAGCGGAGCGGAAGGCTTCGGCCTGCGCCTCGCGGACATGCCGCGCAGCCTGGCCCAGGAGCTCCAGCTCGAGGGCGGCGCGCTCGTACGCGAGGTCGCGCCGGATTCGTCCGCGGCCCGCGCGGGCTTGCTGCCCGGCGAGGTGATCCTCTCGGTGGACGAGCACGAGATCGATTCCGGCCAAGACGCCGCCGAGCGCCTGCGGGAAGCCGGCTCGGGCGCGCGCCTCCTGGTGCGCGCGCAGAACGGCGGTGCGCGCTGG
Organism: Planctomycetota bacterium; assembly: GCA_031413955.1. Classification (GTDB taxonomy): domain Bacteria; phylum Planctomycetota; class UBA1135; order UBA1135; genus JABFRZ01. The sequence goes on along the minus strand of JANOGB010000253.1, from coordinate 11,618 downwards.
GTGTTCCTGGAACGACGCGCGAGCAAGTAGCTCCGCGACGGGTTTCCTTTCCCCCGCGGCCGGTTCGGGCGCCAAGAGCCCCCCGGCCGCTTTCCCTTTTCGTGCGGCCTACTTGCCCTTGTCCTCGGGCTCCGGAAGCTCGAGCACGCTGGCCGGTGGCGCGCCGTTGTCCGCGCCGGCCAGGAGCGCGCCGAAGACCGCCATGCCGTGCAGATCCTCGATCAGCACGCTCAGCAGATGCTCGCCGGGCGCGAGCCGCAGGGGAACACTCACGTCGACCGACATCCGCCCGCCGCGCCGCCGTTCGCGCGAGAGTCGCTGCCCGTCGAGCAAGACGTCCCAGCCATCGTCCAGCTCGAGCCACAAGATGGCCTCGAGCGGCGCGTCCGCGCTGCCTGCGCTCACTTCGAGCACGGTCGCGAGGACCCACAGCTGGTCGTCGCCCTTGCGCCCCGTGAGCAGCTCGAGATCGGTCCAGCGGTCGGGCTGCAGAGTGAAGCGTTCCCAGTCGCGCTTGGCAATCTTGGCGCGCGCGCGCGGCTTCAGCTCCGCAGGATCGAAGGGCGGATCGAGGAGCAGCGCCTTGTCACCGCCGCCCGTCCAGGGGCCCGCGAGCCACCAATGGGTGAGCCTGCGGGCCGCCGGCCCCGGACCCTGGTGTCGTTCCGGCGCCGCGGCCCAGTCACGCTCGAGTTCGGCCTCGAGCTCGGCCAGTGTCTCATCGGGCGTGATCGTGGCTCGGCGCAGGAATAGCAGCGCGAAGCAGGTGGGCTCGGGCCCGAACTCACCGTCCCAGGAGCCGTCGCGGGCCTGCGTCTCGAGCAGCAGATTCGCGCCCTCGGCATACCAGTCGCGACCGGCCACGCGCGCGCGGCCCGTGAGGCCGCACCAGCGCTCCAGCGCCCAGAGGTAGGCATGCAGCCAGTTTGCCTTCCACGAGCCGTCCTCGTAGTAATTGTGCGCCACGTCGAAGTGCTTCTCGAGCCAGCGCTCGCCCGGCTCGAGCAGCTTGCAGCGCTCCATCCCGGCGCGCAGGCGCACGTGCCCTGCCGCCGCCTCCTGCAACACGGCCAGGCTGGCGAGCGAGGCCGCGGTCATGCCCAGGTAGGGAGCTCGTCCGTACGGATTCCCCGGCGCGGGGATGGGCGCGTAGAAGGAGCCACCGCCCTCGTCGCGGAAGAGGCTCAGCCCATCCAGGGCCTCCAGCCAGACCTTTTCGGGCACGGCGAGGCCCATGCGGCTGGCGGCGCGCAGGCCGAGCAACGCGAACTGCGTGTTGCTGTTGTCGATGCGCCCCCAGGGATACGCCCAGACACCCTGGCGGCGGTTCTCGAGCAAGAAGTCCAGACTGCGCTGGGCTTCGGCGCCACGCGCCGGATCGCGCAGGGTCTCGCACAGGAGCAGGTGCACCGAGGCCGAGTAGATGGTCCGGAACTCGATGTCGGCCAGCGCGGCCCAGGCGCGCGTCAGCGCGCGATCGTCCCGGCGCACGCCGGAACGCGCCAGGGTGAAGGCGATCAGCGCGGTGACTCCTCCCGGATGCTCGTCGTGACCCGCGAAGGACCCGTCGGGAAGCTGCCGGTGCTTGAGATAGTCGACCCCGAGCGCGATGGCATGGTTGACGCGCAGCGCGAACGGGATCTCATCGGGAGCAACCGGAGCTGCACCCGCAGCCTGACAGAAGACGAGGATCGGTACCGCAAACAAGCTTCACTCCAGCGACTGGACGCCAGCGCCTGCCCTCAGACACTGGCAATCCTAACCACGAGGCTGGAGGAAGCCGAGCCATTCGAGGTGGGCCAGGACGGCGGGATCGAGGCGCTTCATTTCCGGGTGTCGCCGTCGCCGAAACTCCGGCCCGGCGCGCTCGGGAGCCGGAATAGGCCGGCATGAGCCAGAAAGGGCCAAGCCACTTCGTTACATGCACTTCCATCGTGCTCCTCGCCCGTGGCCGGAGGGACGACCAGCCCTCACGGTCCTGAACCCAGGCCGATCGGGCAAAGCACGCCCGTGCGGCGGAGCGCATCGTGCAAGCCGAGAGAAGTATGACGCACGAGGAGCCCTACCTCGATGTTCCGGTCCTGGGCGGCTTCGGTGAAGTTTGCCGAGGTGACGAGGGCGCGGGACCTGTCCACGCTCCGTGCCGCCCAGCGCGCGGCCGAGCTGCGCGAGCGATGGCGGAGGTGCGGCATTCCCTCTCCTCGGGAAGGGCCGGAAGCCTACAAAACGGAGTCGGCGTGCGCGCGGCTGCGGTCTTGCCACGGACAGGTCAGGGAAGCTCGAGTCCGCTCCAGAACACCCGCAGACGCTCGAACGCTTCATCGAGCTCACGATGTTCCAGGCTGGCCTCCTGCGCCATCGCAGCGAAGCGCGCGCGCCAGTTCTCGGGCGGCGGCAGGAGCTCGCGCGGCAGGACTTGTTGAGCACGGCCCGCGAAGGTCGCCTGGAGCGCGCCGCGCACCGCCTCACGGTCGAGCTCCTCGCGCTCGATCATGAGCAGCAGGTCCACCAGATCCTTGGTGCGCGTGTTCTCGCGGTCGCTCCACCGGAACGTGTAGGCGTGGATCTTCTCGGCGAGCTGCTGGGCACGCGGGATGGCCCGCACGCGCACCGGCGAAAAACCTGCGAACGCCAGCCAGTCGCCACCGACCAGCTCCTCCGGCACTCCGAGCCGTGCATCCCCGAAGCCCGCGTCGAGCGGAAAAACCCCGCAGAGCCTGCCATCCAGGGACACGCTCACGGTGAATCTGCCCCCGCCCTCCAGCGCCCCGCGGGTCATGGGCCTCGCCGGCCCGACGTCGTAGAGCAGGAAGTCCCCGAGCTCGAGCTCGCCCGCGAGCTGGAGCGCGGAACGCAGCTCCACCAGCCGGGCCTCCAACGATCCGCCCGCGCTCTCGACCGCCAAGTCCAGGTCACGCGTGGTGCGGGCCTTGGACCGATAGCGCAGCTCGAAGGCATAGCCGCCCTTGAGCAGCCACGGTGTCGCAGGCCCGGCGAAGAGGCGCGCGAGGAAGCGCTCCATGAGCACCTTCTTCCGCAGCGCCTCGACCGTCAACCCGGTGCGCTCGCGCTCGCGCCGCAGGCGATCCTCCAGCGCCTGCCGAAAAGCTGTGGCGCTCTTGTGCCGCTCGCGCCGCATGCTCATGGCTCCTCGAGGTGCCGCAGCGCGCGCGCGACGTCTGCGCTCGCCGGAGTTTCCTCCGCCGCCGCCTCGAGGGCCTCACGCCGCACCAGCCCCCGATCGAGGGCCTGCTGAACCGCCAGATCGTACTGGTCCAGGGGAACGTGAACGGACACGGCCGAATCCAGGAGCGTCCGCAGCGGTTTCGTCACGCGAAATCCGCCGCGTTCCTCGATCTCGCTCTCCGCCAGCCGGCCGCGGTGCAGGACGCACCCCCGCGGCGCCTTCTTCTGGAACCCCGGCGGCACGGTCAGGTGGTTCTGCCCAGGCAGCAGGTCGGAGAGGTCGTACACCACCAGCGCCGTGGCATGCGAGACCACGGCCTGGGGTCGGTCCGCGCGATCGCGGCTCCAGAGCATGAGCTGCACCAGGTCGTCGTGCTGCGGCACCTCCAGGCCCGTGAGCCGGTACACCCCGTGGCCGACGCGCTCGATGTTCCCGACCTTGGCGTGGTAGTGCAGGTGCGGGTACGCGTACCCGAGACTGGCCGCCTCCTTGGCGGTGAAGTACCCCGCATGACGGTCGCGAGCGAGGGCGAGGAGCTGCCCCCAGGACTCCCGGCTGGATCGCTGGATCATGTGCAAACCTTCAAGTAAGTTGAAGGATTATCGCCATCCTCCCTCGGGTAGCCACACAAACCTTCAAGAAAGTTGAAGGTTCGTCCGGCGACCCCCTCCAGGCCGCCAGGCACGGCAAGAGATCAAGCAGGCCGCGGCCGGAGCGCCCTGGCGAGTTCGAACAGCTCCGCGCCGCGCCGCCCAATGGCGAGCTCGTCCCAGATCGCGGCCTCGCACGCGCGATGGTTCAGGCTCAGGACGGTGTGCCTGGGGATCTCCTCGCGCTTCTTCGCCCACGGCGCGTTGGTGAGCAAGGTCAGGTTCCCGATCGTCTGCAGCATGCGCTCCCGGTTGGCCTCCGCCTCCTCGCTCTCCATCGTCTCGGGCAGCGGCCAGTGCGTCTCCCACTTCTGTGGCATCAGGTGCTCGACCGTCAGCTTGTCGTCGTAACGGAGCTTCTCGGTCTTCGGCCCGCGCGCCTGCGCTTCGAGCGCGAGGATCAGCATCTGCAGCCTGCCGCGCGACAGGAACTTCCCGAGCGGATCCTCCATCCAGGCCTGCCGATCTCCTTGGCAAGGTCCGCGAACGCCTCCAACAGGATCTGAATCGTGGTCAGGCGCTGCTGGCCATCGATCACGAGCCGCACGTCGACACGTCCGGTCGGAGTGCGAATCTGCTCGAGGACGATCGCGCCGAGGAAGTGCGGACGTGTGGGCTGCCGGGTCAAGAGCCGATCGGCCACGGAGCGCACGTCGTCCCATAGCGGCTCCCACTGATCCTCCTCGTTCCAGATGTAAGGCCGCTGGAACAGCGGCACTTGGTACTGCCTTGATTGTCCGAAGATCTCACGAACGGTCAGCGGTCGGGTGTCCATGCTCCTCCTCTTTCAGATCCTCGCCTCACCCTCGCACAGCTCGGATTGGGTCGACGCCACCTTCTTGCCTCACTTCGCACCCTTCGCCTTGGGCTTGGCGTGCAGGCCGAGGCGGACTTCTTCGTCGTGGCGGCGTTGGTTGAGGGCGAGGAGGCGGGCGAGGACTTCGTCGCGGATCTCGTCGGGCCAGCGGTAGCGGATGGACTTCGGGACTTTCATGGCCGCCGTCGTCGGTCTCGGTGAAGGTAGCGAGTGGAACCACCTCGTCCTTCCTTCCGGGCCAGGCCCCCCCAACGGCGCCTCGTGCCCCCACGACGCCCAAGCGACACGTGGCTGCCATCCTCCGGCTCATGGGAACAAAGAGGGAGCCTGGGATCCATCCGGCAAGCGCATCGCCCTACCACCTCCCGCCCTCGCTCATCGACGCCTCGTGAACCTCCGCCGCGCCACGGGAAGATGGAGGCGGCACTCGGATTTGAACCGAGGAATAACGGATTTGCAATCCGTCGCCTTGGGCCACTTGGCTATGCCGCCTCGCGCGGAGGATCCGCGGAAAAAGGCCCCGGGAGGATAGCGGCGTGCTGGCGGCGCCGCCAGCCCATCAGCGCATGCGCACGGCGCGGGAGCCCGCCACGTAGCGCAAGGCCAGGAACATCTGCGCGGGGTCGGGCCGGGCCTCCACGAGCTCCTTGCCGGTCGACGGATCGACGTCCACGAAATCGAGGCCGCCCTTCAGGCTCAGGCCGTGCGCGCTGCGCGCTCCGGCGATGGGACTCGCGCGCAGCTCGCTGACCAGCGCGACGCAGCGATAGAGACGGCCCGGGCGCAGCTCGACCACGAATGCAAAGTGCGTGCGGCGGTTGCGGCTCGTGGTCACGCGCATCTCGGCGCGGACGCACTGCGGGTGGAGCGGGTCGCTCACGTCCCACAGCGCGAGGTTGAAGGTGCCCGCGAGCGGCGCGGCGAGCTGGCCGTCGAGCACCAGCTCCTTGACCAGCGCGGCCGGAACCGTCGGGTCCGTGCCGAGCTCGAGCCCCACCCAGCGCGCCGAGCTGCCGGCGGGCGTCGGCTCCGGCAGCCCGAACACCGGATCGGGTAGCGCGAGACCGCCGCCGGTCGCGAACAGGCGCGGCGAGCGGCCATCCGCGAGCGCGGGCCGCTCGACACCGTCGAGGAGCACGCGCCCGCTGCGGAAGACGGTGATCTCGCGCTCCTCGAGCTCGGCCAGCACGATGTCTCCCAGGGCCGGGTTGACGAGGCGGTCGATGCGCAAGACGCCGCGCGAAGCTCGGCTCGGGAAATCGACCACCAGGTCGAACACCTGCCCGGCCAGCGGTTCCCCGGGCACGGGTCCGGGCGGCAGCGCGAAGTGCAGCACGTACTCGTTCTGGTTCAGGTAGCCGTGTCCGCTGGCCACGAACTTCTCGCGCCGCAGGGTGTCGCCGTGCAGCACCAGCTCGACGTTGGCGCCGTACTCGGTCTCGAGCCCACGCGCGACCAGCGGGTCGTCGCGCACGACGCGCACGCGCACGTAGGGCTTCTCGGCGGCGGGCACGTCCGCGCCGTACAGCGTGTTCTCGTAGAAGTGGCCGACCGACTGCCAGTTGCCGAGCGCGCAGTCGAGGTCGCCGTCCTTGTCCCAGTCGCCCCAGGCCGGCGTGGCCGAGGTCAGGTGGTTGCCCGGGATGGCGTGCGTGGCGACCGAGAAATGACGCGTCCCGTCCTCGACGAAGCGGTTACGGCGGAACACCTGGCGTGTGGTGAAGTCGACGTCGCCATCGTTGTCCCAGTCCTCGGCCGAGAACCCGAGGTCGAGCCCGATGTTCGGCTCGTCGATCGCGGCCACGCCGGGCCGGAACGTGCCATCGCCGCGCCCCTCCCACGAGCGCACGCCGCGATTCGTGTAGACGATGAACAGGTCCTGATCGCCGTCGAGGTCGTAGTCGAAGAAGGCCGCGCCCTCGTCCAGCGCCTGGCGCGCGCCGATGCCCGAGCCGGCTTCCTCCATGGCGTCGAAGTCCACGCTGTCCTCGCAGCGGTTCTGGTACAGCGTGCCGTTGGAATAGAGATCCATGTCGCCGTCGTCGTCCAGATCGACGAACTGCGCGCCCTCCGGCCGCGCCGTCATGGGCGGGTTGTCCAGTCCGGCGGGCCCGCTGCGCTCGACCAGCCGGTAGGCCCCGCCCGGACCGCTCGGGCCCAGGTTCTCGAGGAAGAAGTTCCCCGGGCCGCCGGCGAAGCCCGGGTACACGGGCAGGAAAAGGTCCAGGTCCCCGTCCTCTTCCACGTCGCCCCAGCAGATCGTCTCGCTGGGCGCGTTGCAGGGCTGCCCGAGCACGAGCGCTGGATCTCCGGCCACGTCCACGAACTGCGCGTCGCCCAGATTGTGGAGCAAGTGCAGGCAGGAGTCGTTGGTTCCCGCGCGCGGCTCGGTGCCGATGTCCGGCAAGCCGTCGTTGTCGTAGTCGCCGAAGGACGAGCCGTAGCGATTGCTCGTCAAGGGCAGGACGCTGTCGAGATCGGCAGCGAGCCTCCAGGTCGTGCCCTCGACGTTGCGCAGCAGTCGCGCCGACATGCAGGCGAAGAGGTCGATCCAGCCATCTCCGTCGTAGTCGCCGAAGGACACGCCGTTCGTGGCGCCCAGCACGAGGCCGTCCGGCCAGTTGGCGTTGCGGAAGAGCGCCAGCGGGACCTCGACGCCGCCCAGGGCAAGCTCTTCCGAGCCGAGGCGATAGGAGAACAAGAGGCCCGTGCTCGCTCCGGGCGCGAGATCGTCCAGCATCCACAGCCGGCAGCCGACGTCGGCCGGCGCGGGGCGCTCTTCCAGGTCGGGCGGGAAGGTCCAGCCGAGCGCGCTCCCCGTGCGCCACTCGCGCGAGTAGACGATCCCGCTCAGCGTGTCCGGGCCGCGGTTCTCGAGCATGACGGACGCGAACAGGTACGGCTCGCGGAGCTCGAACTCGGTGCGGATCTCGAGCGTGCCGCAACGCGTACGCGCATGCGCCCAGCCTTCACCCGCGCTCGAGGCCACGGGCACGACGCTCGCACGCCCGGCCCAGTCGAGAGCGTTGCCTGAACCGACCCCCGCGCGCCGCACGCCGCGCTCCGTGAAGGCCACGCCGAACCACTCCGCGAAGCCGGGCAGAAGGTGAACGCGCGGACCATCCACGCTCTCCAGTCCGACGGCAGGGACGCGCGTCAAGAGACCCTGCGCGTTGACCTCGAGAGCCGGGAACGCACGCGCCAGCCGCTGGTCGCCGAGCCAGACGGGGAGAGCGACGAGCAAGGCCAGCATGGCGAGGCCGAGTATAGCCCCGACTTCGCAGCCCGAGGGTCAGCGAAAGGACGGGGCCGAGCTCACCGGCTGCCGATGGCGGTCATGTGTCCGCGCGTGCGGTAGTAGAGCACGCCGCCCGAGACGGCCGGCGTCGCCATGCACTCCTCGCCGAGCTCGCTCTTGCCGAGCAGCGTGAACTCGAAGCCCTCCTTGACCACGTACACCACGCCCTCCTCGCTGGCGAAGTAGAGCTTGCCGTCCGCGGACACGGGCGAGCTGGTGAAGCCCGACACGCCGTCGCCCAGGCGCTCCTCGTAGACCACCTCGCCGCCCGCGGCGTCGAAGCAGGTCAGCACGCCGTTGTCCTTGCAGGCGTACAGGAATTCGCCCAGCACGAGCGGAGTCTGCATGTACGTGCCCCGGCGCAGCTCGCTCCAGCGCATGTGCGGGCTGTCCGCGGGCTCGAGCGCGAGCGTGCCCTCGGCCATGGCATCGATGGCCAGCATCGGCGCCATGCGGCCGTGAGAGTTGGTGATGTAGATCAAGCCGTCCCCGATCACCGGCGTGGGCACGGGGATGTCGCCGCCGCCCTCCAGCTTCCACAGCTCTTTGCCCGTGGCGAGGTCGTAGCCGCCGATGTGCTTGAAGCCATTGCACACGAGCTGGCTGCGACCCGCGCGCACGTCCACGGTGGGCGCGCCGAAGGTCGGCACCTCTTCGCGCGGCGTGCGCCACAGCTCCGTGCCGTCGCTGGCCTTGAGCGCGGCCACGAAGCTGCCCTTCTGCACGTCGCACTGGATGTAGACCACGCCCTCGTGGATGACGGGCGAGGCCGAAAAACCCCAGCTCGCCGAGAGCATCACGTACCAGCCCGCGTCCAGGTCGCCGAAGTCCTTCTTCCACAGGAGTTTTCCGTCCGGGTCGTAGCAGAAGAGTCCCTCGGTGCCGAAGAACGCCAGCACGTGTTCACCATCCGTCGCGGGCGTCGAGGCCGCGAAGCTGCCCTTCGGGTGGCGCGGGAATTTCGGGTGCCCGTCGAAGGCGGTCTGGGTCCACAGGATCTTGCCGTCCTTGCGGTCCAGACACAGCACCTGGAGGAGGTGCTCGCCCTCGTCGGCCACGGGCTCGACGCTCCCGTAGAGTCCGACGGTCAGCTCGGCCTTGCCGCCCTTGCGTACCGCGTTGGTCAGGTAGATGCGCTCGCCCCATACGATCGGCGAGGAGAGCGCGAGTCCGGGGAGCGCGCTGCGCCAGAGCACGTTCTTGCCCGAGCCGATGTCCCATTCCGTCACGGTCGCAAAACCCTCGGCCACGCCGCTCGCGCGCGGGCCGCGGAACTGGGGCCAGTTCGGGTCGCGCGCTGCGCGCGTCGCCTCCTGGGGCACGGGGACGGGAAGCAACGCGAGGAGCAGGGCGCCGAGTAGGAGCATGAGCAAGGAGGAGCTTCGTGGACCGATGCGGGTCGCTCGATTGTACGCGCGCTCGTGTGCGCGTCACTCCCGCTTCAGGGCATCCAGCAGCGAGCCACGCAGCGCGGGCAGTGCGCCCAGCCAGACCCACAGGCTGCCCGAGACACCGACGGCGACCAGCACGCCGGCCAGTGTTTTCAGTGACTCGAGGGAACCCGGCTCGAGGCGCGGCAGCACGACACAGGCGCCGGCCAGCGCGCCGACCAAGAGGCCGGTCCACACCAGGCCGCCCTGTTCCCCCAGGAACAAGAGGCGCAGCTCGCCCTTCGAGAAGCCGAGCGCCGCGAGCAGCGCCAGCTCGCCGCGGCGCTCGATCGCGCTGCGCAGCACCAGTGCGAGGCAACCCACGCTCCCGAGCACGAGCCCGAGCGCGCCCAGCGCCTGAAAAATCGCCAGGTAGGTGTTCTGTACGCCGTGCAGCAGATCGAGGCGCTCGTGCGCCGGCACGAGCACCAGGCCCTCGTCGGCCAGCACGCGCGCGAGACGCGCCGCGAGCCCCGCCGCCTTGTCCGGCGGCGCATCGATCAGGAACGCGCGGTGTCCCGCCTCGTCCGGGAACAGCGCCTCGAAGCGCGCCGCTGAGATCAGCACGTCGCCCTGCAGGATCGAATCCGCCAGCGTGGCCACCACGCGCGCCCGAAAGGGCCGGCCGCGCGCGTCGATCAGGTCGAGGTCGTCACCGAGACGCTTGTGCAGCGTCCATTGCAGGCTGATGGCGTCCACGATGGCGGGCACGACTTCTCCCGGAGGCGCGGCTCCGAGATCCTCCTCGAGCAAGCTCCACGACTCCGCCGTCTCGTGCGCCGTCTGCGCGAAGCGAAAGCGCCCCCCGAGGAGAGCGGGGCGTACGCCGAGCAGGCGCGGATTGCGCGGCTGGTCGAGGTTGAGGCAGCTCGCCTCGTCGCCGGCGCGCACGCGCAGGGGCACGAGCTCGACGCCCGCGAGCTCCGCGGCCGTGAGCCCGTAGAACTCGCGGCCCTCGGGCGAGGTGAGGTCGTGCAGCACGGGCAAGCTCGTGCGCCCGAAGAACTCGAAGCCGCCCGTGCCCGAGACGTTGGCGGCATCCGGCGGCGTCGGCCCCTGCCGGCTCGCGCCGGCGACGACCAGCAGGAAGACCGCGCTCGCGGTCAGTGCCACGCTGGTCAGGCTGCGGCCCGGACGGCGCGCCGCGTTGGTCCAGCCCAGGGCGGCGAGCGAACGCGGCCGCGCGTCGCGCGCGAGCAAGTGCCGCACGGCCACGAGCCCGGTGAGCAGCGCCGCGCAGCCCGCGCCGAAGGCCAGCCCGCCCGCCGACCCGCGCGCGAAGAACGCCCCGCCGAGACATCCGAGCGCGAGCGCGCCCAACAGGCACAGCCACAGCAAGCGCGCGCGTGAGCGCCCCCGTCCGCCCGTGGCGGCTCCGAGCTCGCCCCACAGGAGTGCGAGCGGTCGCGTGCGCAGCGCGCGCCGCAGCACGAGCGCGACGGCCCCGAGGGCCAGGAGCAGCGCGATCACGAAAGACAGAGCCAGGGTCGCAGGCCGCACCTCGAACACGAGCTCGGTGCGCCCCACGGCCCCGCTCCAGGCGCTCTCCAGGGCGCCGAGCAGGAGGCGCGTGTAGCCGAGGCCGAGCACCACGCCGCAGCCTGAGCCCAGGGCGGCGAGCAAAGCCGCCTCGCCGAGCTGCAGGCGCGCGATCTCGCCCGGCAGAAAACCGCTCACGCGCAGCACGCCGAGCTCGGAGGCACGGCGCTCGACCGAGAAGGCGAAGAAGAGCGCCGTCAGGAGCAGCGCCGACACGATCAAGAAGAACGACAGGCCCAGGAAGAGACCGCCGAAGTCGGACGTGCCGGTCGACTGGGCCGAGACGCCGCGCAGCGCGAGTCCGAGCGCGCCCGGGTCGACGGTGTGCAGGCGCGCGAGCGCGTCCGTCTCCTGGCCCGCGGCTATGCGCAGGGCCGTGAACGCGCCGTAGCGGTTGGCCCACAGCTCGTGCGCGGTCGCGAGGGCGATGAAGGCCTTGGGCGCGCCGCGGTGCTCGTCCCAGTACTGCTCGTCCTGGTCGCGCAGCGCGTCGAGCTGGATCGGGATGCCAGGATCCCAGTCGCGGCAATTCTCGGCGTCGCCGATGCCGGGAAAATCCGGCGCGAGCGTGCGATCGGCACCGATGCCGAGGGTCGGGACGACGGCGCGCAGGCGGAACGCGTGGCTGCGTTCCTCGAGCGCGCGCCCGGAGCCGAGCACGAAGTAGCGCAGGGCGATCTCGTCGCCTGGCTCGGCC
>JANOGB010000252.1:0-8578 GCA_031413955.1 Planctomycetota bacterium | reverse complement strand
GTCAGAGAGGGAAGAAGAAAGAAGAACGGAGCCGGGCTGGAGCCCGGCGCTCCCAGGTGAGCCGGAGGAGGAGCAGCCGCTCTCATCGCACTCGTCCCTCCGGGGCCTTGCGCTGCTCGGCATCCCTCCAGTGCAAGAACTTCACCGGGTGCTCGTCCTGGACGTTGGCGAAGAAGCCACCCAGGCGCGGATTCACGAGGTTCTGGCTGACGTAGCCGTAGATGGGCAGGATCGGCAGCTCCTCCAGCAGCAGGGCCTCGGCTTCGGCCAGGTGCGCCAGGCGCCGCTCGGGATCGGTCGTCCGTGCGGCCAGGCCCACGAGCTCGTCGTAGCGCGCGTTGCTCCAGCCCGTGCGGTTGTTCTCGCTGCCCGAGACGAAGACCTCGAGGAAGTTCTGCGCGTCGGCGTAGTCGCCGATCCACGAGGAGCGCGACACGTCGTAGCGCAGGTTCTGCTGCGCGTCGAGGTAGCTCTTCCACTCCTGGTTCTGGAGCTGGACCTCGATCCCGAGCGCGCTCGACCAGTCGGCCGCGATCACTTCGGCCAGGTCGCGGTGCGTCTCGGAGGTGTTGAAGTGGAGCGCGAGCGTAGGAAACCGCCGCCCGGGTCCGAAGCCGGCTTGCGCGAGCAGCGCGCGCGCCTCGGCGCGATCCGCTGCCAGAGCGGCGTCTTGGTCCGCGAGATCCGCGCCCACGGGCGCGTGCTGCATCTCCGGGCGCGGATAGCCGGCGAGGCCAGGCGGCGTCAGCGACCAGCTCGGACGCTCGCCCTTCTGGAGGATCTTTTCGCACAGGGCTCGGCGGTCGATCGAGAGCGCCAGGGCGCGCCGCACGCGCCGGTCGTCGAAGGGCGGCTTCCGGGTGTTGACGCGATAGAAATAGCTGGCGAGGTAGGGCGCGGGCGCGAAGTCCTCGCGCGCCAGGAGGCGCGGCACGAGCTGCGTCGGCACGCGGTCCAGCCAATCGACCTCTCCTGCGAGGTACAGGTTCAGCGCGGTGCCGATGTGCTCGATCGCGAGCACGTCGATGGTCTGGAAGGCGAGCGCGCGCGCGTCCCAGTACTCGGGGTTCTTCGCCAGGCGCAGGCGGTCGTTCACGCGCCGCAGGGCGAGCTTGTAGGGCCCGTTCGACACCAGGTGTCCGGGACGCATCCACTCGGACTGCCAGCGTTCCGGGTACCGGCGCCGGAAATGCTCGAGCGACGGACGGTGGACCGGGAAGAGCGGGTGGAAGCTCGTCAGGGCGAGGAAGTAGGGCGTGGGGCGGTCGAGTTCGACCACCAGCGTGCGGGCGTCGCTGGCGCGGATGCCGACCGCGGGCCAGAGCGTTGCGCGCGCCTGGGCATCGAGCTCCGGGTTCGAGAAGGTCCGTGCGCCGCGCACGCACCACAGCAAGTAGGCGTAAGGCGCGGCCGTCTCGGGCTCGAGCAGGCGCTGCCACGACCAGACGAAGTCCGCGGCCGCGAGCTCGTCCCCGTTGCTCCAGCGCGCCGCGCGCAGGTGGAAGGTGTAGGTGAGCCCGTCGGGCGAGACTGCCCACGACTCGGCCACGCCCGGCAGCGGCGCGAGCGTCTCGGGGTGCTTGACGGTCAGGCCCTCGAACAGCGCGCTCACCACGCGACCCTCGGATTGCCCGCTGACTCCGGCCGGGTCGAGCGAGCTCACCTCGTTGCCGTTGTTGAAGACGAAATCGGCGCGCGGGAGCTGCGCGCGCCGAGCGAGCGCGAGCGCCAGGAACAGGACCGGGAGCACGAGCGCCAGGGCGAGTACCCGACGCAAGCGCACACCCCATGCCGCGGACATGGAGTGAGACACTAGCGATGGAAGAGGCACGCTCCAGGGGGTGGACGAGCGCCGAGCGCTGCCGGACGGTTCGAGGCGCGTATCCACGTGCGCGGCTCGGCTCGCGCTCGACATCGAGGACCCCGCCCCTCCCCGTTTTCGGCGAGCTCGGATAGCCTTGAGAACGAGGGCAAAACGCTCTCCTGGAAACCGGGTGATGGAACAGCAGCACGAGGGCACCACGAACGCCCTGCGCGGGCCCCCGCGCAAGAAGTCGACCTTCTCGCGCTGGCGGGCAATCGCGCGCACCTTCCTGCCCTTTGCGCTGCGCCGCCGCCGCCGCTTCCTGCTGGGGGCGCTGGCGGCGTTGTGCGTGGTCTGCCTGCGGATCGCGCTGCCCTGGCCGCTGCGCGCCATGCTGAAGCCCTGGTTGGGTCACGGGGAGGGCTGGTCCAGCGCGCTCCTGGACGCGCTTCCGGCCGGGCTTTCGCCGATGGTGGCCATGGCGGGCGTGTTCCTGGTGTTGATGGTCGCGCTGGGCTACGCCGACGCAGTGGAGCGCCTCCAGTTCGCGCGCTTCGCGATCGGGGTGGTGCGCGACGTGCGCGCCAAGGCCTTCAAGAAGGCGCTGCGCGTGGCGCCCGCCGACGGGGCCAGCAGTGGCGATCTCGTCGCACGCCTGATCGGCGACACCGCCCGGCTCAAGGCCGGCCTGCAGGGCTTCCTGGTGCATGTCGCCACCAACGGGGCCATGTTCGTGGGCATCACGGCCATGCTCCTGTGGATGGACCTCGCCATGGGGGCGATCTTCGCCGCTGCCGGCGTGATCCTGGCCGCCAGCACGACGCTGGGCGCAGGCTGGACCTTCAGGCGCGCGCTCGAGGTCCGCTCCAAGGAGGGCAAGCTGGCCAACCAAATCGACCGGGTCTGGCGCGAGCGCGAGACGGGCGCCAAGCTGAAGCAGATCAATCGCTCCGGCGCCGCGCAGGAGGGCTCGATGACGCGCATCCAGGGGCGCCTCACGTGGCTTGCCCATGCGGTGCTCGGCGTGGCCATGCTGGGCGCGGCGATAGCGGGGACCAATGCGGTGGAGGCCGGACGGCTGGAGGCGGGCCAGCTCTTCCTGGTGATCGTCTACGCGCTCCTCTTGCGCGCGCCCCTGGTTCAGCTCACGCGCCAGGGCGTGCGTAGCGGCAAGGCGCTGGCCTGCGCCCACCGGCTGAGGGGGCTCTTGAGGGCGAGCAAGAGGGCGCGTCGGGCGGCCGGGCTCGGGGGCTCGGCCCCGCAGCCGGCCACGCCCCTCCCCGATCCTCTTTCGTAGGAGGTCGTATTTCAGATGAGCCGCACTTGCGGCTGAAAAAACAGCAAATGTGTATTCTGTTCTACAATCTTGCATTATTTTCCAGTTGCCCTTAATCTCGTCCTTCGACCGTCCGGAGGCCTGAGCTCCCCCCCCTCGACGCCGGGGCGGCCAACTCGATCGGCACTCCGGCAATGCAAGCGATCATCCTGGCAGCGGGCCGAGGCCTGCGCATGAACGGCAGCCTCCATGGCAAGCCCAAGTGCCTGGTCGAGGTGGGCGGCCGCGCGCTGCTCGAGCACCAGCTCGCCGCGCTGCGCAGCCTGGGCGTGAGCGAGGTCTGCGTCGTGATCGGGCATGGCGCGAGCGCGGTGCGCACGCTGGTCGGGCGCGACTGCCACTGCGTCGAGAACCAGCGCTACAGCGAGACCAACAGCCTCTACTCGTTGCTGCTGGTGCGCGATTGGGTGCGCGGGCCGTTCCTGGTGCTCAACGCGGACGTCCTGGCGAGTCCGGAGATCTACCGGCGGGTGCTGAGCTCGCAGGGCAACGCCCTGGCCTACGACTCGCGCTCCGGGCAGGAGGACGAGCACATGAAGGTCGAGCTGCGCGCGGGCCTGCTCGAGCACGTCGGCAAGAACCTCGAGCGCGAGCGTTGCGACGGGGAGAACGTCGGCATCCTGCGCTTCGAAGGCGCGGCGGCGCTCGAGCTCTTCGCGCAGGCCGAGGCCATGATCGCCAGCGGCGGCGCGAATGCCTGGGCGCCGGCCGCGGTCGACCGGATCGCCGCGCGCTTCACCATCCATGCGCTGGACGTCGCCGGTCTGCCCTGGATCGAGATCGACTATCCCGGCGATCTCGATCTGGCGCGCCGGGATGTCTGGCCAGCCATCTGCGCTACTTTCCCCTCCTCCCCCTCCTTGCCGTCCACGCCGGGCGGCAACGGTTCCGAATCGAGCCCTTCATGAGCGCCCTGCAGGTCCTCTTCACAGGCTACGCCCCCGTGCACTTCGTGTGCTTCCAACCGCTCTACCGGCACCTGCTGCGCACGCCGGGGGTCGAGGTGTGGTTCGCGGGCGGCCTGAAGACCGAGACCGAAGCCGGCACGCAGCACGATACCCAGGCGCTGTTCGCGCCCTTCGGCATTTCGGCCGAGCGCATGCTCACGCTCGAGCAGATCCGCGAGCGCGATTTCGATCTGCTTTTCGCGGCCAACAGCAAGCTGATCGACCCGCGCCGCGTGCAGAGCCGGATCCAGATCTTCCACGGCATCTCGTTCCGCAACCGGGCGGTGCGCGGCAAGAACATGGGCTGCGACTACTACTTCGTCGTCGGGCCCTACATGCTCCGCAAGTTCAGCGAGGCGGGACTCTTCGCCGAGAACGATCCGCGCGCCGTGCCCATCGGCTTCATGAAGACCGACCGGCTGGTGAACGGCGAGCTGGAGCGGGGCGAGCTCCTGCGGCACTACGGCTTCGACGGCACCCGTCCGGTCGTGCTGTATGCGCCCACCGGCCTGGAGCGCAACTCGCTGGAGACGATGGGCGAAGAGGTGCTCGCGCGCCTGCGGGCCAGCGCATCCTTCGATCTCCTGATCAAGCTGCACGATCACCCCAAGGACACCACGGTCGACTGGCGCGCGCGCCTCACGCCGCTGGAGGACGAGCACACGCGCCTCGTGCGCGACTTCGACGTCATCCCGCCGCTCTTCCTGGCCGACTTGCTGATCACCGATGCTTCCTCGGTCGCCAGCGAGTATTCGCTCCTCGACCGCCCGATGGTCTTCCTGGACGTGCCGGAGCTGCTCGCCAATGCACTGGCCAAGAACGGTTCGATGGCCGACCTCGATTGCTGGGGCCGGCGTGCGGGCACACTCGTGAGCGAACCCAGGCAAGTGGTCGCGGCAGTGGAGGACGCCCTGGCGCACCCCGAGCGTCACGGCGAGCTGCGCCGCGCCATGGCCAGCGATCTCTTCTTCCACCCCGGGCAAGCGACCGAGAGTGCCCTGGCCTGGACGCGCGCGCGTTTCGCACTGTCGGCGTAGCCCGACGGAAGCAGAGAAAACAGCCGACTCGCGTGCGGATCGGCGGCCCCGGGTTACTTCCGTGGTACGCCCTCGTAGTTCCGGAGGGGTGCAGCCTTCTTCGAAAAGGGTTGCGGCCCGGATCGGCCCCTCGGTACACCTTCGCCCCGTCTGCATGCAGCTCTCCCTGGCTCTCGCGCTCCTGGTCGTGCCTCTCGCGCTGGGCTCTGGTGCGGCGTTTCACCGTCGTTCGCAGGACGTTCCGGCTCTGGCCCCGACGGCGGCGGACCAGGCAGGCAAGAAACACTTCGGTCCGGGGCTCGCGCCCGTGGACCAGTGGAACCCGGGACGCGCAGAGGTCGTCCAACCGGCCTACGGCGGCACGCTCACGATCCACATCGGCGATGGCTTGCCGCCCAGCCTGAACAGCGCGCTGCTCAACAACTCCAACTCGCGCAACATGCTGTTCGAGCTGCACGCCACGCTCGTGCGGCGCGACTGGGAGAGCTGGGAGTTCGTGCCCGAGCTGGCCACCAGCTGGGAAATCGAGGACACCCTGGTCGCCAGGGACGGCTCCGTCCGGCACGGGCTCGTCAGCGAAGAGGAAGGGCAGTGGGTCGTGGCCGGGCACCCGCTGCCCAAGGACCAGGTCGAGCGCGTTGAGCGCGGCACGGTCTTCACCTTCCACCTGCGCGAGGACGCGCGCTGGCACGACGGCCACCCGTTCGACGCCGGGGACGTGCTCTTCTCCTGGCAGATCGCGCAGAACCCCGAGGTGCGCTGCGACTGGGTGCGCCCGTACCTGTCACGCATCGAGCGCGCCGAGGCGCTCGACGCCCACACCGTGCGCTTCTTCTTCCGCGAGCAGTACTTCAACACGCGCTCGCTGTTCTCTGACAACTTCTGCATCCTGCCGCAGCACCTCTACGACCTGCGCGACCCGGACCATCCACGCCACAGGGCCGAGGCCAGCGCCAGCGAGTGCGCCAAGGAGATCAACGAGAACGAGCACAACACGCAGTGGGTCGGACTCGGTCCTTACCGGCTCACGAGCTACTCCTCGCAGGGCGTCGAGGCCGAGCGCCACGACGGCTTCTTCGACCCCGAGCACGGCGGCTACGCCGACCGCATCGTGTGGCGCAGCATCGCCAACGACACGGCTGCCTTCCAGGCGCTCCTGAACGGCGAGCTCGACTTCACCGTGCGCATCTCCTCGGACCAGTACTTCGGCGAGGCCACGCAACAGGAGGCCTTCACGCGCAGCTACTGCAAGGGCTACTTCTACCTCGGGTCCTTCAACTACATCCCCTGGAACACGCGCCGGCCGATGCTCTCCGACCTGCGCGTGCGCAAGGCTCTGGCGCACGCGCTGGACCTGCAAGCCTTCGTCGACACCGTCGCCCATGGACTGGCCGAACTGCCGACCGGCTCGCAATGCTTGTTCGGTCCGGCCTACAACCATGAGGTGCAGCGCCTCGAGTTCGATCTCGAGCGCGCGACCGAGCTGTTCGCCGCGGCCGGCTGGTACGACCGCGACGGCGACGACGTGCTCGACAAGGACGGCAAGCCCTTCGAGATCGAGATGCTGATCGGGAGCGGCAACGTGGCCAACGAGACCTTCTCGCGCATGTACCAGGAGAGCCTGGCCAAGGTCGGCGCGCGCCTGAAGGTGACCCCGCTCGACAACGCCATCTACTGGAAGCGCATCCAGGAGCGCGACTTCGACGCAGGCATGGCCGGCTGGACGGTGGACGCGACCGAGAACGACCCCACGCAACTGTGGGGCTCCGCCTCGGCCGTGAAGGGCGGCTCGAACCACGCCGGCGTGATCGACGCGGAGGTCGATGCCCTGATCGCCCAGGGCGCGCGTGAACTCGACGACCAGCAGCGCTGGAAGCTCTGGCACGAGCTGCATCGCCATCTCTACGAAGACGTCCAGCCCTATCTCTTTCGCGAGGCGCCGCCGCGCAAGTTCGCGCTCGACAAGGACATCCGCGGCGTGCAGTTCTTCAAGATCTCGCCCGGCTACTCCGTGCGCCGCTGGTTCTACCCGGCCGGCACGCCGGGCACGCGCCCGACGCGGGCCCTCTCGGTCGGAAAGTAGGGGCTGCGCTTCTTGCCGTACGTCCTGCGGCGGCTGCTCTTGTTCGTCCCGACGCTGCTCGGGATCACCTTCCTGACTTTCACGCTGCTGCAGCTCGCGCCCGGCGATCCGGCCGAGCTCGTGCTCGCTGGCAGCAGCGGCGAGAGCGCGATCGACGCCGAGGCCGTGGCGCGCTTTCGCCGGGCCTACTTGCTCGATCAGCCGCTGTGGAGGCAGTACCTGCACTACCTCGGGCCGTTCGATCTCTCGGCCGAGGGGCACGCGTGGTTCGGCGGCTCCGGCGCGCATCCCCATGGCGGGCTCCTGGCTGGCGACCTGAAGAACGAGATCCATCGCCCGCACGTGCGCGTGGCCGACGAACTCGGGCGGCGCCTGAGGGTCACCGTGCCGCTCGCCTTCGCCGCGCTCCTGCTCGGCTATCTCGTGGCCCTGCCGCTCGGCATCCTGGCGGCAGTGCGGGCCGGGACGCTCGTGGACCGCTCCAGCATGGTCTTCGTGTTCCTGCTCTATTGCCTGCCGACCTTCTGGGCCGGCCTGCTCCTGCAGCTCGTCTTCGGCGCCACGGGGCTCGGCTGGCTGCCCGTGATCGGACTGGCGCAGGAGGGCGCGTCCCTCGGCGACGTTCTGCGCCACGCCGTGCTGCCGGTCGTGTGCCTCGCCTACGGCAGCTTCGCTTACCTCTCGCGCCAGATGCGCGCCGGGCTGATCGAGGCGCTCGCCTCCGACTACGTGCGCACCGCGCGCGCCAAGGGCCTGCCCGAGCGCCTCGTGGTCGGCAAGCACGCCCTGCGCAACGCGCTCCTCCCGGTCGCGACCCTGTTCGCCTCGGTGTTTCCCGCGCTGATCGGCGGCTCGGTCCTCGTCGAGACGATCTTCGACCTGCCCGGCGTCGGCCGCTACGCCTTCGAGGGCCTGCAGCAGCGCGACTACTTCGTGGTCATGGCCACCACCACGCTCAGCGGGGTGATGACCTGTCTCGGCATCCTGGTCTCGGACCTCCTGACGGCGGCGCTCGATCCACGCATCCGCCATGGTTGAGCTCGCCCACGGCCAGGACATCTGGGCGCGCGCCCGGGAACACCTCGCCATGCGCCGTGGCTTTCGCCTGGCGCGCCTCGGGCTCCTGGTGCTCGTTTCGCTGGGCGTGTATGCGCCGTTCCTGGCCAGCGAGCGGCCGCTCTACCTCGTGGCCGTGCACCACGGCGACTTCGCGCGCGGGCGCCGCACCCTGGTGCCGGTGACGCAGGCGCTCGCGGAACTCTTCGCGCGCGAAGAGACGGAGTTCCTGGCCTCGCGACCCCCCGGCTCGCAGCAGGATCTCGCGGCGGCGCGCGCGGCCGCGCTCGCCGCCCTTGCCCCACCCCAGGCGAC